>JBGAKU010000046.1:0-27992 GCA_044224255.1 Geminicoccaceae bacterium
CAAGCTATGCGATGCGCGGAGAGCAGGGAGACGAAGCCAAAGCCGTGGCGGCACTACGGCGCGTGCGTGAGGCGCTGCCCACCTACGATCTAGCTGAGGCTGAGCGGCAGCCTTTTCAGTCGGCGCGGAGTAGGGAGCATTGGCTCGGAGGAGTTCGCCGTGCATTCGAACTGCTCGACCGCAGCAGTCAAGCGAAGCCTTAAGACTCGATCTGTATACAGTGCTGAGTAGACCTGACAGTCGCAGTTTCTTGCGGCATGATTGGGTTCAGGCGGCGACGGACCGAGAACAATCCTCCGGCTGGGGGCGCGGCGTGACGGGCAGCATCGAGGAAGGCTTGCGAAGGGTCGGGGCCGTTCATGCCTCGCCCTCGCTACTCAGCCGCTCGTCGGCGTAGCACCCTCCCGCTCCGCCGAGGGGCCCGGCTCCTCGATGAACGGGAGCGAGCCCGGCGGGTAGCGGTGGGAGCCGCCGACCACGCCGCCGAGCGGCTTGCCGTCCTGTTCGCCGACGTGGTTGACCCAGGACCAGACGATCTCGCCCTGGCGGTTCACCTCGAAGACGCGGCCGGCATAGCTCTCGGTGATCAAGACGTTGCCGTTGGGCAGGGCCTGCTGCTCGCCCCAGGCCTCGCTGTAGAAGCGCTCGCCGCGGGTGCAGCCATCGTAGCTCCAGGCGGTCGCCTGGGTCACCGGGTCCAGCTCCAGGATGCGCGTCCGGCCGCAGGCCGGGTCGCCACCCAAATTGTCGAACAGCATGATGTGGCCGTTGGGGAGCAGGTCGGGATCGTGCTGTCGGCGGAACGGCCCTGCCATAGCCCAACGAGCCTTGCGGGTCTCCGGATCGATGGCGGCGACCGCGCTCACGTTCCGCATCGACACGACGAGGTCGCCGGGCTTCAGCATCGGGAACGCCGCGGCCAGCTCGGGCGTCACCAGCTCGAGGTCGTTGAGATGGGTTGGATCGAACGAATCGCCACGCGGCGAGACCAGACCGGGAAGCGAGCGCATCGCCGAAAGGACCGAGATCTCGTCCTCCAGCTCGCCGTCCGGCGACACCTTGAGGATCGTGTCCTCATAGAACCAGGGCTCCAGGCCGGGGAACTCGGGCATGCCGTTGGGCCGGTAGTTCAGCGAAGGCACCCAGATCGTCCCGTCGTCCGCCACGACCACCGCATGATGCGTGTTGCGTGGGAGCTTCCAGATCACGTTGGAATTCTTGTCCAGCTTCACGAGGCCGCCACCGAACGGGAACAGCTGCCCCTCGAAATTGAATAGTACGCTTCCGTCGGGATAGAGATGGACCCCATGCCATTCCAGGTACTCGTCCTCTGCCACATACTGAACATGGGATGGCGAGTCGCCCCAGACCTCGCTGAAGCTCTTCCGCCAGGAGTGGAGTATCTCACCGTTCAGGCCGATGAGCTCCGCCACGAACCGCTCGCCGTCATAGCGCGGGATGAGCGTCATCCCCGGGGCCGCCGCGGCAGGATCGGACGAGGTCACGCCGCCCTTCGGGTGTGGCGAGACGAAGGTCATGTAGTCGGCATCGGTGAAGTAGCGCGCCGCCGCCTGAACCGCCTCGCCGATCGGTTTGACCTGCTGATATGGCGGCAGCTTCCAGCTGCGGGCGAGAAACCCGTAGCCGAAGGCGAGCACGACAAGACCCAGCACGAAGGCGATGCGCGCTGCACGATCCATGGCGTTCTCCGGGAGAGCTATGCGTCTTACGGCGGCAGCTCAGGCTGCGGTCCACCAAGTATTGGTTAAGCGGTCAATAGGCACGTCAATGCAAGGATCGCGTCCCGCGAAGACAAGGTCCTTAATGTGATAAAAATGGAGCCGTCTTCAACCGTTAGTAGCTGAGCGACTCCATTATTGAGCGCCGCCGGCGATTCTACTCAGGGCTGCGGCCCGTCATAGCCCTCGATGATCAGGATATCTGCCTCGGACGCCGATTCGCGCAGGGCCTTGACCGGCTGGTACTCGGGCGAGCGGTAGCAGGCGAGCGCCACCTGGTAGCTCTCGAACTCGAGCACCACGTTGCGCTCACGGCCCCTGCCCTCGACCAGCTCGTTCGGCCCGCCCCGCACCAGGAAGCGCGCCCCGAACTTGCGGAACACCGCGCCGTTGGCCTCGAGATAGGCCCGGTAGGCCTGCGGATCGTGCACGTCGACGTGGGCGATCCAGTAACCCTTCGCCATGCCCCCTCACTGTCCTAGCTGGTCATTGGGCGTAGCTGGCATCCTCGACGTCGAGCAGCGCCTTCAGCTCGGCGAAGTGCGCGGCCGCGAAGCCATCATAGTCGGTCCAGTCGCCCGCCACCTGGGCCGCGAGATTGTCCGAGATCAGCCGCAGCGGGCGGCCGGTCGAATAGGCGAGCACGAGCTGCCGGCAGGCCTGCTCGAGATAATAGAGCTCGTCGAAGGCCTCGGCCACCGAGCGCCCGGTCACGATCACGCCATGGTTCTTGAGGAACACGATCGGCTTGTCGCCCAGGGCCTCGGCGATCCGCCGCCCCTCCTCCTCGGCCAGCGCGAAGCCGCCATAGACCTCGTCATAGGCGATCCGGCCGTAGAACCGGGCACAGTTCTGGTCGATCGGCAGGACCCGGCTGTCCTCGAGGCTGGTGAGCGCGGTCGCGTAGGGCATGTGGGTGTGCAGGACGCAGCGGATCTCCGGCCGCAGACGGTGCAGGGCGCCGTGGATGCACCACGCCGTGGGGTCGGGCGCGTCCGGCCGCTGCATGACGGCCGGGTCCTCGACGTCGAGCAGCAGGAGCTCGCTGGCGCGGATGCGGGCGAAGTGGCGCCAGCGCGGATTGATCAGGATGCGCCGTCCCTCGGGGTCCAGCGCCAGGCTGAAATGGTTGGCCACCGCCTCGTGCCAGCCGAAGCGCGCCGTCAGCCGGAAGGCGGCCGCCAGGTCGACCCTGGCCCGCTGCTCGCTGCCATCCAGCCTCGTCACCGCGGCGGTCGCCATGCCCGTCTCCCTCGCCCTGGCTGCCTGCCGAGTATACCTACCTGAGCGAACGCGGCGAGGGATGCATGATGGTAGAGGGTTTTGCCGACCGACGGGTGCTCGTGACCGGTGCCACGGGGCTGGTCGGCCGCCATCTCGTGCGCACGTTGGGCGAGCAGGGCGGCACCGCCCTGCGGCTGCTGGTCCGCCACGGCACCGTGGCCGATCTGCCCGAGCCGGCGCGCCCCTGCAGCGAGCTGGTGCATGGCGATCTGACCGACGACGCCGCGCTGGCCACGGCCTGCCAGGGCGTCGACACGGTGTTCCACGCCGCGGCCGTCATGCCGGGCCGGCCGGGGGCAACGCGGTCGGCGGCGGACCTCCGGCGCGTCAACACCGAGTGCACGCTCTCCCTGGCCGCTGTGGCCGCGGCGGCCGGTGTGCGCCGCTTCGTCTTCGTCTCCAGCCTCGCCGCCATGGGGGCCGCCCCCACCGCCGAGATCGACGAGACCACGCCCTGCCGGCCGGACAATCCCTATGGCGAGAGCAAGCGGCGGGCCGAGGAGGGCCTCCTGGAGCTCGGGCAGCACACCGGTCTCGAGGTCGCGATCCTGCGCCCCTGCGTGATCGCCGGCGAGGGTCAGGTCGGTGGCGAGCTCCTGAGGCTGTTCCGGCTCTGCCGCCGCGGCCTGTTTCCTGCCTTCGGCGGGCGGCTGGAGCTGCACAAGCCGTTGGTGGACGTCGAGGACGTCGCGCACGCCATGATCCTCGCCGCCGAGCGGGGCATTCCCGGCGAGACCTATCTGATCACCTCCGGCATCCACTATGCGCTCGGCGAGCTGCTGCGCATCGCGGGCGAGCTGACCGGCAGCCGGCGCCCCTATCTCCGGATACCCATGCCGCTGGCCTGGGCGGCGGCCGCGAGCACCACGCCGCTCGCCCGGCTCCTCGGCCGGGAGCCGCCGCTCTCGCCGGCCAGGCTCGAGCTGTTCCTGGCGGACCGCAGGGTCGATATCGGCAAGGCGCGCCGCGAGCTGGGCTACGCACCCCACTATCGCGACCTGCGCGCGATGCTCGCCCGCACCTACGCCTGGTATGGGATGAGCGGACAACTCTAGGTTATGCAGCCCGCTCCCCGAAGGCGCTCCTCCGCCACAAGAAAGAAAGGCCGCGGTTGCCCGCGGCCTTGAGTAAGGGGAGGAAACGCCTCAAGTCGGGTGTCGGGGGAAGAGCCCCAAACACGCGAGGATCATCAACCATCGAGAGATAATCGTCAAGAACTTTTTTACCATTACGCGATGAAGGGCCGAGATCGGCCGACCTGTCGATGGCCACGCAAGGCAAGCCGCGCCTGCTCCGCCTGAAGCATGAGCACGAGGAACAGGTAGCCGAGGCCGTCGCCGGTGCGAAACAGGTAGCTCTCGAGGAAATTGTTGAGGATCAGGCAGAGCGCGATGCACAGGCAGCCAACCAAGGCGGCCCGCTCCAACGGGTCGTGCGCACGCGCAGCGGTAGAGTAGAGAACGTAGATGCAGCGCAGGATCGCCGCCAGCCCGAGCAGAAATCCGATGGCACCCGTCTGCAGGAGCTGGTCGAGATAGCCGTTGTGGGCGGTGTTGATCACCTGGGCATCGACGTAGAAGGCATCCCAGGGCGCATACTTCAGCGGGTTGAGCGGCTCGCCGATCTCCCAGAACGAGCCGTAGCCGTAGCCGAGCCAGGGCCGGTCGCCGATGGAGCGGAGCACGTCGACCCAGATCGGCGTGCGCTGGCTGAAGGTGAGATCACCGAACACCGCCAGGATCAGATCGTCGCCGGTGACACCCGCAGCGACCCCCGCCACCCAGGCACCGCTCAAGGCCGCCACCGCCAGGAGGGCCGCGAGGCCGCGCCAGCCGCCGCCGCGGCTGAGCAGCAGATGGAGAAGCGGTGCCGCCCCCGTCATCACGACGGCCACACCGATGCTGGTCTTCGACCTGGTCAGCAGGAGAAACACCCAAGACATGACGTAGATCGTGCCGACCAGCAGGCGGAGCCAGCCCGCGCGCACGAGGAACATTGACACGCCCAGCATCACCACCGTGAGCATGCCGACGGTACCGGCCGTGTTCTTCGCGTCGAAGATGCCCTTCTCACCGATCGGCGATGCGCTGACCTGCGGCATCGCGATCATGACGAACACGTTGAGCACGGTGATCGCCGCGACGACGGCCGCGAGGGCCCGGAACACGTTTACGCCCGAGCGGGCCGCGGCGACCAGAAAGACCAGGGTGACGTAGACGATCGCGAAGGCGATGCCCCGACGCAGCGTCAAGTCCGGGTGGCTGGCCCACAGGAAGCTCAGCAGCGACCAGGCGACGATGGCGCCGCCGAACCAAGCCGCCAGCAGGAGCCGCAGCGTGGCCCCCGCGCTCGTCAGCATCAGGGGCACGCTCAAGGCGAAGGTGCCGAAGATCAGCAGGCGATTGAGCAGGCTGCCGCTCTCGGTCGCGGCCGCCTTGTCGACCGCGGCCACCGTGAACGGATGGTCGCCGACCATGTAGACGAGAAAGAACAGGGCGAGCAGCGGCAGCGCGAGCAGGCTCGCGAGCTGCTGCTGGCGGGGCAGATCCCAGCGCGCCGGTCGCGGCGGGCCGCACCAGGCCGCGCTGTCGTCGACATGGCTCAATCCTGGGCGCTCAGCTCGGCCAAAACGTCGGTGCGCTCGCCCGGGATGAACCAGACATTGTTCACGTAGTCGTTTTCCTGGGCATCCTTGATGATCTCGCCCAGCGCGAAGTCACGCTGCAGCTCGCGCAGGCGCACCGGGTCGACCGGCGTCATCCGCCCGACATGCAGCACGCGCGCGACATAGCCCCTGCCGGCGAACAGCTCGAAGATCGCTCTGATCGGCGCGCCGTGCCGGTACTCGGTCTCGAGCAGGACGATCGGGCGATGCTTGGCGATCGTCCCTTCGGCACCGGCAATGACCGCGTGCTCATGGCCCTCGACGTCGATCTTGACGAAGGCGATGCGCTCGTCGGCCTGCAGCCGCTCGAGCACCACGTCGTCGAGGCGGGCCACCCGCACCTCGTATTCCTGGATCCGTGTGGAAGACTGCGCGAACGATCGGTTGGCCGGCTCGATCGTCGCGAGGCCGGTGACCTCGTCGGTCTCGACCGGCACCGTGAGCACGGCCGTCCCGGCATGGTCCGACAGAGCGAGGTTCAGGACGGTGCAGTTGGCGAGCCCGACGGCCGAGAGATAGGCGAAGCAGACCGGATGCGGCTCGAAGGCGATCGCCCGCCGCGAATGGCGCGCCAGGACATCGAGATAGTCGCCGACGTTGGCGCCGATGTCGATCGACACCGCGGCGGGATCGAGAATGCGGGGCAGCAGCGCGAGCTCGGGCTCGCCCTTGCCCAGGAAGCGAACCTCGAGCCGTCGCTTCAGGTGGCGCATGCGGGGCGTGTAGTACGGGCCGAGCACGCGCTTGAGCGCACGCTTCATCGCTGCCTCCCTGGTGGCCGTCCGATTCGGGGCGGCGTGCAATCTGCGCTGCTCATCCGTCGCTCTTTCCCATCGTTGGCCCGCTGCCTCTGGAGCCGGTCATGAAGGCGAGAACGCCCCGCGCCCAGCGCCGCAGCACCGCGGTCACGAGCAGCACCGCCCCGACCACGATAGGCGCCGCGGAGGCGTAGAACGGCCAGTAGCCGAGCCACGCCGGCCAGACCCCGGCCAGAAGACGCAAGGCCGGCGAATGCGCACAGAACAGCACGAAGGCAACGCCGCTGCGCCTGGCGAGCCAGCGTCCACAGGCCGTCGGCGCAAGAACGGCCGAGAAGGCCCACACGGCCGGAGCGCCGACGGCCCGCACCAAGCCCAGCGACAAAGGCCACAGGCCGCCCAGGGCCAGGCTCGCAATGAACGCGATACTGACCAGCAGGAAGGCTGCCGCGAGCGGCCAAGCGTACCGATCCAGCACGCGCGGATCGATACGGTGAATGGCTGCCGCCGAGCCGACCATGAAGGGCGCCGCCACGTCCTGGCGCACCGTCGGAACCAGGTCGTGTCCGGACAGTAGGAGCAGCAGCGCCACCGCCAGCACGGGCAAGGGCGCACGCGTGAGGAGCGTGCCGAGCAGGGGCGACAGCAGCGCCAGCACGAACAGGTCGATCAGGAAGTAGGTCGGATAGTTGGGCGGCGCGTCGAGAAAGGAGCCGAGCGCGGCCAGCCATGCACCGAGATCGGTCGCGGGCCCGGCCAGGGAGGCGAGATCGTTCTGACCCCTAAGGGCATGCAGGAGCACAACCGCGCCGTTCCAGGCGAGGAACGGCACAAGCAGCGTGCCGATCTTGCGGCGGACCAGGGTTGCGTAGCTCGGGTAGGGCCGCAGAAACAGGAGATAGCCGGAGATCATGCTGAGGACCGGCACGCCCGCACGCAGGGGGCCATAGTCGAAGAACAGCTTGATCACGCCGGGCCAGCGATGGGCCTCCGGCGGCAGCGCATCGAGCGGCCAACTGGGCGGGATGTGGAGCACCACGATGCCGACGATCAGGGTGATCCGCAGAAACTCGATACGCTGCACGAGCGTGGCATCGGGCGGCCGGCGTGCCGGCGGCAGGTCGGCCTGACCCGTCCGCGGCCCCATGCTCATGTCGCAGGCATGGGTCGTGCGAACCCGTCGCAGGTGCGGCGGACGCGGCCGGACAACGTGCTAGGGCCGCCAGAGATTGCCGGACATGGCCAGCAGATAGACCATGCGCAGGATGGCGCCGTAATAGTCGCTCCGGTCGACGACCGTGGTGTGGGCCACGTCGTCCCAGATCCGGTTGAGCAGATCTTGATGGGCGGAGTTCACCATCGCGGCAACGCCGAACGCGCCGGTGAAGCAGACATAATTCCAGTTCACGGCCGGCGTTCCGTTCAAATAATAACCGCCGTAAATGCGATAGATATCGGTACCGACATTGGCATAGAGCCAGCTCATCATCCGATCGGTGACCATTTTCGCCTTGGTAGCCCCGTTGAGCAGATATTCGATCGCGACCTGCCAGGGGACGCGACAGGCGTTGAACGAGTATTGGTTGGCGCGCGGCTCGCCGACGAAGCCGGGGTCGGCGGGACGCCCGCGGTTGGTGGTGTCGACCGCGAAGTCGGGAACCAACCCCGTGCCCGGAGCCCAGTCCGTCTGCAGCCGGGCGATCAGGTTGAGATTGGCCGTGAGGATGTCCCACCAGACCTGATCGCCTGTCACCCGGTAGAACGAGCGCAGCTGCATCGGCATGACGTCCGAGGTCCGGGCTGCCTCGTACTCGAGCGGAAAGCTCGGATGGACCCAGTCGCCCATCTGCACGATCTCGCTCTCCGGGTGGATCACGTGCTCGCGGATGGCCGCCATGATCTTCACGGCCTCTGCACGATAGTTGATCGCTCCGCCACTCCCCCACTGGGCGTGCGCGAGCAACAGGCCGAACACAATGTTCAGATCGCCGTCGCTCGCCGAGTTGGGATCGTTGCTGCTCGTGCAGTCGCCCATCTGCCGCCACGCCATCAGGTCGGGATCGTGCTGGCTCGGATGGTCGCGGGAGAACCGGTAAAGACCGTCCAGAATCTCCTGGGCGTCCGGATCGTAGCCCGCCATGTAGGGCACGATCAGCATGCCCAGACCGATGCCTTCCGACACGCTCAGTGTCGAATTCGCCGGCATGTTGTCCTGACGCCCGTCCACGGTGACATAGTACCGACCGGCGCCACAACCCTGCCGGACGAAGAGGGACTTCCAGGCATCATAAAACTGGCCGACGGTGGCATCGAGGACAGCGCGCGACTTGTGGTTGGGCAGGATCGAGCCCTGCGTGTAGGCCGTGTGGCGGGGGAACGGGCGGCTGGCCGCCGCGGCGGAGCCGGCCCAGGCGGTCGCGAGCAGAAGGCACAAGGTGGCGCCTACGAACCGTATCGTCCCCGATTGCAGCATGGTCCGAACTCCTCCCCGCATCCTAGAGGCCGACCGACTGCGCGGGAGCCAGTACCTTGCCGGCTGGCTCGGCCGGATCGCGGCCGTAGATCAAGCGGAACACGATGCGTGCGCCGATCCGGGCGTCGAACCGCGCGACGACGGATTCGCGGCCCCGGCGGCCAAGCTCCGCCCTGCGGGCAGGATCGCCGGCGAGCGCCAGGACGGCCGCGGCGAGCTGGCCCGCATTGCCGGGCTCGACCACCAGCCCATCCACCTCGCCGGTGACGATCTCCCGCACACCGCCCGCCGCCGTCACGATGACCGGGGTGGCCATCGCCATGGCCTCCATGACCACGACACCGAGCGGCTCGGCGTGGCTCGGAAGCAGGAAGATATCGGCCGAGCCCATCGTCCGCCGCACCTCGTCCTCGCGCACCGAGCCGCGGAACTCGACATGGCCGCCGAGGCCGAGCTGATCGGCGAGCGCCATCAAGGCGGTGCGCTCGGGGCCGTCGCCGAGCAGGCGAAGATAGACGTCCACCCCCCGGTCGAGGCATAGCCGGACCGTCCGCAGGGCCACGTCGAAGCCCTTGCTGCGGTGCATGCGGCCGACGCAGACGAGGTTGAGCGCGTGGCCCGTCAGCGGCTCGCGGACCGGCAGGGGCCGCCACTGATCGGTGTCGACCCCGACCGGCGCGTAGTGGGCGAGGGCGCTGATCTCCGGCGGGTAGTCGCGGACAATCTCGTCGTAGACCCAACGCATGGTCGACACCGAGAAGGTGGCGCCGCCGATCTTCTCGGCCATGGCGCCGCCCCACCAGTCGAGGTTGGCGTTGATGCACAGCGAATAGGGCGGCCCACCCATGGCCTGCGCCAGCATCGCCACCACCGCACCGCGGGCACAGGTGTGGCAATGCACGTGCGCGATCTTCTCGGTGCGGCACAGCCTGGCGAAGGAGGCCGCGGCGGGGATCAGCGGCAGGACCCTGCGGCCGAAACGATTGCCCTCGACCGGAAGCGTCTGTGCTGCGCGAATCGCGCGACGCAAGTCGGCTGGCCGCGCGACGCCGTCCTCGACGACCTCGGCCAGCAGCCGCAAGGTCGCGCCCGCTTCGCGCGGCATGAGATAGAACGTTTCGGCCGCAGCCTCGGCGGCGAAAGCGTGGCGGGCGCGGTCGCGATCGAGCGGCGGGCGCGTCGATACCATGCGCACCTTCGCACCCCAGCGGCGCATCCAGACCAGCTCGCGCCAGATCCAGGTGTGCGTCTGGCCGGGAAATTCGGGGACGAGATAGGCGATGCGCGGCAGGCCGGGCGACGGCCGGTCGCCACCACGCACTGCCGGCTGGGCTCCCGCTCGCGTGTCGCTCACGGCGCAAGCTCCGGCATCGAGGCCATCGCGCGGCGCAGGCATCGCTCCAGGGCCGGCAGCGAATGGGCCGCCAGCACGTGCTCGCGGGCGGCCAGGCCCATCGCCGCGGCCTGCTCGGGATGCGCCAGAAGCAGCGCGACGCGCTCCGCGAACCGGTCGAGGTTGGGCTCGATCGCGACATGGCAGCCATCGGTCAGATCGAGGCCTTCCGCGCCCACCGGGGTGGTGACCACGGGGCGGGCCATCGCCATGGCCTCGAGGATCTTGTACTTCGTGCCGGAGCCGGCGGTCAGGGGCGCCACGACCAGCGCCGCGCGCGCAATGTACGGACGGATGTCCGACACAGGCCCGACGATGGTCACGTCGGGGACATCGACCGCGGCTGCATACATCGCTGGGGTCGGGTCGCGCCCGACCAGCAGCATGCGATGTGCGACACCCCGTGCCGAGAGCGCCCGGGAGACGGTGATCAGGTGCAGCGCCGCGGCGGCGTTCGGCCAGTAGCCGTAGCTGCCGGTAAAGACCAGGCTACCGGGCTCGACGGGCTCGGCGCCTGGGCGATAGAGGTCCGCGTCGAGCCCGTTCGGCAGCACGTGAACCCGGCTCAGGCGCAGGTCGCTACGATAGACGGCGGCGTCGGCCTCGGACACCGCGAACACCGCGTCCGCCCGGGCTAGCTTGCGCTCCAGCCGGCAGACATTGTGCAGGAACAGCCGATATTTGAGCCACTCGGCCAGCCCCTGCTGCTCCGCGAGAAGCTGCCGGTAGAGCCGCGATTCGACATTGTGCGTGTCGATCGCGGTCCGCCACGCCGCGCCGCGCAACGGTTCGAGCAGGTCGGCGAGCCAGGTGTCACCGATCACCAGCAGATCGGCCCGCCAGCGCGTGAGCTCGCGCCGGATGCGCTCGATCCGCCGCGGCGACATCGCCTTGGCGTAGAGCATGCTCCGGCCCGTGGCGCAGGCGCGCAGATGGCGCAGGAGAAGCGCGGGGCGGCGCTCGTGCCGAGCGGGCAGCGAAACCACGCCCGATTCGCGCTCGCCCCGTCGCGCCGCCGGCGACGGCCGGCTGTCGAAGGCCCAGACACGGGTCTCGCCCAGCGCCTGCATGGCGCGCCAGTTGGCGTGCACGCGTAAGGCATGGCCCGAGGTGGGCCGGATCGGCGAGCAGGTGGTCAGATAGGCGATCCGCGGCACGCGCCTCAGCCCCGTGCCCGCTGGAGGATCAGCAAGGTCGGCACCCGGCGCAGCAGGCAGGTCTCGATCGAGGTGTCGCGCCGGCTGAGCAGATAGAGCCAGATGCTCCAGGCAATCAGGGCGGTGCTCGTGGCCGCGGCGGCGCCCATGATGCCGAAGGAGGGGATCAGGATCAGATTCAGGACGATGTTGAGCAGCGCGCAGCTCAGATTGACCTTGCCCAAGAGACGATGGTGCCCGGTCATCAGGAGCAGATCGCTCGCCGGGCCGAACAGCACCGAGACCAGCCGGGACCCCGCCAGCAGCATCATCGGCAGATAGCCGGAGGCGAACTCCGGCCCGAACAGCCGCAGCGCCCAGGGCCCGAGCAGGCCGAGCGCGAGGACGATGACCAGCGTGCTCAGCAGGGAGATGCCGTTGACCGCGTCGACCGTGGCCTGGACCTGGTCCGGCCGATGCGCCGCATGCGCCTTGGCAATGCGCGGGAGCCCCACGGCGCTGGCGACCGCCGTGCAGAAGACCACGAACTCCGCCAGCCGACGTGCCACCTGATAGACCCCGACCTCCTCCGGTCCCGCCATCAGGCCGAGCATCACCGCGTCGGTCTCGAACAGCAGGTAGTAGTAGACCGGCGTGACCAGCATCACGGTCGAGATCCGCAGCCAGCCGCGGTACTGCCGGATCGGACGCGGCCGCAGCATGGCGACGCCCGGCCGCACCCGGCGGAAGACCACGACGGTGACCGCGATGGCGACCGCCCCTTGCGAGAGAGCCCAGAAGGCCACGGCCGTCTCAGCGTCGAGCTGCGCGCCGATCAGCAGATAGAGCCCGAGCGCCGCGAGTAGGATCAGCCGCGCGGCGATTGATTCTGCCGCAAATCCTATCAACTGAAGGTCGCAGGCGCGCGAGGTCTCGCTGGCAAAGCGCATCAGCGCCACCGACAGGACCAGCCCGACGACGAGATACCAGGGAAAGCCGAAATCCTTGGCGAGGTCGGGCACGACCATGAGGATCAGGCTGAGGCAAAGCCCGCCGAGCACGGCCATGGCGCTGGTCACGCAGAGGCCCACGACGAGGTAATGGCCGATCAGGGCAGCGCGCCCGCGGACCGCATAGCGCGGCAGCAAGCGGAGGGCGGCGGTCGGCAGGCCCAGCCCCGACAGGAGGACGATGATGAAGCTGCCGGAGAGGAGGAAGGCGACCTTGCCGTATTCCGCGGCGCCCATCAGGCGCGTGAACAGCATCGTCACCAGCATCATCGCCGCCACCCCGGCGACGCGCACCAGCGTGCCGAGGAAGCTGTGGACGAGCAGGTAGCGGCGCTCGCGATCCGCCAGCAGACTCGCCCACCGGCCGGGCGAGATCAGCTCGGCTATGCCGATGCGCACGCGCCGGTTCCGGCCGCCATGGGACAGAGCCCTCTCATTTCCCTTCCCGCATGAGTACCGCAATTATCGTTCGGTAGATTACCCAAATATCCATCCAGCCTGAGTAATTCCTGACATAGTAACAATCCATCTCGATTCTTTCTCGAAATGTCCGCTGATTGCGCCCGGACACCTGCCAGAAACCGGTGATGCCGGGGCGGGCCATGCCGAGTATTTCCATGGCCGGCCCGAGCTTGCTGACCTCGTCCATCGTGTAAGGGCGCGGGCCGACGATGCTCATTTCGCCCTTGAGGACGTTCAAAAGCTGCGGCAGCTCGTCGATGCTGGTCGCGCGCAGGATCCTGCCGACACGCGTCACGCGCGGATCGTGATCCAGCTTGTGATAGCGGGCGTATTCGCGCTCGGCGTGTGGATGACTCAGAAAGTACCGACGCAGGCGGCGGTCACCGTCCTGGTACATGGTGCGGAACTTGTGCACCGTGAACTGCCGATCGGCGCCCGCCCAACGGGGCTGCGAGAACAGCGCGGGGCCGGCGCTGTCGTGGCGGACCATGAGCGCGACCAGCCCGAGAAGCGGCGACAGGATGAGGAGTGCGGCCACGCTGGCGACGACATCGAGCGTCCGCTTGCTCGCCGCCACGATCCGAGAAGGGCGATCGCTGCCGGCCTTGATCGCCAGCATGCTCCCCACCCGACGGATCTGTGAGTTGAGGCTGATCAGGTCGTGGCAGGTCGGGACCAACACCACGCGCCTGAAGATGCCGGTGGTGTAGAGGCGTTGGATGAAGCTGCGCTCGACGAGCTGCTCGACGACGAGCGCGGTCGTGGTGATCGTCAGCAGCTCCGCATGCGCGCCCAGCTCGCGGAAGCGGATGATCGGGATGCCCTGATGCTCTTCCGCGATGTAGAGCGAGCTGTCATCGACGACGCAGACGGCACGGAAGCCGAGCTGTGGGTAGAGCGAGAGCTGACGCACCAACCCGGCCGCGGCCTCGCCGCCGCCGAAGATGAAGACCGGCTGCTGCCATCGGTGCACGCGATGCAGGATGCGGCGGGCGACGGGATCGCTGAGACCGAGTACCACGGCGCCGAGGAGCAGCGACGCGATTGCGCGGTCGGTGAGCACGATGCCCCAGCGCATGGCCAGGATCAGGAGGCCGGCATCCGCCAACAGGCCCGCTGCGATCGCGAGGACGACGTTGCGCATCCGCTCCGCACCCGCCATCCCGTGCCCCGGATAGAGGCCGAACAACGCCTTGGCCAGAACGAAGCAGAGCAGTTGCGCCAGCACGAACAGCATCCGCAACACGCCCTCGGCGGCGCTCACCGCCAAGCCGACGAAGATCAGCATCACCAGGAGCAGGTCGACGGCGAGTAGTCCGAGGGCGGCTGAACGCTCCGACACCGCGATCCGGCGCGCGGATGCGGACTCGGCACCTTCATCCCGCAGAAGGATGTTCAGCGCCAATGGGACGACTCCCGCGCTTTTCCGACCTGAGGCAGTACGCCCGCGCCGAGCATCGGGCCAAAGCCCGGTCGCTTCGACGGCAGGGGTTTGCAAACCCTACCGGAAGGTGCATGCCATTGATAGCCGTAACGCGCGACGGTAGCGCGAGCAACCCAAGGTCGGAACCGATTTCGGCCTCCGAACATATCCGGGGACAGAATGGGTCCGCTGCACGAGCCACCCACTCCCACCACGTACGGGCGCGCGCGGGCCGTGGAGTCGGCCGAAACGGCTTGGCGATGGCCGAGGCCCGAGGTTGCCCCGCATCATGGCGACTCCGGCGGTGATGTCGGCCTTGACCTGCTCCATGTCCTGACCCTCGTCCGGCGCCGCTGGCACACGGTGGTGCTGGTCACGATCCTCGGGGTCCTGCTGGCGGTCGGGCTCGCGCTTTCGATGCCGCGCCACTACGCCGCCGAGGCAATGATGGTCCTCGATCCGCGGCGCTCGAAGCTGAGCGATCTACAGGCGCCGAGCGAGGGCCTCCTGTCCCGCAGCCAGGCGGATCTGTCGGCGATCCGCACGGAGGCGGAGTTGCTGACCTCGCCGACCGTGCTGCGAGAAGTCGTCACACGGCTTGATCTCGCCACCAGCCCCGAGCAGCCGTCGCAGCTCCGCCGGCTGCTGGACCTCGTATTCGAGCGGGCCCGGGCATGGGCGCCGGTCTGGCTGCCTTTGCCCGCACTATCCGTGCCGACCGATGCGACCCCGATCGATTCCGGTGGTCAACGAGGGCGGCTCCTATGTGCTGCGGGTACGGGCCGAGGCCGATAATCCCGAGCTCGCCGCACGCATCGCCAACACCGTGGCCGAAGTCCACTTGGCCGAGCGGCAGCGCCTGCAGGACGCGGAGCGGGACGCGCAGAGCGCTTGGCTGAGGGGGCGGCTGGAAGGGCTGCAGCGCTCCGTCCAGGAGGGCGACGACGCGGTCGAGAACTTCCGGACCGCGAACCGCCTCGCCCAGGGCACCAACATGAGCGCCCTGGACAGCCGCATCAACGACGTGAACCGCGCCCTGACCGAAGCGCGCACCCGGCTGAGCGGACAGGCGGCAACGCTGGCGGAGGCACAGGCCTCGATGCATCGCGATCTCGGCCATTCCGCACCTGCCGTGCTGAGCTCGCCCTCGATCCAGGATCTCACGGTCGAGGAGGTCGGGCTCGAAGCCCGGCGGAGCGAGCTGCAGCGTCAGCTCGGCCCGCGGCATCCCTCGCTCCAGGAGCTCGACGGCCAGCTCGCCGGCCTCCGCACGCGAATCGCCGGCGAGATCGCGCGGGTGATCGCCGCGCTGCAGTCCCAGGTCACCGCGACCCAGGGCGAGATCGACGCGCTCGGACAGCAGCTCGAATCGCTCGAGAACGAGCGGCGCGCGATCGCGCCCGCCACGGTCGAGCTCGCCGAGCTGGAGCGTCGCGCCGAGGCCAACCGGTCGATCTACCGTGAGGTCCTCAGCGCCTACACGGCCTCGATGGTGCGCGAATCGGGCTCGCTGTCGAGCGAGGTCCGCCTCCTGTCGCCGGCTAGGCCGCCCCTGAATCCGACCGGGCCCGGCCGATCCATGGTGGTGGCCGCCGGGCTGATCGTCTCCGTGGCGATCGGCACGCTCCTGGCCGCGTTTCTCGGACTGTGGCGGGGCGGATTCGGCAGTGCCGAGCGCTTGGAAGGCGTGACCGGCCTACCCACTCTGGAGATGGTGCCCGAACTCGGCCGACGCGAGCTGCGTCGGCAATGGCGCACGCCCGGCTCCTCCACTGCCGACATCCCGGTCCGCAGCCTCGCCTACATGCTGCGCGCCGCTCGCGACCATCTAGCATCGAGATGCGCCGTGATCACGGTCACCTCCTCGCTGCGCGGCGAGGGCAAGTCGCTGTTCGCCAGCCAGCTCGCACGCTGCCTCGCCCAGCTCGACGCGCGTGTCCTCCTCGTCGACCTGGATCTCTGGCGACCGAGCCTGTCGGTCACGGCGCATCGGCTCGCGGCAACGCCGACGGGCCAGGAGATCGACGGCAGCCCGGTCCTGAGCGATCCGGCGACCGGCCTGCACCTCCTGCCCATCGCCGGCATGCCCGGCGGGATATCGCGCTCGGCCGCATTCGCACGCCGGCTGACGGAGGTCTGCCGACCGGAAACTGGGTACAGCGTCATCGTCTTGGACGCGCCGCCGGTCGTGCCGGTGCCCGACGCGCTGGCCGCCGCCTCGAATGCGGACGCCACGCTGCTGTTGGTGCGCTTCGAGCACACCCGGGCCGAGGCCGTGCGGGCCGCACTGACCCGGCTCGCCAGTGTCGGCGTGCGCCCCCTGGGCACGGTGCTCACCCGCGTGATCCGCCGCCACTATCGTCGTTACGGCCACGGGTCCGACGTGCTGCCCGTGCGCTCAGACTGAAGCGGACCCGTCATCCGGGCGGCACGAGGAGAGGTCGCCGGCCGGCGACAGGAAGTGAAAGTCCGGCTTGGCCGACCGCCGCTTGGCCACCCACTCGTAGACCTCGCCGGTCTGTTCGGCCTTCCGTTCCCAGAGGAACCGTGAGGCGACCCGCGCCTGCGCGGCGGCCGCCATCGCGCGTCGGCGCTCGGGCTCCTCAAGCAGAGAGGTCACCGCCGCGCGCAGGCTACCCACCAGAGCTTCGCGCGTGTCCATGGGGACACCGATGCCACAAGCCTCGTTGACCAGCTCGCCGGGACCACCATAGGCGAGGACGACCGGAACGACCCCCATCGCCATCGCCTCGAGGACCACACCCCCGCCGAACTCGCGCAGGGAAGGAAAGACGAACAGATCGGCTTCCCGGTAGTGGCGGGCGACCTCGTCGGGCGGGACCCGGCCGGAGAAGGCGACGGCGGCGCGGACGCCCAGCCGATCGACCAACGCTTCGAGCGCGGGGCGCTCCGGGCCGTCACCGACGATGGTGAAGGTCAGGCGCGATTCGCGCAGCAGCGGCGCCAACGCCTCGAGCGCGATGTCACAGGCCTTGGTGGACACGAGTCGGCCGACGAACAGCGCACGGGGCGTGCGGGCGCTGTCCCTGCGGCTGGCCTCGGGAGCAGCGAAACGGCCGGTGTCGATGCCGTTCTCGGGCAGATAAATGCATTTGCCGACATAGCGGCGCGGCACCTGACCGTATGTGGTCAGCGATCCGACCAGGATGGCCGCCGCCGCCTCGCGTGTGGCCCGATAGTAGGGCGCCAGCCGATAGACGAAGCGCAGATAGGACAGCCACTCGCGCTCCGCATGCCGCAGTTCGGGGAACTGCGGCGGCCAAGCGAGGCCGCCATTGACCGGCCCCAGCACGAACGGCGTGGCGTGCCTGGTGCAGCGCGACGCGATGAAGCTCGGCATGGTCGGGCTGACCGGCGTGATCCGGTGCACCACGTCGAACTGATGGCCGGCGATACGCTCGCCGAAGTGGCGCCATGCCTGGAACTCGAAGGCGAGGTAGAGCGGCAGGGACAGCGCCATCAGCGTCGTCCATCCCTTGTCCTCGCCGCCCCGCAGCCGCGACGCGAGGCCGACGATCCGTCGCTCCAGGGCGTCGAGATCGATTGCCGTGAAGTCGCGGCCCTCGCGCCAGCCTGCCGCCAGGATCGCCTCCCGGTTCGCGCTGCGGGTGACGAGATGCACCTCGTGCCGCTCGGCGAGCGCCCGGGTATGGGCCCAGCCGACCCAGGATACGCTCTGCGAGACCGGGTGCGCGGACTCGGCGAGGACCAGAACTCGCATGGCCGGCCCTCCGTCAGCCCGTCTTCACGACCGCGCGGGCGGAGAAAGCCCGCGCGCCGTATTGCTCGCCGCGGATCCGCTCGAAGAAGGCGAGCTTGCCCAGCCCGGTGGCCGCCATGCATAGCCCCTCCAGGCCGCGGCGCCAGCTGAATGGCCCGAGGGCCATGGCCTTGAGGCCGCCGAGCGCGAGCTGGACCACCCCCACCGCCATCCAGCCCGCGAGCTCGCCATACGCAGGCGGGTAGAGGCGAAGGCAGGTCGAGGAGGTGATCTGACCATCGCGGAACTTGCGCCGGAGGAGAAAGCCGGGGGTGAGCCGATGCTTCGGCACGCGCTCGTGCACCAGGGCCTCGCGGCACCAGATGATCTTCTTTCCCGCCCGCTGCAGCCTGGTGAAGAACAGCGTGTCCTCGCCGCCGGTCAGGCCCAGGCTCGGATCGAACGGCTCGGGGTCGGGGAAGCAGGCGGGGCGATGGAGCAGCGCGTTGTTGGAGGCCAGCGGCCGATAGCAGCCGCCCTCGCGACGCAGGCGCCACGGGCGGTGCGGCTCGATCACCGCGCCGGTGGCGGCGTCGCTGCCCTGCGTGAAGAAGGCGCGGAAAGTATCCAGGAATCTCGTCGGGGTGACCTCGAAGACCGGACGCACCGGGCCGAGGACGACGTCGGCGCCGAACACCCGATAGGCCCGCAGGAGCGATTCGAGCCAGATGCGCGACGGCAGCTCGTCATCATCGACGAAGGCGATGAACTCGCCTTGGCTCTCGGCGATACCGCGGTTGCGCGCGTGGGCGATGCCGGGGCGCGGCTCGTGGACGTAGCGGATGCCCGTCGCGGACCGCTCGGCTGCGCGTTCGACGATCGCGCGCGCCGTCGCCTCGGGCGTGTTGTCCACGACCACCACCTCGAGCGCCGCCGAGCCGAGGCCACCTTGGACGGCGCAGCGCTCCAGGAGCCGTGGCAGCAGCTCCTCGCGCCGGAAGGTGGGCACGACGATCGAGACCAGCACGGACGGCCGCGGCTTCGTGCGCTGCGTCGATAGCTGGGTGGAGGCGATGCGCAGGATCCGAGGCCCGTCGTAGAGATAGCGCCGCCACATGCGCTTGGGCTCCTGCAGCAACCGGTACAGCCACTCCAGTCGCCACCGCTGCATCCATTCCGGCGCACGCCTCAAATCGCCGGTCAGGAACAGCAAGGACGCGCCGACGCATAGGCCTACTCCACTGGCGAGACCGCGCTCCTTGATGCGTTGGGCGAGGATCTCCTGCTGGGGCGAGCCCACCGCGAACAGGACGAACCGCGCCGCATGGCGCTCGACGAACTGCGCCGCCTCGAGGACCGCCACGTCGTCGTGGATGAACCCCATGGGCGGATTGTGGTGACGGATGTTCCGCAGCCCGTAGCGCCCCGCCAGCCGGGTGACGACGTCGCGCGAGCCGCCGATGACGGTAAGTCGCTCATCCGGGTCCACCACATAGTCGAGCAGGATGGCGGTCAGGTCGGAACCGGTGACCACCGGCAGGGAGATGCCGGCGAACCGGGCGATCAGGCCGATGATCCGGCTGTCGCACAAGGACAGATCGGCCTGCTCGTAGGCATCCACGAACTTGCCGCCGCCGCGCCAGTTGCGAACGACGTGATCGACGTTGGGCGTGACCACGTAGCCGAACGGGTCGTTGACGGTACGTGTCTCGAGGAAGCGGATCACCTCGCGCACCGAGACGCCGCTGAAGGGCATCTCGCAGAAGCGGGTCTTAAGCAGGTCACCGCCGGCTCGCCCAGGGCGCGTGGAGTCGTTCTCGATATCCACCATCGGGCTAAGCGCCTGCTGCTAATTCGCGCAGAAGATGTCTGCCTCGGTCGACATCTATCCAAAAATCGTGCAGAGGGAAGGGGCATTGCCGGAGCGTCTCGGCATCGCTCCCGACCATCCGGCGCATCCGGCCTTCCGTGTCGTCGATCCCAACGCCCTACGAGTCGGACCTTACGGAGATGCTTGCACGGCTTTTCAAAGCGCAGCGGCAGGACACTGGCGGGGGCAAGAATGATCGCGTACCGCAGCCGAGTGCTGGCAAGATTCTTCTAGTCGACGACGATCCTCATCTACGTGAGATGATCAGGCTCACTTTGGAGGGCAAGGGTTATACTGTCCGCGAGGGGCAGGACGGAAGCGAAGTCGCCGCGCTCGTGCGCGAATGGTTGCCCGATTTGATCGTGCTGGACGGCAACATGCCGAACATGGACGGGTTCGAGGCGCTCAAGCAGCTCCGCACCAACCGCGCGACCGCCAAGGTGCCGGTCGTCATGCTGACCATGCGCGCACATCAGGTCGACATGCTCACCGGATACCGGTTCGGCGCGCAGGAATATCTGACCAAGCCGATCGCGCTGGGACAATTGCTGGTCGTGGTGAAGCGCCTGCTTGGCACCCGATGACCAGACGCCGCGTGCAACCGTCGCGCCCTCCGGCGCGTCGACCGGGACAGGCATGCTGGTGGGGGTTTGTCGCGCCTCAGCGGGTCCGCGCTGAATCATGACTGGGCGCATGATGCCGTACTCCGCCGCCAGCGATCCGTTCGGTGACGGCAGGGGCGGTGCTGGCCTGGGACGCGAGATGGCCTGGGTTCTCTCCCTCGCCGGCCTGTTCGCCATCGCCCTTCTGATGATCGCCACGACGATCTACTTCGCAAGCATCAGGCAGGATCGCACCGAGCGGATCAATGAAGAGCGGGTGGTTCGCGCTAGCCTGGACATCCTGGCCCGATCCTTGAGCGGGAATGTCGAGGACTACGCCAACTGGGACGATGCCGTTCGATATCTGGCGCTGCAATTCGATCCGACCTGGGCCCGCCGCAATGTCGGCCAGTCGCTCGCCGGGACGCTAGGCTACGACATCGGCCTCGTCGTCGACGCGAACGATCGTCCGCTCTTCGGGCAGATTGACGGCATCGAGAACACCGCGGGTGCTACCAAGTCGCTGAGCGGCTCGCTGGCGCAGTTCGTTGAGAAGGCGCGCTCCACCGACCCGCGACTCGGACGGCCGGTGGTGGGGACCGTCATCGACGGGGCGATCTCCCTCATGGTGGCGGCGGCCGCCATCGTTCCGGAGCCGGGCTCCACCCTCACGAGACCTCCCGGCCAGCCGTTCGTGCTGCTGTTCGCGAAGCACCTGGATCAGGCTTACCTCACCGGTCTCCAGACCGATTTCGGGCTGGCTCCCCTGCGCATAACCGATGCCGCACCTCCCAAGTCGCCCCTGGCAAGCGTCGAGCTGACGGGTCCGACCGGCCAGGTTACCGGACACATCGTCTGGTACCCGCGGCAACCAGGACGCGACCAGTTGATCTGGGCGCTGCCCGCCCTCATGGGCGGCCTCCTCACGGTGATCATCTTCACAAGCCTCGCGCTGCACGGCGTCCGTCTGACCCGGGATCTGCGCGCGAACGAGACGCGGCTCCGGGACTTCGCCGACGCCTCCCCGGATTGGTGGTGGGAGACGGACAGCGAGCACCGGTTCGCCTGGATCTCGCCCAACTTCGCGCGGCTGTCGGGAACGAAGCCGGAACGCGTCCTCGGACGCACGCGCCAGGAGATCGCGGGCACCGGCACGGATGGACCCGCCTGGATCGAATTCGCCAACAGACTGGCCGACCGCCGCCCGTTCCGCGACTTCACCTATATGATCCGGGCCGGGGAGAGCCAGATCCGGGCGTTCCGCACCAGCGGCAGCCCGATCTTCGATCGTGACGGCCACTTCAACGGATATCGTGGCGTCGGCCGTGACATCACCGAGGAGTGGGAGGCCGGTCAGCGGCTGCGGGAGAGCGAGCAGCGCTTCCGCTCGCTGGTCGAGAACCTGCACGGCATCATCTTCTGCCACGGCATCGCCGGTGATGGCCCACACGGCTATGACGAGCAAGGCGCCCAGATTTATGGTGCCGACGCGGCAGCGCTCGCAGGGACCGTCGACGAGCGGCAGCGGGCCCAGATCGGCACCTGGTACGCTGCGATTCACGAGGCCGACCGCCCAGCCTATCTCGCCGCCGAAACCGGCCGCAAGGAGCACGGCCGGCCCTATACGATCGAGTACCGCATCCGCCATCCCGCTACCGGCCAGGAGCGCTGGATGCGCGAGGTCGCGTGGGTCGTGGAGGCGCCGGAGGATGCTCGCCGCTACCTGGACAGCTACATCATCGACGTCACCGACGAGAAGCTCGCCGCCCTCGCCCTGCAGGACAGCGAGCTGCGCCTGCAACTGGCGCTCTCGGCCGGCGACATGGGGACGTGGGACCTCGACCTGCGTACGGGCGAGGAGCGCTGGAACGACGTGCACTATCGGCTCTTTGGCGTCGATCCGAAGACTTTCATCCCGAGTTCGGAGAGCTTCCAAGCCCTGGTCGATCCGCGTGACCGGGAGGATATCCAGGCCCTCGGCGACGACGTCATCGCCGGGCGGATCGGGCCTTCGTTCACCAACGACTATCGCATCGTGCTCCCCAATGCCGAGATCCGCTGGATCGGTGGCGGCGGCAGGTTGATCCGGGACGAGCAGGGCAACGCGATCCGGCTGCTCGGGGTCAGCTTCGACATCACCGAGCGGAAGGAGCGCGAGAGCGCCCTGCAGCAGGCCCACGCCCAGCTCGCCGAGCAGGCCTCGCTGCTCGCGGAACGCAACCGCGAGCTGGAGGCTGCCAATCTGGCCAAGGATCGCTTCGTGGCCAGTGTCAGCCATGAAATCCGCACGCCCATGAACGCGGTCCTGGGCTTCGCCGACCTGTTGGGTGCCTCCGATCTGAGCGAGGCGCAGGAGCGCTATGTCGACGTCATTCGGGCGACCGGCAAGCAGCTGCTGACGCTGCTCAACGATATCCTGGACATGGCAAAGATCGAGGCCGAGCGACTTGATCTCGAGGAAATCGATTTCCGGCTGGCGGCCTGTCTCGAGCAGGTTCGCTCGCTGCTGGCGCCCCAAGCCAGCGAGCGGAATCTCGACCTCCTGGTCGCCAACGATACTCCCGCCGATCTCGTCCTGCGGGGCGACCCGACGCGCCTGAGCCAGGTTCTGGTCAATCTGGTCGGCAACGGGATCAAGTTCACCTCGCAGGGCAGCGTGACGCTCCGGGTGCTGCAGCAATCTGCCGATTACGACGAGGTCAAGCTCCGGTTCGAGATCCTGGACACGGGCATCGGGATCGCGACCGAGCGGCGGACCGACCTGTTCCGTCCGTTCGTCCAGGCGGACAGCTCGATCACCCGAAACTATGGCGGCACCGGCCTCGGCCTGGCCATCTGCCGCTCCCTGGTCGAGGCGATGGGTGGCACGATCGGTGTCGAGAGCATGCTCGGCGCCGGCAGCCTGTTCTGGTTCGAGGTTCCATTCCGGCGGGGCGTGCCGGCCGCGCGGCCGGACGCGTCCTCCGGCTCGCCCGCGGGCGCCTCCCGGCTGCGCATCCTGGTCGCCGACGACGTCGCTTCCAACCGCGAGCTTCTGGGGGAGGTGCTGAGCAAGCACGGCCACGAGATGCTGTTCGCCGAGGACGGCGCCGCGGCGCTGGCGATCGCGCGGAGCGAGCGGCTGGATCTGATCCTGATGGACGTGCAGATGCCCGTGATGCACGGCATCGAGGCCACCAAGCGCATCCGCCAACTCCCGCCGCCACATGGATCGGTCGCCATCTACGCGCTCACCGCCCACGCCATGGCCGCCGAGCGCGCCCGCTGCCTCGCCGCCGGGATGAACCTGTGCCTGACCAAGCCGATCGTCTGGCCGGACCTGTTCGCGGCGCTCGCCCCGATCGCCTCGGGTTCGCTCTCGGTCCCGGCGCCGGCGCGGGCCGCACCTGTGCCGACAGCAGCGCCGACGCAGGCCGTGCTGGAGGTTCCGCTTCTCGACCATGCATCGTTGCACGAACTGAAGGCCAACATCCCGGCCGGTCACCTCCAGGGGCTGGTCGGCCGCGCCGTGACCGGGATGGAGGAAGCGTGCGCACGGATGTCCGCGCGCGATCGCGCCCAGCTCGCCGAAGAGGCGCACCGCCTGCGCGGCACCGCCGGCTCGTTCGGCTTCAGCCGGGTTTCGGCGCTGGCCGGACTGATCGAGGAGCTGGCTTCAGCCGGCCACGATGCCGAGCAGCTGATTCTGGAGCTGAAGGCCGCCGCACGCGAAACACGGGCCGCCCTCGAAGAGAGTACCATCGCCGACACGCTGGCCTAGCATCAGCCGACGCGGGAATGTGAGGGAGTGGTGGGGGCCGGGATGGTGGGCGCGACTGGGATTGAACCAGTGACCCCTACGATGTCAACGTAGTGCTCTCCCGCTGAGCTACGCGCCCGGTTGGGACTTCCTAGAAAGGTTCACGGCTCGCCGCAAGGCCTTTCCGGGCCGCTCCGCTTGCGGGGCCAGCCGGGCTGTGGTCTGATTTTCGCGCGATCAGCGAAAGTTGCGATGCCGGACGGACCTGCAGCACCCTACCTCACCGTCGCCCCGAGCGTCCATTGCCTGCCGCTCGTGCTGTCCTCGCCCCACAGCGGCCAGTGCTATCCGGCCGAGATCGTCGCGCAGTCCCGTCTGTCCCTCGACCGCCTCCGCGTGCTGGACGATGGCCCGGTGGACACGCTGCTCGGCCAAGCCTGCGCCGCCGGTGCCACGATGATCGCGGCCACCTACCCACGCGCCATGGTCGATCTCAATCGCGACCGGCTGGAGCAGGATCCCGAGACGCTCGAGGACCCCGGCGCGATCGACGGCCTGCGCGCCACGCTCAAGGCTCGGGCGGGGCTCGGCGTGGTGCCGACGCGGCTGCTGGGCGAGCCGATCTACGCCCGCAAGCTCTCCGCCGCCGAGATGTTCCGGCGCATCGAGCGTGCCTACCGACCCTATCACGACCAGCTCGCGGCCCTCACGGCGGAGCAGCGGCGGCGCTTCGGCGTCTCGCTGGTGCTGGACTGCCACTCCATGCCGACCTTGCCACCCATGACCCGCGGCGAGGCCCCGATCGATGTGGCACTCGGGGACCGGTTCGGCCGCAGCTGCCATCCGCGCCTGGTGGAGGTCGCCGAGCGGACCCTCGGCGCCGCCGGCCTGCGCGTCGCGCGCAACCGGCCCTATGCCGGCGGCTACATCACCGAACGGCACGGCAGGCCCGGGCGCGACAGCCACGCGCTGCAACTCGAGCTCCGCCGCAGCCTGTTCATGGACGAGCGCAGCCACACGCCGCACGACGGCCTCGCGAGGGTGCAGGACCTGCTCGCCGGTCTGGTGGAGGCGCTCGCTACGGCGCTGCTGGCTCTGCCGCTGCCCGCGGCGCGATGGATGGACCGCCCCGACCGCGCGCTAAGGTCGGCTTAACCGCCGCTGCGTCAGGATCGCCCCGTGGTGATCGAGGGCGGGAGCGGCCGTGCGGATCTGGTTGTGGCTGGCGGTGATGGTCGGGCTCGGATCCGGCACGGCCTGGGCCGCGCTCGATGACGACGCCGACCTGTGCGCCGGGGCGATCGCGCGCGCCGAAGCGTCGGGCACCTTGCCGCCAGGTCTGCTGACCGCGGTCGCCGTGTCGGAGTCGGGCCGCTACGACCGCGGTCGGCAGGCCGTGGCGCCCTGGCCCTGGACGGTGAACAATGCCGGCGACGGCCGTTACTTCGCCTCCAAGGCGGAGGCGATCGCGCATGTGGAGCGGCTGCGCGCCGAAGGCGAGCGCAACATCGACGTCGGCTGCATGCAGATCAACCTGATGCACCATCCCGACGCCTTCGCCAGTCTCGAGGACGCCTTCGAGCCGGGACGCAACGTCGCCTACGGCGCGCGCTATATCCGCGCCCTGGAGGAGGAGACGCGCTCCTGGGACCGCGCCGTCGAGCGCTATCACACCGCGGATGCCGAGCGTGGTCGCGCCTATCGCGAGCGCGTCTACCGGCGCTGGACCCAGGCGCCAGCGGAGCCCGGGCCGTTCACCGCACCGCCCGTCCTGACGGCGAGCGCGGCTCACGAGCCGATCGGCTTCCCCGCCGGCCACGAGCCGCGGCGCCTGCGCCAGCTACGGCCGATCCGCGACCTCGGCCCATCCGGCGCGCATGAGGCGATCGCAGGATCGTCGCGCGGTACGGGATTTCTGAGCCTGCGCGGCACCGGGAGTCGCGTGGCCGTGCTTCGCCCTTCGGCCGATCGCCGGCTCAGGCCGATCGTACGCCCGCCCCAGCGCTCGGACATCGCTCTGGTGCGGCTGAGCGGGCGGCGGAGCACCGTGGCGTTTCTCGGGCCCTGAGCGCGGGCCGTGCACCGCGGCGCATTGTCATGCGTGCGTACGACGCCTAAGAGGTCGCGGTCCGTCGTCCCCGGAGGCGCAGAACCGTGTCGATCCTCGCGTCGAGCCTTGCCCGCATCAAGCCGTCGCCGACCATCGCCGTGACCAATCTGGCGCGTGAGCTGCAGGCGCAGGGCCGCGACGTGATCGGCCTCGGCGCCGGAGAGCCGGATTTCGACACTCCGGATCACATCAAGGAGGCGGCGATCGCGGCGATCCGCGGCGGCCAGACCAAGTACACGGCGGTCGACGGCACCCCGGCGCTGAAGCAGGCGATCGCGGCCAAGTTCAAGCGCGAGAACGGCCTCGAGTACCGGACGGACGAGATCACGGTCGGGACCGGCGGCAAGCAGGTACTCTACAACGCGCTGATGGCGACCCTGAACCCGGGCGACGAGGTGGTGATCCCGGCACCCTACTGGGTCTCCTATCCCGACATGGCCCTGCTCGCCGGCGGCACGCCGGTCTGCGTCAACTGCCCCGAGCAGACCGGCTTCAAGCTCCGGCCCGAGGATCTCGACGAGGCGATCACCCCCCGCACCAAGTGGGTGCTGCTCAACTCGCCGAACAACCCCACCGGGGCGGCCTATTCGGAGGCCGAGCTGAAGGCGCTGACCGATGTGCTCGTGCGGCATCCGCATGTCTGGCTGATGACCGACGATATGTACGAGCACCTCGTCTATGACGGGTTCCGGTTCACCACCGCCGTGCAGGTCGAGCCCAGCCTCAGGGACCGCACGCTCACGGTCAACGGCGTGTCCAAGGCCTATGCCATGACCGGGTGGCGCATCGGCTATGCCGGAGGCCCGAAGGAGCTCATCAAAGCGATGGGCGTGATCCAGTCGCAGTCGACCTCGAACCCGACCTCGATCAGCCAGGCCGCCGCACTCGCCGCGCTGGAAGGCGATCTGAGCTTCCTGGCCGAGCGCAACGCGATCTACCGCGAGCGGCGCGACCTGTGCGTCGACCAGCTCAACCGGGCACCCGGGCTGCGCTGCCACCGGCCCGAGGGCGCCTTCTACGTCTATCCCAGCTGCGCCGGCGCCATCGGGCGGCGGACCGCCGGCGGCAGGCGCCTCGACACCAGCGCCGATTTCGCCTCGGCCCTGCTCGAGGAGGAGGGCGTCGCGGTCGTGCACGGCACCGCCTTCGGCCTCGATCCCTATTTCCGCATCTCCTACGCCACCGCCACCGACCTGCTCGAGGAGGCCTGCCGGCGGATCATCCGCTTCTGCGAGCATCTCGAGGACTGAGCGCCGCTCAGCGGGTGGTCAGCTTGACCTCGATCCGCCGGTTGCGGGCGTAGGCGTCGGCGCTGCCGCCCGGGTCGAGCGGCTGGAACTCCGCGAACCCTCTCGCCGCGACACGGTCGGGCGGGATGCCCTGGTCGACAAGGAAGCGCGCCACCGCGATCGCCCGCGCCGTCGACAGCTCCCAGTTGGAGGGAAAGCGCGGGGTGCTGATCGGGATCCGGTCGGTGTGGCCGTCCACCTGAAGCACCCACGGCAGATCGGCGGGAATCTTGCCGACGATCTCCTTGAGCGCCGTCGCGAGCTTGGCGAGCTCGTCGCGGCCCCGGGGCTCGATGTCGGCGGAGCCGCTCTGGAACA
>JBGAKU010000389.1:0-3929 GCA_044224255.1 Geminicoccaceae bacterium
GAATCGCGATCTTGGGTGCGGGCGTGCTCATCGGCTGAAGAACAGCTCGGTGACGATGTAGTTCGAGGTCAGGATCAGGATCGAGGCCGAGACCACGGCCTTGGTGGTGGCGGCGCCCACCCCTTGCGCGCCGCCCTTCGAGAAGTAGCCCTGATAGCAGCCCATCAGCGCCACGATGAAGCCGAACACCGCCGCCTTGACCAGACCGGAGACCACGTCCTGGGTCTCCAGATACTGCAGCGTGCGGTTGATGTACTCGACCGAGGCGAAGCCCAGCTTGTAGACGCTGACCAGGTAGCCGCCCATCACCCCGATCACGTCGGCGACCAGCACGAGCAGCGGCAGCATCAGCAGGCCGGCCAGGACGCGCGGGAAGACCAGGTAGCGCAAGGGATCGGTCGAGAGCGTGGTCAGCGCATCGATCTGCTCGGTCACCCGCATCGTGCCGAGCTCGGCCGCGATCGCGGCGCCAACCCGGCCCGCCACCATCAGCCCGGCCAGCACCGGCCCGAGCTCGCGGGTCATCGACAGGACGACGATGGTCGGGATCGCGCTCGAGGCCTCGAAGCGCGAGAAGCCGGTGTAGCTCTGCAGCGCCAGCACCATGCCGGTGAAGATCGCGGTCAGGCCGACGACCGGCAGCGAGAAGAAGCCGATCTCCACCATCTGCCGCACGAGCTGGCGCGGGTAGAACGGGCCGCGCAGGCCACCGGCGATCGCGGCGAGCGTGAACAGGAGCAGCTCGCCAACCGCCGCACAGATGGCGAGGACGGCGCGGCCGACGGCGGCGAGCGGATTCATGCCTGAGGTCGGTCCAACCGGATGCGGGCGGAAGCGCCGTGGCGCCGGCGGACGACCCGGCGGCACGCAGGCGCCGTAGCCGAGCCTCGGCCGTGCGTCAACCTCGCCACCCGCGCGGAGCCCATCGGTCAGCCGTACAGATGTTCGGGATAGTGGCCGGGCTCGAGGTCGTTGAACTGGCCGAGATTGGCGTCGAACTGCACCTGGATGTTGCCGATCGGGCCGTGGCGCTGCTTGGCGATGATGATCTCGGCCTTGTTGTGGACCGCCTGGCAGCGCTGGAACCAGTCCTGGTAGCGTAGGTCGAACTTGTCCTTGCCCTCGCCCTCCCGCTGGGTCGGGATGGCGCGGGACAGATAGTATTCCTCGCGGAATACGAACATCACGACGTCGGCATCCTGCTCGATCGAGCCGGATTCGCGCAGGTCCGACAGCATCGGCCGCTTGTCCTCCCGCGATTCGACCGCGCGCGAGAGCTGCGATAGGGCCAGCACCGGCACGTTCAGCTCCTTGGCCATGGCCTTGAGGCCCTGCGTGATCTCGGTGATCTCCTGCACCCGGTTGGACTGGCTGTTCTGCCCGGAGCCGCGCAGAAGCTGCAGGTAGTCGACCACGAGCAGATGCAGCCCCTGGGTCCGCTGCAGCCGGCGGGCGCGGGTTCTGAGCGCGCCGATCGACAGAGCCGGCGTGTCGTCGATGAACAAGGGCATCGAGCCCAGATCCTGGCTCGCGCGGACCAGGGTCGGCCACTCCGCCTCGCTGATGTCGCCGCGCCGCAGCCGATCGGATTCGATCCGCCCCTTGCCGGACAGGAGTCGCGTGGCGAGCTGCTCGGCCGACATCTCCAGCGAGAACACGCCGACGACGAAGTTGCGGTGCTTCGCCGTATGGGCATCGTCGTGGACGTTCTCGGCCGCGGCGGCGTTGGCGGCGATGGTCACCGCCATCGCGGTCTTGCCCATGCTCGGCCGCCGGCCAGGATGACGAGATCGGACGGCTGCAGCCCGCCCAGCTTCTCGTCGAGGCCGGTGAGCTTGGTCGGCACGCCCGACACCTTGCCGACCTTGTGCCAGGCGCTCTCGATGTGCCGGATCGCGGCCGAGAGAACTTGTGGGAACGCCTGGAACTCGCCGCGGATCCTTCTCCTGCGCCAGCGCGAACAGGTCGCGCTCGGCCATCTCGATCTGGTCGCGGCCGCTCTCCGGCAGCACGCGGTCGTAGGCGCTGCTGACCAGGTCCTCCGCCCACTCGATCAGCCCGTGAAGCAGCGCGAGATCGTGGACGATCTGGCCGTACTGCGGCGTTGATGATGGTCTCGGCGGCATGCGCGAGGCGGTGAGGTAACGCGCGCCGTCCAGCTCGCGCAGCGCCTCGTCCTCCTCGAACAGCAGCTTCAGCGTGACCGGGTCCGCTCGCTGGCCGCGACCGATGCGCTGCGCGCAGCACTCGTAGATCCGCCCGTGCACCGGCTCGAAGAAATGCTCCGGGCGCAATAGCTCGCTGACCCGGTGGAAGGCCTCGTTGTTGACCAGGATGGCACCGAGAATCGCCTGCTCGGCCTCGATATTGTGCGGCTGGACGCGGAAGGTGCCGGCGTCGTCGGCTGCCACGGCGGCCACTCCTCGATGCTGCGCGGTGAACCGTTTTCTAGCACGCGCGCCATCCTTGTGCAGACGTGCCGGCATCGATCCTGTGGACGAGGCTGGGGATGGAAGGCGCACAAGCTGTGGAACGGCGGTGTAAAGCCGGAACTGGAACACTCTGGCAACAGTGCCGCCGACCGACTATGGAAAAGGGCGCAAGCCACCGGGGCACCGTCCAGCATGACCTCTCCGGCCGCGGCCGCGATCTTGCGCGGGACCATGCGCCTTCTGCTCGACCTCGACCTCACCGCCCTGCCCGAGTTCACGCTGGGCTCCGGGCGGCGGGTCGATCTGATGGCGCTCGGCCGCGACGGCAGGCTCGTCGCGGTCGAGGTCAAATCCTGCCGCACGGACTTCCTGACCGACCGGAAATGGCCGGAATATCTGGACTTCGCGGATCAGTTCTATTTCGCGGTCGGCCCCGAGTTCCCGCACGAGATCCTGCCGGCGGACGAAGGCCTGATCGTCGCCGACCGCTACGCCGCGAGCCTGATCCGCCCGGCGCGGCAGCGGACGGTCGCACCGGCGCGACGCCGGGCGGTGCTGCTGCGCTTCGCGCGGACCGCCTCCTTCCGGCTCCAGGGCATCGTCGATCCGGACGCCGCCGCCGAACCGGCCTGAATGCCCTCCGGAATCATGCCCCTTCGGCCAGCCATTCCTCGATCAGGAAGCGGGCGATGCTGTCGGCATTGGGCAGGCGGACCGGGCGCTGCGCCTCGTCCGCGAGTTCGGCACGGCTGAACCACGCTGCAGCCTCGATCTCGTCCGGATCGAGCTTCAGCGTCGTGTCCAGCGCCCGGGCCCGGAAGCCCAGCATCAGCGATTGTGGGAAGGGCCAGGGCTGCGAGGCACGATAGGCGATGCCGTCGATGGCGACGCCGACCTCCTCGAACACCTCGCGCAGCAGGGTCTGCTCCAGCGATTCGCCGGGCTCCACGAAGCCGGCCAGGGTCGAGTACATCCCGGGCGGAAAGCGCGGCGAGCGGCCGAGCAGGCACTGGTCGCCATGGGTGACGAGGACGATCACCGCGGGGTCGGTGCGCGGGAAGTGGGAGCGCAGGCACCCCGGGCAGTGCCGGGCGTGGCCCGCGTGCACGAGTTGGGTCAGCGTGCCGCACCAGCCGCAGAACTGATGGCCGCGATGCCAGTGGGCGAGTCCGCGCGCGTAGGCCAGCAGCCCGGCCTCGCCCGCGGGCAGGAGCAGGCTCACCGTACGCAGCTCGACCAAACGGCGATCGGGGAGCGGATCGTCGCCGAGGTCGAGCGCGAACCAGGCGACCCCGTCGACCTCGCCCAGAAAGAAGCTGTGCTCCGGCAGGGGAGCCCCGAGCTCGCCCACGCTCGGCGCATCGACTTGCGGTGCATCGTCCCTGCCCAGCATCGGGATCTTCAGCTCGACCAGACGCACGACGCGGCTCGTGGGATCGGCCCGGCGGGCCGCGAGCCAGGCTTCGTCGCGACGGCGGTGGGCTGCGCGATCGAGTG
>JBGAKU010000047.1:0-27958 GCA_044224255.1 Geminicoccaceae bacterium
AGCTCGATCAGCTCGAGAAACTCCGCAATGTCGGGATCGAGCGGCACAGCTCAGGCAACCTCCAGCGCCGGCGCCAGGAGCGCCGCCACGCTGCCCAGCAGGGCCGGCTCGCGCAGGATCTCCCGGTGGGTACCGGGCAGCACATGGAACTCGCCCGATCTGCCGATCTGCTGGCTCAGCAGGTGCCGCGACCGCTCGCGGCCGGCTATCCACCAGGAGACCGGCCGCACCGCGATCGGCTGCAAGGGCGGCATTGCCGCCGCCAAAGCACGCAGGTGCGTGGCGACGCCGAGCAGGGGCCCAAGCTCGGGCGGGCAATCGGCCTCGTCGCCCCCTTCAGCGCCCTCGCCCGGCACATAGGGGTCCACGAGGCCGCAGAGCTCGACCGCCTGCCCTTGTGATTCCAGGACTTGCGCGACCGCAACGGCCAAGGTCCCGCCCAATGACCAGCCGAGCAGCCGGTAGGGGCCCATCGGCTGGCACCGGCGGATATGCCGCGCATAGTCCGCGGCCATGGTGACGATGGAGACGTCCCGCCACGCCGGGTCGACCAGCATCCGGCTCTGCAGGCCATGGACCGGGACGATGCCGTCGAGCCGCCGTGCCAGCGGCTCGTAGTCGAGCACAGTGCCGAAGGCCGCGTGCAGACAGAACAGCGGACGACGATCGACGGATGCCCGATTCAGCGCCAGCAGTGGATTCGGCTCCGCGACCGCCGCAGGCTCGCGCCCGCCGCAGAGTTCCGCGATCGTCGGCTTTTGCATGAGGTCGCGCAGGCGCAGCTCGAGCCCCAGCTCGGGCCGGCCACGCACGCGTGCGACCATCTTCAGCGCCAGGATGGAATCGCCGCCGAGGGCGAAGAAGCTGTCGGTGACGCCCACGACCTCGAGACCCAGCACCTCCTGCCAGATCGCGGCCAGGCCGCGCTCGGTCTCGGTCCGCGGCGGCATGCGGTCTTGGCGCTGCCGCTCCGGCTCGGGCAGCGATGCGCGGTCGAGCTTGCCGTTCGCGTTCACCGGCAGCTGCGGCAGCACCACGATCGCAGCCGGCAGCATGTGCTCGGGCAGCTCCGCCCGCAGGCGGTCCAGGAGCAGGTCGGACAGGCCGTCACCCTCGCCCGCGACGTAGCCCACGAGCCGCTTGCCCGTCGCATCCTCGCGCAGGACCACAGCGGCGTCGCGCACGGCCGGGTGCTCGCGCAGGCGGGCCTCGATCTCGCCCAGCTCGATCCGAAAGCCGCGAATCTTCACCTGCTGGTCGACTCGGCCGAGGAAGTCGATCACGCCGTCCGGCCGCTGCCGGACGAGATCGCCGGTTCGGTACAGACGGCCGCCGCTCGGACCGAATGGGTCGGGCACGAAGCGCTCGGCGGTCAGGCCAGGGCGGCCATGATAGCCGCGTGCCACGCCCTCACCGCCGAGCAGCAGCTCGCCGGCGATGCCGGTCGGCAGCGGGTTGAGCTCCTTATCCAGGACCCAAGCGCTGCGATTGCCGACCCGTTCGCCAATCGGCGCGTAGGCGGCCCCGCAGCTCGTCCCCGCGCCCGCATTCCACAGCAGCGGGGTGATCACGGTCTCGGTCGGGCCGTACCCGTTGACGATCGTGGCGGGTCGCAGCGTCTGCCGCACCAGCTCGAAGCCAGCCTCCGGCACCGCGTCGCCGCCGAAGCAGAGGACCCGGAGCGGTGGCGGCTCACCTTCCTGCCGCGCCTGCTCACGGTCACCGGTGCGATAGAGGCGGCCGCCGTTCGCGCTGAGCGGGTCCGGCACGAAGCGCTCGGCGGTCAGGGCGGGCCGGCCGTGATAGCCGCGCGCCAGACCCAGGCCGCCGAGATAGAGCTCGCCCGTGACACCGACCGGCACCGGATTCAGGTCGCCATCCAGAACCCAGGCGCTGCGCGCGCCGACCTGGTCGCCGATCGGGGCGTAGGCGGCACCGCAGCTCGCCGCACGGTCGGCCTTCCACAGGAGCGGGGTGACCACCGTCTCGGTGGGGCCGTAGCCGTTGACGATGTAGTCGGGCGCCAGCGTCCGGCGCACCAGCTCGTAGCTGGCCTGCGGCACGGCATCGCCGGCAAAGCAGTAGACTCTGACCGGCGGCGGATCTCCCCGCTCGACCGCAACCTCGGCGAGCTGCGCCAGATAGGCCGGCGGCAGGGCGGTGACGGTGACGCCATAGCGGTGCAGCGCATCGAGCGTCTGCTCGGGGGTCCACAGCTCGGGGCCGCGCACGACGACGCTGCCACCGTGCGACAGCGCCGTCAGCCAGCGCTCGTGCGCCCCGTCGAAGGAGAAGGACATGAAGATCAGCTCGCGGTCGCGCGGGCTCATCTCGTACCGCGCGCCGATGGCGTGGCAGTGCATCGCCAGCGGGCCGTGGGCGACGGCGACACCCTTGGGGCGGCCGGTCGAGCCGGACGTGTAGACGAGGTAGGCGAGGTTGTCCGGATGGACCTCGACCACGGGCATCGAGTCCGGCTCGCCGGCGAGATCCAGGCGATCGATCTCCAGCGCGATCGTGTCCTCGGCGACCGGAATGCGATCGCGCAGAGCGCTGTGCGTCAGCAGCAGCGTCAGGCCCGAGTCCGCCGTCATCAGGCGGAGGCGTTCCGGCGGATAGTCGGGGTCCAAGGGGACATAGGCGCCGCCAGCCCTGAAGACGGCGAGCAGGCACACGACGAGGTCGATGGAGCGCTCCAGCGCGACGCCCACCAGCACATCCGGGCCGACACCCAGCTTGCGCAGGCGATGGGCCAGACGGTTCGCACGCGCGTGCAGCGCACCATGGCTCAGCATCGCGTCGCCGCAGAACAGCGCCGGCTCGTCCGGGCGTGCGGCGGCCTGCGCGGCGATCGCCTCCTGCAGGCTCGGCAGCGCTGGCCGGACCGCGGACCCGGCGTTCCACGCATCGAGCTGCGCTTCTTCGACCGGAGTCAACAGGCGCAGGTCCGCGACCTTGGTCCGTGGGGCTGCCGCCACCTGCCGCAGCAGCGCAACGAAGTGATCGCGCAGGCGCGTGATCGTCGCTTCGCGGAACAGGTCGGTCGCGTAGGTGAGCGCGACATAGAGCCGGCCCGCCTGCGTCTCGGCCGTGTCCAGGGCGAGATCGAAGCCGGTGGCGCGCTCGCCGCGCTCGATCTCCGTCACCTCCAGCCCGGGAAGGCTGGCCGCAGCATCCGCCTGATCGCGCAGATGGTTGTGGACCACCTGGAACAGCGGCGTGCTGCTCAGGCTCCGGTCAGGCTGCAGCGCCTCGACCAAGCGCTCGAACGGGAGGTCCTGATGGTCCTGCGCCTCGGTCATGGCGATGCGCACCGAGGCCAGCAGCTCGTCGAACCGCAACGCGCCGCTCACGGTGCTGCGCAGCACCAGGGTGTTCACGAACAGGCCGATCAGGCCCTCGGTCTCGATGCGGTTCCGGTTGGCGACCGGCACGCCGATGCGGATGTCACCCTGACCCGAATAGCGGAACAGGAGCGCCTTGAAGGCGGCGAGCAGCAGCATGAACAGGCTGGCGCCATGGGCCGCCGCCTGACGCTCCAGGGCCTCCGTCAGCGCGGCATCCAAGTGGCAGATCACGCTCCCACCCTGCCCGCAGCGCAGCGCCGGCCGCGGGAAGTCGAAGGGCAGCTCCAGGGCCGGCGCGTCTCCGGCCAGCCTGCGCGTCCACCAGGAAAGCTGCCGGTCGGTCTCCCCCGCCTCGGCCAGCCGGCGCTGCCACTGGGCGAAATCGGCATACTGCAGCGGCAGCGGTGCCAGCGCCGGCCGCTCGCCCCTGGCATGGGTCCGATAGAGCGTCAGGAACTCGGCGACGGCGATCTGCAGCGACCAGCCGTCGGCGACGATGTGGTGCACGGTGACCAGCAGCACATGCTCGCGCACGCCCAAGCGCAGCAGGCGCACCCGGAGCAGCGGCCCCAACCTCAGATCGAAAGGTGCGCTCGCTTCGGCCTCGATGGCCGATCGGGCGGCTGCATCCCGCTCCGGCGCCGGCAGGGCCGACAGGTCCCTCTCCTCGATGTGGATCGGCCCTGGATCGCGGACCCGCTGGAACGGCTCACCATTCTCCTCGCCGAAGCTCGTGCGCAGTGCCTCGTGGCGGGTGACGAGATCGGCGAACGCCCGTGCGACCGCTGCACCATCCAGCTCGCCGGTCAGACGGAACGCCTGGTGCAGATTGTAGGCGGGGCTCGTCGGGTCCAGCTTCCACAGGAACCAGAGACGGCTCTGCGCGAAGGAGAGCGGCGCTCTGCCGTCCCGTTCGAGTGAGACGATCGGCAGGCGCGCCAGCGGGATGCCGCGCTCGACGAGTCGGCGCAGAAACTCCGTCTGTCGATCGGCAGGCAGCCGGGCAAGGCGAGCTGCGACCTCCTCCAGGTCGCGGGGTCGGGAAAGCGCAGCCTCGTTCATGGAACCTGCTCGAGTTCGGCCAGGATATCGGCCATCGCGTCGAGCTCATCCTCGTTGGCGGTGCCGCGACGCGCCTCGATCCGCCGCGCCATGCCCTCCACCGTCAATTCACCGAAGAGCTCCACCAGCGGCACCTCGACGGCGAAGCTGGCGCGAACGCGTGACAGCAGCCGCGTGAGCAGCAGCGAATGCCCGCCGACCTGATAGAAGTCGTCGGTGACACCGACTCTTTCGACGCCCAGAAGCTCCGCCCAGATTTCGGCCAGATCGGCCTCGACGGGCGTTCGCGGCGCCACGAGCCGCGCATCCTGCCATTCCGGCACGGGCAGGGACCGACGATCCAGCTTGCCGCTCGGGAGTCGCGGGAGGTTGTCGAGCAGCAGAAGCTGGGCCGGCACCATGTAGTCCGGCAGGCTGGATCTCAGGTGTATTCTCAGCTCTTCCGGCCCGACCGCACCCGGATCCACGGTCGCGTAGCCGACGAGCTGGTCGCCGGCCGGCGTGCTGGTGGCGATGACGCAGGCCTCGCGCACGGCGGGATGCTCGCGCAGGCGGGCCTCGATCTCGCCAAGCTCGATGCGGAAGCCGCGGATCTTCACCTGCTGGTCGGCACGGCCGACATACTCGATCAGGCCATCGGGCCGGCGCCGCGCGAGATCGCCGGTGCGATACAGCCGCCCGCCGGGCTCGACGGCGAAGGGGTCCGGCAGGAAGGCCGCGGCGGCCAGTGCCGGTGCCCCAACATAGCCGCGGCCGACGCCCGTTCCCGCGACATAGAGCTCGCCGGTGGCGCCGACCGGGGACGGCTCCAGCGCGGTGTCAAGGACATAGAGCCGGTTGTTGTCCGTGGCGGTGCCGATCGGCACATAGCCGGTATCGTCCTCGGATTGGACGACCAGATGGAGCGCCACGTCGTCCGAGCATTCAGCCGGGCCGTAGGCGTTGACCAACGGCACTCCTGGGTAGCGTCGGTACCAGTCGCAGGCAACTTCGGGCGGCAGCGCCTCGCCGGTAGGCAGCAGCCAGCGCAGGCGACCAAGGTCCTGCCGCTCATCGAGCAGCATAGCCTGGATCACCGACGGCACGCATTCCAGCACCGTGACACCGCTGCGCGCGACATGGCTCAGCAGGAGCTGCGGATCGTGCGCGATGGCGTCGGGCACGATCTCGACCCGCGCACCGCACAGCAATGCGGTCAGGAACTGCCAGACCGAGATGTCGAACGCCTGGCTGGCGGTCTGGGCGATGACGTCATCGGGCGTCAGGTCGAACCGCGGTATCTTGCTGAGCTGGTTGTTGAGCATCCCGGCCTGCTCGACCATCACGCCCTTGGGCCGGCCGGTCGAGCCCGAGGTGTGGATCAGATAGGCGAGATGGCGCGGCCCGACCGCGATCTCGGGATCGTACGTGGGCAGCTCGCGCTCAGCCAGTTCGCCCATCCGCAGCACACGGGGCCGGCATCCGGCATCCGCCAGCACCTCCGCCATGAGCGGTGCGAACGTGTCGCCGCACAGCACGATCCGAGCGCCACTCGTGCGCAGATTCTCGCGCAGACGCTGCGGCGGAAGCGCGGGATCCAGCGCGAGGAAGGCCGCACCCGCCTTCAGCGCCCCCAGGATCATCGTGAGCAGCTCGAGCCCGCGCTCGTCGAGCACCGCCACGACATCGTCCGGCCGGGCACCTGCCTCGAGGAGCGCATGACCGACACGGTTGGCCTGCCGGTTCAGCGCCGCATAGGTAAGCTGCTCCCCGGCGCAGGAGGCAGCCACCCGATCGCCGTAGCGCGCTACGGAGGCCGAGAACAGCGGAGCGTAGCCGCGATCCAGCGGGTAGTCGCGCGTGGTCGAGTTGCCGGCCGCGACTAGTGTGGCGCGCTCGTCCGCATCGAGCAGCCGCAAGTCACGAACGGGCCTGTCGATGCTTTCGGCCAAGCGCAGCAACAGCCGCTTGAACCGCTCCAGCAGCTCCGGCATCGCCGCGTCGTCCAGGAACCGGCGATCGTAAGAGTAATGCAGGCCGAGGGTATTGCCGGGATAGATGACCACGGTCAGTGGATAGTTGGTGTGGGTGCGCATGCTGTCGGCGCGGGCCGACAAGCCGGCCGCACCGTCGGCGAGCGAGAAGTTCACCGGCTCGCTCTCGAACACGAACAGGCTGTCGAACAAAGGCGTGCCACGCGGCAGCTCGCTGCATTCGGCGATCGTGACCAGCGGCAGGTGCTCATGCTCCCGCATCGCCAGATTCTGCGCCTGCAGATCCCCGAGCCACTCCGCCACCGTCCGACCCATGGCCGGCTCGGGCAAACGCACGCGCAGCGGGATGGAGCTGATGAACAGCCCGACCGTCTTCTCGAACTCGGGCCCGTCCGCCGGACGCCCGGCGACGGTGACGCCGAACAGCACGTCGTCGCGCCCGCTGTAGAGATGCAGCATCAGCGCCCAGGCGGCCTGGACGAAGCTGTTGACCGTGAGCTGCCGCTTGTGCGCCAGCTCGCGCAAGGTGCCGGTCTCCTCCTCGGTCAGGAAGGTGATCACGTCGCCGACGACCAGACCCTCGACCGACCGTGGCGCCGGCCGGATCGCGGGCAGCGGTGTCAGCTCGGCGAAGCCTTCCAACGTCCGCCCCCAGAACGCGCGGGTCGCCGCCTCGTCCTGGCCACGGAGCCAGGCGATGAAGCCGCGGAACGGCGCGGCGTCGCGCGGCGCGGGCGATACACCGGCTCGGAGGTCGCGGTAGACGAGCAGCAGGTCGTCGAGAAGGTGCGAGCGCGACCAGGCATCCATGAGGATGTGGTGGTAGCTGAGCACTAGGCAGAACCGCTCGGCCGCGAGCCGGATCAGGCGGATTCGGATGGGTGGCGTCCGGCGCAGATCGAACCCCACGCCGAGCTCGGCGGCGAGGAGGTCGCCCAGACGGCCTCGCCACACCTCCTCCACATCACCGGACCAGTCGAAGAGCTCCATCGGGACGTCCGGCTCGCGCAGGATCGCCTGCACCACCTGTCCGCCGGTGCTCCAGTGGAAGGTGGCGCGCATCGCCGCATTGCGGTCGAGCACGATCCGCCAAGCGCGCAGGAAGGCCTCCGGCTCGATGGGGCTGTCGATGAAATAGTGCTCCTGCATCAGGTAGATGCCCGAGCCAGGCTCGAGCAGGGTGTGCATGAGCAGCCCCTCCTGCATCGGCGCCAGCGGCAGCACATCCTCGATGCGGTCGGGCGGGAGCGGCAGGCTGTCGAGCTGTGCCTGGGTCAGCTCGGCCAGGGGGAAGTCCGAAGGCGTGACGCCGAGGCCGGTAGCACAGTGATCGATCAGGTCGAGCAGGGCGCCTTCGAAAGCGGCGGCGAGGCTGCGGATCGTCGCCTCGTCGAACCGCGTACGGCTGTAGCGCCAGTCCAGCGATAGGACGCCGTCGTAGATCTGCGCATCCAGCGTGAGCGGCGAGATCATCGGCGAATCGGGTGCCAGCCCCTCGCCGCTGCTCTCGGTCGCGGCCAGAAACAGCGCATCATCGCCGAAGCTCGAATCGAAGCGGCCGAGATAGTTGAACGTAACCTCGGGCGTAGGCAGCGCCTGCATGCGCTCGCGCACCGCGGTGGGTGCCAAGTGGCGCAGCAGGCCGAAGCCGAGACCGCGATCCGGGACGGCGCGGAGCTGCTCCTTGATCGACTTCAGCAGCGCGTCGGGGTCGAGGTCGGCCGGGGCCGCCAGCAGTACGGGATAGAGGCTCGTCAGCCAGCCTACGGTGCGGCTCAGATCGACCCCCGGCGTCAGCTCCTCCTCGCGCCCGTGCCCTTCGAGCTGGACCAGCACCCCTTCGCCGCTCCAGCGGCACAGGCTGCGCGCGAGGGCGGCGAGCAGCAGCTCGTCCACCCGCATGCGGTAAGCATTGGGTGCGGTCAGCAGCCGCGCCGTCAGCGCCCGGTCGATCGACGAGATGAGCTGTGCCGCGTCACGGTTGAGGCTAGCCTCCGCGCCCCGCTCGCCGGGTAGCGTGGCGACGGGGCCGGAGAGCTGCGTCTCCCACCAGTCGACGCCGTTGCCGTCCCGGGCCTGCTCCGCCAGCGCGGCGGCCCATTGCTGCACCGAGCTGGTCCGGTCCGGCAGCGACGGCGGTTGCCCCTGCCTCGCCTGCCCGTAGGCCGTGGCGAGATCCTCGAGCAGGATGCGCCACGACACTCCGTCGACCACGAGATGATGGATCACCAGCAGCAGCCGCTCGCTGCCGTCCGGCAGTCCGATCAGCTCCGCGCGCACGACCCGTCCTGAACCGATGTCGAGCGCCGCATGGGCCGCGGCGACGACCGCCTCGAGCTCGTCGAAGCCGGCGCTGGTCACGGCGAGATGCGGGCCGGCCAGGGCGTCGGCGGGGACGAAGAGCTGGCGCCACTCTCCTTGCGCATCGCACTCGAAGCGCAGGCGCAGCGCCTCGTGATGGGCGATGAGCGCGCCGACCGCGCCCTCCAGCGCGGCGCGGTCAACCCGTTCGCGCGGCTGCAGCAGCACCGCCTGGTTCCAGTGCGAGCGGTTCGGCATCGGCTGCTCGAAGAACCAATGCTGGATCGGCAGCAGTGCCGCCTCACCCCTCGCCTCCGGCCGCTGCTCGCGCCGCGCTTGGTCGACCTGCGCCACCGCGGCCAGCTCGCGCACCGTCTGGTGACGGAAGACATCGCGCGGCGAGAGGCGCAGGCCGAGACTCCGGGCGCGGCCGACGAGCTGGATCGCCAGGATCGAATCGCCGCCGAGATCGAAGAAATTATCGCTCGTGCCGACCTTGGGCAGGCCGAGGAGATCCTGCCAGGCCTGGCAGAGCAGACGCTCGGTCGGCGTAGCGGGCTCGAGCAGGCCGGCCTCGGGCCAGTCGGGCTCGGGGAGCGCCTTGCGGTCGAGCTTGCCGTTGGCGGACAGCGGCAGACGATCGAGGCTCACGAAGCGGGCCGGGACCATGTAGTCCGGCAGCGTGCTGCGTAGATGCTCCTTGAGCGCGTCGGCCGAGGCGTCGCCCACGATATAGGCAACGAGCTGCCGGCCGGCAGGGCCGTCGCGCGCGATGACCAGGGCTTCGGCGACCTCGGCATGCTCCGCCAGCCGGGCCTCGATCTCGCCCGGCTCGATGCGGAAGCCGCGGATCTTGACCTGATGGTCGGTGCGGCCGGCATATGGTCGACATATCGGATCGGCAGCGGTCGGAGCGCCACCGAACTGCCCGCGCGGTAGGCCGATAGAGAGCAGCAAGCTCGCCGACTGCCAGCTCCATCGACCAGCCGTCGGCGATGATGTGGTGCATCGTGACCGAGAGCAGATGCTCCCGCTCGTCCAACCGCAGCAGACGCACCCGTAGTAGTGGACCCGTGCTCAGATCAAAGGTGCGCTTCCGCCTCGGCCTCGACGGCCGCCAGGGCCGCCTGCTCCCGGCTCCGGGCCGGCAGGGCCGACAGGTTGCTTCCTCGAATTACCAGAGGTGCTGGCTCGGCCACCTGGATAGGCTCACCATTCTACCTCGCGAAAGCTCGCGCGGAGCTGCTCGTGGCGGCGTGCAAGCTCGCTGAAGGCATGCTCCAGCGCGGCATGATCAAGCTCGCCGTCGACGGAACGCCTGGTGCAGATTGTAGGCGGGGCTCTGCGGATCGAGGCTTCCACAGGAACCAGAGGCGGCTCTGGGCGAAGGAGAGCGGCGGGTTGCCGTCCTGTTCGCGCCACCGTCGGCAGGCGTGCCAGCGAGATTCCCTGATCGATCAGTCGGCGCAGAAGATCGCCTGCTTGTCGGCCGGCAGCTTGGAGAGCCGTGCTGCGACCTCCTGGACGTCGTGGCGCGGCTGTGTCGCTGAGGCGTTCACGTCACCTGCTCCCAGTTCATCGAGGATATTCGCCATCGCGTCGAGCTCGCCCTCGTTGGCGGTGCCGCCATTGCGTCGATCCGCGCTGCCATGCCGCGGATCGTCGGGTCCGCGAAGAGCTGGGCCAGCGGCATCTCGACCCCGAAGGTGCTACGCAACGCGACACGAGCCGGGTCAAGCAGCGAATGGCCGCCGAGCTCGTAGAAGCTCGTGGTGATGCCTATCTGCTCGACACGCAGGAGCTGCGCCCAGATCTCGGCGAGCTGGCGCTCGGTCCCGGTGCGGGGCAGGATCGAGACGTTGATCCTCCCAGGCTGGCGCTAGCTTGGGGCTCGGCGGTCTGCAGCCTGCCGCTCGGCAGATGCGGCAGGTGGTCGAGCACCACGATCCGGGCCGGGACCATGTAGTCCGGCAGGCAGGCCTTCAAATGCAGCCTCAGTCTGTCGGCGAGCCCGTCCGCCGGTGCTGCGGCGACGTAGCCGAGGAGCTGCGGTCCCAGGGCTGTTTCATGCACGACCACGGCGGCCTCGCGCACGCCGTGATGCTCGGCGAGCACGGCCTCGATCTCGCCCGGCTCGATGCGGAAGCCGCGGATCTTCACCTGGTGGTCGCGGCGGCCGAGATATTCCAGCTGGCTCCGCCGGTTCCAGCGGGCGAGGTCGCCGGTGCGGTAGAGGCGGCCGCCATCCTCGGCGAACGGGTCGGGCAGGAAGCACTCGGCGGTGCGCGCCGGATCGCCGAGATAACCACGGCCGACCCCGGTGCCGGCGACGTGGATCTCGCCCGCGGCCGGACCGGCAGCGGGTGCAGCGCGGTGATCCGGCGACATGGAGCTGGTTGTTGTCGGTGGCGCGGCCGATCGGCAGGATCGTGGCCTCGTCTCGGATTGTCGATCCGGTGCAGGGCCACATCGTCCGAGCACTCCGCCGGGCCGTAGGCGTTGACCAACGGCACGTGCTGTAGCGCTCGAGCCAGCGGCGGGCGAGGATGGGCAGCAGGGCCTCGCCAGTGGGCAGCAGCCAGCGCAGGCTCGACCAAGGCACCGGCTCGGCATCGAGCAGGCCCTGGATCACCGACGGCACGCTCTCCAGGACGGTGATGCCGGTGGCGCGCACATGCTCGAGCAGAGCGGAGGGATCGTGGGCGACGGCGTCGGGCACGATCTCGACCCTGGCGCCGCAGAGCAGGCCGGCCAGCAGCTGCCAGACCGAGATGTCGAAGCCCTGACCCGCCGTCTGGGCGATGACGTCCTCCGGGCATCAGGTCGAGACCGGGGATCTTGCTCAGCTGGTTGTTGAGCATGCCGGCCTGCTCGACCATCACCCTTGGGCTGGCGGTCGAGCCCGAGGTGTAGATGACGTAGGCGAGCTGGCGGCCATGACCTCGACCAGGGGATCGTGCCAGGCCGCTTGCGCCCAGCCAGTTCCAGGACGCAGCACGGCGGGCGCCCGGCCGTCGGCGGCTCGGCCAGCACCTCCGCCATGAGCGCAGCAGCGGTCGCCTCGGTCACCACCGAGCGGCCACGTGCCATGATCTTGCGCAGGCGTCGCGTCGGAAGCGCGGATCCAGACCCAGATAGCCGGCCCCTGCCTGCAGCGTGCCGAGGACCATGGTGAGCAGCTCGAGATCGCGGGCCGCGAGCACCGCCACCACATCGGTCGGCACGGGGGCCGGTGGCCAGAAGTGCCTGCGCGACGGTGGGCCTGCCGGTCGAGCTCGGCATAGGTCAGGCGCCGGCCCATGCAGGCGGCGGCGATCCGATCGGGTGGTGCCGGACCGTGGCCCGGAACAGGGCGCGTAGCCCCGATCCAGCGGGTAATCGCGCCCGGTGGCGTTGCCGGCCGCAACTAACGTGGCGCGCCGTCGCATCGAGCAGTCGCAAGTCACGCACGGCCTGTCGAAACCTTCGGCCAAGCGCAGCAACAGCCGCTTGAACCGTTCCAGCAGCTCCGGCATCGGCGTCGTCCAGGAACCGGCGGTCGTAAGAATAATGCAGGCCGAGGGTATCGCCGGGATAGATAACCACGGTCAGTGGATGTATTGGTGTGCGTGCGCATCTTGTCGGCGCGCAGACAGGCTCTTCCGCACCGTCGGCGAGCGAGAAGTTCACCGGCTCGCTCTCGAACACGAACAGGCTGTCGAACAGCGGTGTTCCACGCGGCAGCTCGCTGCATTCGGCGATCGTGACCAGCGGCAGGTGCTCGTGCTCCCGCATGGCCAGATTCTGGCCCTGCAGCTCGGCAAGCCAGTCGGCGGTGCTCTGGCCGGTCGCGGGATGCGGCAGGCGCACGCGCAAGGGGATACTGCTGATGAAAAGCCCGACGGTCGCCTGCATCGCTGCAACGTCCGCGGGGCGGCCGGCGACGGTGATGCCGAACAGCACGTCGTCGCGACCGCTGTAGAGATGGAGCATCAGCGCCCAGGCGGCCTGAACGAAGGTGTTGACGGTGATCTGCCGCTCCAGCGCCAGCTCGCGCAAGGTGCCGGTCTCCTCCTCGGTCAGGAAGGTGATCACGTCGCCGACGACCAGACCTTCGACCGACCGTGGCGCCGGATGGATCGTCGGGCAGCGGTGTCAGCTCGTCGAAGCCTTCCAACGTCCGCCCCCAGAACGCGCGGGTTTCCGCCTCGTCGCGGCTGGTCAGCCAGGCGATGAAGCCGCGGAACGGCGCAGCGTCGCGCGGCGCGGCGACACACCGGCGAGCAGGTCGCGATAGACGACCAGGAGGTCGTCGAGAAGGTGCGAGCGCGACCAGGCATCCATGAGGATGTGGTGGTAGCTGAGCACGAAGCAGAACCGCTCGGCCGCCAGGCGGTCCAGGCGCAGGCTGATGGGCGGCGCGTCCGGCGCAGATCGAACCCGTCGCCCAGCTCGGCCGCGAGGAGGTCGCCTCGAGCGGCTCGCCCTGGCTCCTCGCCGGCCGGACCAGTCGAAGAGCTCCATCGCGACGTCCGGCTCGCGCAGGATCGCCTGCACCACCGGCCCGCCGGTGTTCCAGTGGAAGGTGGCGCGCATCGCCGCATTGCGGTCGAGAGCACGATCCGCCAGGCGCGGAGGAAGGTCTCCGGCTCGATGGCGCTGTCGATGAAGATAGTGCTCCTGCATCAGGTAGATGCCGGAGCGAGGCTCGAGCAGAGAGTGTGCATGAGCAGCCCCTCCTGCATCGGCGCCAGCGGCAACACGTCCTCGATGCGGTCGGGCGGGAGCGGCAGGGCGTCGAGCTGCGCCTGGGTCAGCTGGGCCAGGGGGAAGTCCGAAGGCGTGACGCCGAGGCCGGTGGCGCAGTGCTCGATCAGGTCGATGCAGGCGTGCCCTCGAAAGCGGCGGCGAGGCTGCGGATGGTCGCCTCGTCGAACCGCGCGCGGCTGTAGCGCCAGTCCAGCGCCAGGACGCCGTCGTGGATCTGCGCATCCAGCGTGAGCGGCGAGATCATCGGCGAATCGGGTGCCAGCCCTCGCCGCTGCTCTCGGTCGCGGCCAGAAACAGCGCATCATCGCCGAAGCTGCTGTCGAAGCGGCCGAGATAGTTGAACGTGATCTCGGGCGCGGGCAGCGCCTGCATGCGCTCGCGCACATCGGGGGTGCCAGGTAGCGCAGCAGGCCGAAGCCGAGACCGCGATCCGGGACGCGCGCGGAGCTGCTCCTTGATCGACTTCAGCAGCGCGCGGGGTCGAGGTCGGGCGGGGCCGCCAGGCGCACGGGATAGAGGCTCGTCAGCCAGCCTACGGTGCGGCTGAGGTCGACCCCCGGCGTCAGCTCCGCCGCGCGGCCGTGCCCTTCGAGCTGGACCAGCACCGCCTCGCCGCCGCTCCAGGCGCACAGGCGCGCGCGAGGGCGGCGAGCAGCAGCTCGTCCACCCGCATGCGGTAGGCAGTTGGGTGCGATCAGCAGCCGCGCCGTCAGCGCCCGGTCGATCGACGAGGCGAGCTGTGCCGCGTCACGGTTGAGGCAGGCTCCGCATCCCGCTCGCCGGGCAGCGCGGCGACGGGGCCGGAGAGCTGCGCCTTCCACCAGTCGACGCCGGTGTCGTCCGGGCCTGCTCCGCCAGCGCGGCGGCCCATTGCTGGACCGAGCTGGTCCGGTCCGGCGCGACGGCGGGTTGCCCTTGCCTCGCCTGCGCCGTAGGCCGTGGCGAGATCCTCGAGCAGGATGCGCCACGATACGCCGTCGACCACGAGATGATGGATCACCAGCAGCAGCCGCTCGCTGCCGTCCGGCAGCACGATCAGCTCGGCGCGCACGACCCGTCCTGCGATGTCGAGCGCCGCATGGGCCGCGGCGACGACCGCATCGAGCTCGTCCGAAGCCGGCGCTGGTCACGGCGAGATGCGGGCCGGCCAGGGCGTCGGCGGGGGCTGAAGAGCTGGCGCCATTCTCCTTGCGCATCCTGCTCGAAGCGCAGGCGCAGCGCCTCGTGATGGGCGATGAGCGCGCCGAGCGCGCCCTCCAGCGCGGCGCGGTCGACCCATTCGCGCGGCTGCAGCAGCACCGCCTGGTTCCAGTGCGAGCGGCTCGGCATCGGCTGCTCGAAGAACCAGTGCTGGATCGGCAGCAGAGCCGCCTCGCCCCTGGCCTCCGGCCGCCGCTCGCGCCGTGCTTCGTCGAGCTGCGCCATCGCGGCCAGCTCGCGCACCGTCTGGTGACGGAAGACATCGCGCGGGGGAGAGGCGCAGGCCGAGCCCGGGCTCGGCTGACGAGCTGGATCGAGACGATCGAATCGCCGCCGAGGTCGAAGAAATTGTCGCCCGCGCCGACCTGGGCAGGCCGAGGAGATCCTGCCAAGCCTGGCAGAGCAGGCGCTCGGTCGGCGGCGGGCTCGAGCAGGCCGGCCTCGGGCCAGTCGGGCTCGGGGAGCGCCTTGCGGTCGAGCTTGCCGTTGGCGGAGAGCGGCAGGCGGTCGAGGCGGACGAAGCGGGCGGGGACCATGTAGTCGGGCAGGGTGGCCGGCGTAGATGCTCCTTGAGCACGTCGACCGAGGCGTCGCCCACGATGTAGGCGACGAGCTGCCGGCCGGAGGGCCATCGCGCGCGATGACCAGGGCTTCGCGCGACCTCGGAATGCTCCACCAGCCGGACCTCGATCTCGCCCAGCTCGATGCGGAAGCCGCGGATCTTGACCTGATGGTCGGTGCGGCCGGCATATTCGATCACCCCGTCCGGCCGGCGGCGGGCGAGGTCGCCGGTGCGGTAGAGCCGCGCGCCGTCGCCGTCCGGGTCGGGCACGAAGCGCTCGGCGGTCAGGCCGGCCTGCCGAGATAGCCGCGCGCGAGTTGGACGCCGCCGATGCACAGCTCGCCCAGCACGCCGACCGGCACCGGGGCCAGCCGCCCGTCGAGCAGGTGGATCTGCGTGTTCGCGACCGGCCGTCCGATCGGCACCGAGCTGCGGCCGGGCTCGTCGCGGCATTCCCAGGCGGTGACGTCGATCGCGGCCTCGGTGGGGCCGTAGAGATTGTGCAGCCCGGCCGGGCTGGCGGCCAGGAAGCGCCGCTGCAGGTCGACCGGCAGCGCCTCGCCGCTGCAGATCACCGCCCGCAGGCTGGCGCAGGCCGCGATGTCCTCGACCGCCATGAAGGCCTGCAGCATCGAGGGCACGAAGTGCAGGACGGTGATGCCCTCGGCCTGGATCAGCGCGCGCAGGGCGGCGGGGTCGCGGTGCGCGCCGGGTGGGGCCATGACCAGGGTGGCGCCGGTCATCAGGGGCCAGAGGAACTCCCACACCGACACGTCGAAGCCGAACGGCGTCTTCTGCAGCACCCGGTCGGACGGCGTGAGCCGGTAGCGCGCCTGCATCCAGAGCAGGCGGTTGAGCAGCCCGGCATGGCTGTTGCCCACCCCCTTGGGGCGACCCGTCGTGCCCGAGGTGTAGATGCAGTAGGCGAGACTGTCGGGCTGCGGCTCCGAGGTCGGCTCGCCCCCTGCGTCACCGCCATCCTGCTCCAGGATGCGGACGGGCACGTCGCTGGCGGGCAGCGGCAGATGCTGCTGCGCCAGCACCAGCCGCATGCCGCTCTGCGTCACCATGTAGGCCAGCCGGTCGGGCGGCAGCTCGGGGTCGAGCGGCACCCAGGCCGCACCGGCCTTCAGGATGCCGAGCAGGCCGACCACCATGGCCACGGAGCGCTCGGCGAGCAGCCCGACCAGCGCATCCGGCCCGATCCCCTGCGCCCGCAAGCCCGCCGCCAGCCGATCGGCCCGGTCGTGCAGCTCGCGATAGTCGAGCCGTTCCACCCCGGCGACCAGTGCGATCGCCTCCGGCGTCGCCGCGGCCTGACGGCGCAGCCGCGCCACCAGACCGGGCCCGGTGTCGTAGGCGGTGGCGGTGTCGTTGCAGCCCTCGACCAGCCAGCGCCGCTCGTCCGCCGTCAGCAGCGGCAGATCGCCCACCGCCTGCTCAGGCCGGGCGGCGATGCCATCGAGCAGGTTCACGAACCACCCGCCCAGCCGCTCGATCGTCGCCGCGTCGAACAGGTCCGTGGCGTAGGTGAAGGCACAGACCAGGCTGCCGTCCGCACGTTCCTGGGTGGCCAGCGCCAGGTCGAACTGCGCCGTGGGTGCAGTTGAATGGCAGCTCCTCGACGCGCAGCTCCCCGAGCCGTGTCGTCGCCATCCTCCAGGCGCTCGTGGCCGAACATCACCTGGAACAGCGGATTGCGCCCCAGGCTGCGCTCCGGCCGCAGCGCATCGACCAACTGCTCGAACGGCAGGTCCTGATGGGCCTGCGCGCCGAGTGCGGCCTCCCGTCACCTGCTCCAGCAGGCTCGCGAAGCCCTCGCCGTCGACCTGGGTACGGATCACCTGCGTGTTGACGAACAGGCCGATCAGCCCCTCGGTCTCCGGCGCGCGTCCGGTTCGCGACGGGCACGCCGATCCGCAGATCGCCCTGGCCACTCCATCGCTGCAGCAGCACGGCGAATGCCGTCAGCAGCACCACGAACGGGGTCGTGCGCTGGCTCTGCGCCAGCGCCCGCAGTCCGCGCATCGTGGTCTCGGATATCTCGAACCGCGCGACGGCCCCGCGATAGCTCCAGACCGCCGGCCGCGGTCGGTCCAGAGGCAGCTCCAGCGCCTGCTCGCCGCCGCCAAGGTGCTCCGTCCAGTAGGCGAGCTGCCGCTCGCCCTCGCCTGCCTCCAGCCAGCTCCGCTGCCAGCGCGTAGTCGGAGTACTGCACGTCGAGCGCGGCCAGTCCGGCGGCGGCGCCCGAGGCTGGCCGATGTAGAGCGGGGCGAGATCCTCGACCATGACGCGCAGCGACCAGGCATCGGCGACGATGTGGTGCATGACGAGCTGAAGGACGTGCTCCGTCTCGCCCAGCCGGCACCAACGTGGCGCGCAGCAGTGGCCCACGCTCGAGGTCGAAGGGAGCCCTGCACAGCGGCGCGCAGCAGGCCGCGACGCGCTCGTCGCCGAGATCCTCGACGCGCTCAGATCGAGCCGACGCTTGGCGGATGCTCGTGCACCTGCTGGGCGAGCTGCCGTCGATGTCGTCGAAGGTGGTGCGCAGGGCCTCGTGGCGCCGACACAGATCGACCAGCGCCCCCTCCAGCGCATCCGCGTCGAGCATGCCGCTCAGGCGCTGGGCGGTGGCGATGTGGTAGGCTGAAGCCTCGCGGTCGAGCTGCCAGAGCAGCCACATCCGGCGCTGCGCGTAGGACGGCTCGCGCCGTTCCCCCCGGGCGATGCCGCCCGGGATCGGGAGCAGCGCGAGATCGACCTCGTTCTCGCGCAAGGCGGTCCAGAACGTGTGACGCCTGTCGCGCGGCAGCGCTACGAAGCGCCGGACGAGCGCCTCGGCCTCGGCCTTGTCCATCGATGATCCCCGTTGCGGCGCAGTTATGACGGGGCAGCGGGCCGATTCTTTAGACCGAGGCCGCCGCCTCCAGCGAAGCACCGACGATCCGGGCGACCGTGTCGACCTCGGCGGGGCCGATGATCAGGGGCGGCAGGAAGGGCGCCCGCGCCGGCGCCGCCCGCCCAGCTCGATGATCAGGCCGCGGCGCAGGCATTCGCGCTGCAGTCGGCTCGCCAGCGCCCCGTCGGCCGGCGGGCGGCCGAGCCGGTCGGGTGTGGCCATCCGGGTCGACCAGCTCCATCCCCAGCATCAGGCCGCGGCCGCACGTCGCCGATCCGGCAGGCGCTGCCGCAGCTCACCCAGTCGGTGCGGTGAGCCGGTTTCCCATGCTCGCCGGCATGCTCCACGAGGCCCTCGTCACGGATGTAGCGAAGGGTCGCCGATCCGGCGGCCATGGCCATCTGGTTGCCGCGGAAGGTGCCGGCATGGGCACCCGGCCGCCAGCAGTCCAGCTCCTCGCGATAGACGACGACCGACAGAGGCAGGCTGCCGCCGATGGCCTTGGACAGCACCAGGATGTCCGGCTCGATACCGGCATGCTCGAAGGCGAACATGCGCCCGGTGCGGGCGAAGCCGCACTGCACCTCGTCGAGGATCAGGACGCCGGCCCCGCGCGCGATGGCGGCGAGACCGCGCAGCCAGTCGGGTGCGGCCGGGAATCACGCCGCCCTCGCCCTGGACCGGCTCGACGATGATCGCCGCCGGCGGCAACACACCGCCCTCGGGATCGCGCAGCAGGTTCTCGACCAGGGCGAGCCGATCTCGACGCCCTTCGCGCCGCCGATGCCGAACGGGCAGCGATAGTCGTAGGGAAAGGGCAGGTGCAGGCGTTGCCGAACAGGCCGTCCAGCGCCTGCTTCGGCCCGTGATTGCCCATCAGCGCCAGCGCGCCCAGGGACATGCCGTGATAGCCGCCCTGGAAGGCCAGGACGTTGCGGCGGCCGGTGGCGGTGCGGGCGAGCTTGAGCGCGGCCTCGACAGCGTCGGCGCCGGTCGGGCCACAGAACTGCACCTTCGCCTTGGCCGCGAAGGCGGGCGGCAGCACGGCCAGCAGGTCCTGCACGAAGCGGTCCTTGACCGGCGTGGTCAGATCGAGCGTGAGCAGCGGCAGCTCGTCCGCCAGCACCTGCCGTATCGCCGCGACCACGACCGGGTGGTTGTGGCCCAGCGCCAGGCTGCCGGCGCCGGCCAGGCAGTCGATGAACACCCGCCCCTCGACGTCCTCGACATGGATCACCGCGCGCCCGCCGCAGCGCCAGCGGGATGCGCCGCGGGTAACTGCGGGCGTTCGGATTCCTGCTGTGCCTGCCGCAGCCAGCAGCTCGTTGGGGGCGAGATCGTAGAGCGCCTCGCCGACGTCGGGAACTACTGCCTCGTGCAAGATCGCGCGTCATCAATGCGTTCATTCCTCTGCTCCGGGTCATGCCCTCGAGCTCAACTCATGAGATCGCTGAGCCGCGCCGCCTTCTCGCGCGTGATGGTCGTCCGCGGCGCCCGCTCGATGCGCACCGCCAGCTCCTCGATCGTGGCAGCCTCGAACACGTCGCGCAGGGTGATCGTCGCTGCAGCTCACGGCGCAGCCGGGCGAAGACCTGGGTGATCAACAGCGAGTGGCCGCCCAGCTCGAAGAAGTCGTCGGCGATGCCGACACGATCGAGCTGCAGGAATTCCTGCCAGATCGTCACGAGGCGGCCTTCGAGTTCGGTGGCGGCATCTGTTCTTGCGCCTGTTGGGGGATCGCCGGCAGGCTCGTGTGTCGAGCTTGCCGTTGGCGCTCAAGGGTAGCCGGTCGATGGGGGCTAGGCGCGCCGGCACCATGTAGTCGGGCAGATGCTCGCGGCCAAGCTCTTGCCCACGTTGCGGGCAGGCTCCAGCCGTTCTCTGCGGTCCTTGGGACGACGTAGGCGACGAGCCTCGTGCCGGTCGCTGTTTCAGGGCGACGGCGGCCTCGCGCACGCCGTGCTCGCTCGGCGAGTCCTCGATCTCGCCCGGCTCGATGCGGTAGCCGCGCAGCTTGATCTGGTGGTCGATGCGGCCCAGGCATTCCAGCTGGCTCCGCCGGAACTCCAGCGCCCGAGGTCGTCGGTACGGTAGAGGCGGCCGCCATCCGCGGCAAACGGGTCGGGCACGAAGCGCTCGGCGGTGCGGGCGGGGTCGCCCAGATAGCCGCGCGCGACGCCGATGCCGGCCACCCACAGCTCGCCCGCCGCCCCCTCGGGCAGGAGACCCAGCTCCTCCTCCAGGACGAACAGCCGATTGTGGTCGGTGGCGCGACCGACCGGCACCAACGCCGCCTCGCCGGGCGGGCTGTCGAGCCGATGCAGCGCCACGTCGTCGGAGCATTCGGCCGGCCCGTAGGCGTTGACCAGGGGGATCGCCGGGTAATGCTGGAGCCAGCGGCGGGCCAGCTCGGGCGGCAGCGCCTCGCCGGTCGGCATCAGCCAGCGCAGGGCCGGCAAGGGCAGAGGCCCGGCATCGAGCAGGCCCGCGATCATCGCCGGCACCGCCTCGAGCAGGGTGATCCCGCGCTCAGCCAGCCGGGCCAGGAGGGCCGCCGGGTCGTGGGCGACCGCGTCGGGCAGGATCTCGATCCGCGCCCCGCACAAGAGCCCGCCCAGAAGCTGCCAGACCGAGACGTCGAAGCCCTGCCCCGCCGTCTGTGCCACCACGTCGTCCGCGGTCAGCCCGAGCCAGGGCAGCTTGCTCAGCTGGTTGTTGAGCATCCCGGCCTGCTCGACCATCACGCCCTTGGGCACTCCGGTCGAGCCCGAGGTGTGGATCAGATAGGCCAGGTTGCGTGGCCCGACCGGAACCTCGGGGTCGTGGCTGGGCAGGTCGGCCCGGTCGAGCTCCTCCAGCACCAGGACCGGCGGCAGGTCGGCCAAGCCGGCGAGCAGCGGCCGCTCGGCCGCAGCCACCAGCACCACGCGCGGGCGGGCGTCGGCCAGGAGCCGGCCGAGCCGCCCCGCCGGCCAGGCCGGATCGAGGCCCAGATAGGCGGCCCCGGCCTTGAGCGTACCGACCACGCCGACCAGATAGCCCAGCCCGCGCCCAGCCAGCACCGCCACGGTGTCGTCCGGGCGCACGCCGGCGGCTAATAGCCCGTGCGCGACCCGATTGCCGGCTGCCTCCAGCCCGGCATAGCTCAGCTCCTCGCCCATGCAGGCGGCGGCGGTACGCTCGCCGTGGCGGGCGGCCGAGGCCGCGAACAGCGCCGCCCAGCCCCGCTCCGGCAGCGGTGCGCCGGCGGCGGGCGCCGTGAGCCTGGTGCGATCGGCTGGTTCGAGGAGGTCGAGGGTTCGGACGGGGGTGGTGAAGCCGGTGACCAGGGCCAGGAGCGCGCGCTGGAAGGTGGCGAGCAGGCGCTCGACCGTTGCAGGCTCGAAGAACCGGCCGTCGCAGGACAGATGCAGCCCGAGCCTTCCATGCGGGTAGGCCACCGCGGTGATCGGGTAGTTGGTGTGGGTGCGGGTCTGGGTGACCTCGGCCTTGAGCGCTTGCGCCTCCTCCAGCATCGCGACGTCGATCGGCGCGTTCTCGAACACGAACAGGCTGTCGAACAGGGCAGCCCCGGCCGGCAGTGCCGACAGCGCCTGGATCTCGACCAGAGGCAGATGCTCGTGCTCGCGCATCACGAGGTTCTGCGCCTGCAGGCCTGCCAGCCAGTCGGCCACCAAGGTCGCGTCCGCCCCGCAGGGCACCTGCAGCCGCAAGGGGATGGTGGCGATGAACAGGCCCAAGGTGCCCTGCAGCTCGGGCAGCTCCGGCGGCCGCCCGGCCACCGTCACCCCGAACACGAGGTCCGCGCCGCCGCCGTGATGGCGCAAGCTCAGGGCCCAGGCCGCCTGCACGAAGCTGTTGAGCGTGAGGCGATGCCTCGCCGCCAAGGCCCGCAGCGCGCGATCCGCCTCGGCCGCCAGCACCAGCTGCCGGTCGATGATCCGCGAGCTGCCCTGGCGCAGGCCCAAGGGCCGGTCCGCCGGCAAAGGCGTCGGCGTCTCGAAGCCCGCCAGCGCCTCCCGCCAGTAGGCCCGGCTGGGGGCCGGGTCGCGCGCCAAGAGCCAGGCCATGAAGTCGCGGTAGGGCGGGGCCGCCGGCGGCAGCGCCCGGCCCTGCTCCAGCGCCCGGTAGGCCAGCGCGAACTCCGACAGGAGCAGCGGCAGGGCCCGGCCCTGCTCCAGCGCCCGGTAGGCCAGCGCGAACTCCGACAGGAGCAGAAACACGCACCAGGCGTCCAGGATCGCATGGTGGTAGCTCACCACCATCTCGAACCGCCCCGCCCCCAGCCGAAACAGCCGCACCTTGAACAGAGGCCCGTGCGCCAGGTCCAGGCCGCGGTCGAGCTCGGCCTGCAGCTCCGCCTCGATGCGCAAGGCCTGTGCCGCCTCGTCCACGCCGCGCAGATCCAGATGCTCCAGCCAGCCCGAGAGCCGCTGGCGCACCAGCTGCAAGGGCCGCTCCACCCCGTCCCAGGCAAAGCAGGCCCTGAGCGCCCCGTGCCGCTCGACCACCAGCGCCCAGGCCCGGTCGAACCGGGCCAGGTCCAGAGCCCCGTCGATCCGGTGCCGGTTCTGCATCAGATAGATGCCCGAGCCCGGCTCGAGCAGCGTGTGCATCACCAGCCCCGCCTGCATCGGGGCCGCCGGATAGAGCTCCTCGAGCTCGCCCTCCGCGACCGGCAGGGCTTCCCGCTCCGCCGCCGACAGCGCGACCAGCGGCCCCGCCGGCACCGGCCGGGCCTCGGCCCGCGCCAAGGGCTGCGCCACCTCGGCCAGCCCCCGCACCGTCGGCCGCTCGAACAGCTGCCGCGGCGTCACCTCCCAGCCCCGCTGCGCCAGCCGGCTCACCGCCTGGATCGACACCACCGAATCCCCGCCCAAGGCGAAGAAATCCGCCTCCCGACCCACCCCCAACACACCCAATACCTCCCCCCATACCGCCGCCACCGCAATCTCCGCAGAACCTTGCGGCGGGGTGAAGCTGTCGGAATCGGCGGGTGCGCCGTCCTGGACGAAGAAGGTGTCGAGAGTGCCGTCGAGCAGCCGGAGACGACAGGCCGAGCGCTGCAGCTTGCCGCTGGTGGTCTTGGGCAGACCGCCGGGATTGAGCAGCACCACGGCCGCCGGCGCCTCGCCGCATGCGGCGACGATGGTCTGGCGGATCGCGGCGACCAGCTCCTCCACCGGCTGCTTCTTGCGCGTGCCGCGCCCGATCTCGGCCGCGATGCCGATCGTCTCGGCACCGTCCCGTTCCAGGGCGAAGGCGGCGACCCGGCCCTTACGCACGGCGGCGACCTCGCTCTCGACCGCGCGCTCCAGGTCCTGCGGGTAGATGTTCTGGCCGCGGACGATCAGCATGTCCTTGAGGCGGCCCGTGACGTAGATCTGGCCCTCGTGCATGGCGCCCAGATCGCCGGTGCGCAGCCACCTCCGCCCTTCCACCGCGACGAAGGTCGCCGCCGTGGCCTCCGGCTTGCGCCAGTAGCCCTGAGCGATGCTCGGGCCCGAAACCCAGATCTCACCGACCTCGCCCGCCGCCAGTGGCGCCGCGGTTGCAGGGTCGACCACGCGCAGCTCGTGGTCCGGCAGCGCGCGGCCGCAGCTGACCAGCACCGGCCCCTCGCCCGGGCGGAAGCGCCCCTCGGCCATCGCGGTGGCGTCGCAGGCCACGCGCGAGGTGCCCAGACCACGATGCACGGACGAGACCAGGAGGGTGGCCTCGGCCAGACCGTAGGAGCCGAAGATCGCGTCGGCCCGGAACCCGGAGGGGGCGAACTTCGTCGCGAAGGCATCGAGTGTGTCGGGCCGGATCGGCTCGGCCGCCGAGTAGGCAAGAGTCCAGCCCGAAAGATCGAGCCCGGGGATCGCTCCGGCAGGGATGCGCTCGGCGCAGAGGCGATAGGCGAAATCGGGCCCGCCGCTGATGGTGCCGCCGAAGCGACTGATCGCATCCAGCCAGCGGATCGGACGTTCGAGGAAGTGGCGCGGCGACATCAGCACGCAGCGGTAGCCACTGTAGATCGGCTGCAGCAGCCCGCCGATCAGCCCCATGTCGTGAAAGAGCGGCAGCCAGCTGACCATCGTGTCGTCGGTGGTCATGCTGAAGCCGCTGCGGATCAGGATCTCGTTGGCAACCAGATTGCCGTGCGTGACCTGCACGCCCTTCGGTGCCGCGGTCGATCCCGAGGTGTACTGGAGGAACGCGATATCGTCGGGGCGCAGCGGCACCTCGCGCCAGGCGAGCTCGCTCCCCGCCGATGGGCTAGGCACCGCAAGCAAAGCCGACTGGCTGCCGAGAAGCGGCCCGATCGCCTCGCAGATTTCCCTCTCGGCCAGAATCAGCCGGGGCTCGGCATCCTCGATGATGACCCGCAGACGCTCCAGATGCTGCGGGTGCAGCGACTCCGGCGGATAGGCCGGTACGGCGATGGCGCCGGCGAACAGGCAACCATAGAAGGCGGCGACATAGTCGATGCCGCTGGGCAAGAGCAGGATAACGCGATCGCCGGGTGCCGCCCGCTCCTGCACCAAGGCCGCCATGGCACGCGCGCGGACCTCGAGCTCGCGATAGGTCAGTGGCTGGCCATCGCCCTCGTCGCTGAGGAACCGCAGCGCCTCGCGCTCCGGTTGGAGAGCCGCGCGCGTACGCAGCGATTCGACCAGATTGTCCGTCATCACGGCACCGTCGCGTGCATGGTCAGCCAGCAGCCGCGCGCAGCGGCTGCTGGACACGCCGGAGGCGGCTACGAATCTCTCCGAGCACCGCGCCTTGCTGCTGGAACAGAAAGAAATGTCCGCCGTCGAACAGCGAGAGCGTGAATCCGGGCCCGCTCTCGTCGCCCCACGCCAGCAGCTGCTCGATCGTCGCGGTATCGTCCCGGCCGGCGAGAACGTGGATCGGACAGGCGAGCAGGGGCCGTCGCCGATGGCGATAGCGGCCGCACATCCTGAAGTCCGCGCGCAACACCGGCAGAGTCAGCCGCATCAGATCCGGCTCGGCGAACACGGCGTCGGCGGTCCCGTCGAGGCGGCGCAGATGATCGACGAGCTCGGCGTCGCTCTTCTCGCCGGCGAACTCCCGGTCGTCGCGGCGGCCCGGCGCGGCCGTCCCCGATGCGAACAGGGCCTCGGGCGCGGGGCAACGCAGCTCACGCAGGGCGTGCGCGAGCTCGAATGCCAGCAAGGCGCCGAGGCTGTGGCCGAACAGGGCATAGGGCCCGCCGATCTCCGCGCTCAGCTCCTCTGCCAGCTGGCGCGCCAAGGACGACATGTCGTCCTGCAACGCCTCGGTGAACCGGCGGCCGCGCCCGGGAAGCTCGACAGGGCGCAGATCCAGGTCCGGCAACATACGCCGCCAGCGGCCATAGATGCTGGCGCTGGCACCGGCATAGGGCAGGCAGAAGAGCTGCGGGATCAATGGGCGTCCTGCCCGTCCATGTGGCGGCGCAGGCTCAGCGGCCGCATGTCGGTCCAGACCTCCTCGATGTACTCGAGGCATTCCTTCTTGAATCCGCTCTTGCCGACGGCTCGCCAGCCGTTCGGGATCTCCTTGTAGTCGGGCCAGATCGAGTACTGCTCCTCGTGGTTGACCACGACCTGGAACACCACGTCTTCGCGATCGAACACCATGACGGCTTCCTTCAGACAACGGGGCTCGCGACGCCCGGCCGGCGTCCCGAGCCTCCCGCCGTCATGACGATCCAGGCGCGTAAATAATTAGCCCGAGCGCCTGCCGACACGGCCACCCGGCACGGACAAATCTGCCCGCCTGCATTATTGAATAAGAATGATTATAATTCATAGATCTACAAAGTAAGAATAAGAATGATTCCTATCTTTTGATGTGCGCAAGTCAGAACGTTTCTTGCTTCGCTGTTATTGATGGCCCGCAAGGGCCGTAATAGGTTCCGGCCGCCTCAAGCCAACATACACACATCACACAAGGGCTGTTCTGGTGAGCGAGCTGACCGCTGTCCAATCCACGTCGCTCGACGCTATCTTCGCGACACATCGGCAAGTGTTCGTCAAGATCGCCGAGAGAATCGTCGGCTGCCGAAGCCGCGCGGAGGACGTGGTCCATGACGCCTTCGTCAAGCTCATGGCCAATGGTCAGAGGTACACGATCGACTCGAGGGTCGGCTATCTCGCCAAGATCGTCTACAATCAGGCTGTGGACGAGTATCGACGGCGGACGACCGAGGATCGCGTGGTCAACGGCGAGGACGCCAGGACCGTCATGGTGACCGAGTCGGCGCCGCCGGACAGCATCAGCATGCACCGCCAGTCCTTGCAGTTGGTCGCTTCCGCGTTGGGAGAGCTGCCGGCGCGCACACGCTACGCCTTCGAGGAGCACCGCATCCGCGGCGTCAGTCAGAAGGACATCGCCGCGAACCTGGGGGTGTCGCCGACACTGGTCAACTTCATGATCCGCGACGCTCAGATCCATTGCCGCAGCAGGGTCACCGACCAGGCAGCGTGATCCTTGGACGAGAGCAGGATCGCACGGCTGTTCCCCGTCGAGGTGGCGGTCTGCGTCGCTGACCGCGCGATGTATCGCGAGAGCCCTCATCCCGAGGAGGCGACGGCGGTCGCCGGCGCGGTGGCCAAAAGGCGGGCGGAGTTTGCCGCGGGGCGCGCCGCCGCCCGCCGCGCCCTGACCCGGCTCGGCGGGCCGGCCGTTCCGCTGCCGCGCTCGGAGCGGCGCGGACCGGTCTGGCCGCGGGGCTTCATCGGCAGCATCGCCCATTGCGCAGGCTTCTGCGCCGCCGTCGTCGCCGCGACCGGGGCCGCGAGATCCCTGGGCTTCGACGCCGAGATCGGGACGCCCTTGGACGACGAGCTCACGCCGATCGTCTGCTCGCCCGAGGAGATGACGGACTGCTCGCACCTGCCCTCACCCATGACGGGCGATTGGCCGAAGCTCGCCTTCAGCGCCAAGGAATCCATCTACAAATGCGTCGATCCGGTTCGGCGCGAGTTTCTGGACTTCCTCGACGTCCGAGTGCGGTTCGGCATCGACGCGAGCCGCAGCCACGGCACGTTCGAGGTCGCCCCGCTTCGATCCGGCCTGATCCTGCCCGTGATCGGGCGCTGGGCCGTCGACGCCGAGCGGGTGTATGCCGGGGCGTGCTGGCCGCATCACTGAGCCGCCACCGTCGACGCCGAGCCGGCGGTCCTGGGCCCACGCACTCAGGCCACCTCGCGCTCGAGGGGCGGCTGGCCGGCGATCCTGCCATGCTCCAGCCGCACCACCCGATCCGCGGTGTGGAAGTACCGGTCGTCGTGGGAGATCACGACAAGGGTCCGACCGAGCCGTTTCAGCTCGGGCAATAGCTGCGTGTAGAAGATCTGCCGGAAGGTGGGATCCTGGTCCGCGGCCCACTCGTCGAACACCAGGACCGGCCGTCGCTCCAGCCAGGCCTGGAGCAGCGCCAGCCGCTTGCGCTGGCCCGTCGAGAGATCGAGCGTCGAGAACCGGCCGTCGCGCACGCCGACCTTGTGGGCCAGCTCCAGCCGCTGCAGGTACCGCGTCGCCTCCGCCGGCAGCTCGCCGCCGGCCTGCGGCAGGTCCTCGAACAGATAGTAGTCGGCGAAGATCGTGGTGAAGAGCTGGCGGTACTCGTCGCGCGTCGTGGCCGTGACCGGCTCGCCGTCGAGGAGCACCTCCCCATTCTGCGGCGCGTAGAGGCCGAGCAGGATCTTGATCAGGGTCGTCTTGCCGGAGCCGTTGTCGCCGACGATGAAGATGCACTCGCCCCGCTCGAGGCGGAGATCGATCGGCCCGAGGACGAAGGCCTCGCCGCCCTCGGGCGGGGGGAAGGCGTAGCCGACCCCCTTGAGCTCAATGGTCCGCATCGGTGGGGAGG
>JBGAKU010000390.1:0-3467 GCA_044224255.1 Geminicoccaceae bacterium
TGGCGCCGTCCAGTGCGGTGTGATTGATCACGATGGTGGCGCCGTCAGCATCGAGCCGCTCGACCGCGCCTCCGAACCGGCCATCGTCCACATAGACGCGATGGCCGACCGCCAGATAGTCGAACAGCTCCTCGCGGGCGGCCGCCAGCAACGCGTTCCCGTGAAAAAATGTGCGCTCGTCCGGCCGCGGCAGCGCCGCTGCCCCCGCCACGGCGGCAAGGCTGGCAAGCGTGGCATCGAGATTGACCAGGACACGACCCTCCGCCCGACCGAGCGACGAAAGGCCGAGAGTCATCAGCGCAGTCTGCATGGGCCGCAGGTCGCGGTGACGCAGCGCCAGGTAGCTCGGGAGGTTGGCAGCATTTTCGGCAAATCGCGGGCGCGCAATGCAATCCTGCCAGCCGGCAAGGATTGCGGCTCCCTCCATGGCCACGGCTTCACGTACCACCCGCAGCTCGGCGAGGAGACCGTCCGGGGTCATGCTGCTCTCCGCTGTCTGGGCGATCCATCCGATGCCGGCGCTTCGGATCGACAAGAACGTGACAGGCGCCCTACGGCGACCGTCAACTCCCTGTCCGCCGGGCTCCTCCGTGCCACACGTCGGATTCAGGACGTCGTGTCCCACATCCTCACGCTACGGCCTCAGCTGCCGGGCAGCACAATCACTGTGCGCTGCGGCAGGCTGGCCCGGGCGAGCAGCAGCTCGGGACTGTCCCGGATGTCGATCCTGTACTCGCCCTCGACCTCGGCCAGGAACCGCGCGAGCACGGCAGCGCCGAAATAGTGCATCGGCACGACCACGGGCGCGCCGATTTGGCGGATCACCTCGGCCATCTCCGCGTGCGACATCGTGTAGGTCCCGTCGACGGGCACCAGGACGACGTCGATCAGGCCGAGCTCGGCAAGCTGTGCCGGCGTCAGGAGCTGATGGAGATGGCCGAGATGGGCGATGCACAGATCGCCGATCTCGAACACGAAGATCGAGTTGCTGTTGGTCTGATCGCCCGCGCGACCATGCACGGCCGTGGGCACGTTGCGGACCCGGAGGTCGCGCGAGCTCAGATCGTGGCGGGCCTCGCCGCCGTCGGGATTCCAGCCGCGCAGCACATGCGCGACGCCCGGCGGGACCAGCGCGGCGAAGTGCGTGTCGTGCGCGTTGTTCATGGTCACGATGTCCGGGACCAGCGGCGCGCCGACATAGCCGTTGAAGTCGGTCACCGCCGTGACGCCTTCGGCGCTCTCGATCAGGAAGCTGGCATGGCCGAGGAAGATCAGCCGGGCGGTGGCGCCGGCCGGCAGAGCCGCCACCTGCAAGGCTGCGGGCACGAGCCGCGCCTCGGCCGAGGCAACGGGAAAGCAGCCTTCCGCGCGTGCGCCGCCGGCGAGCAGGGGCAGACAAAGCAAGGCTGCGAGCAGGACGCGCCACCTCATCGGATACTCCCGCGGCCGGTCCGGGAAAGGATGTCCCAGCTCCCATCTTGATATAGCGCGCCTGGTCGGTCGCGGCGGTAGGGCGCGTCCGTCGTGACCCCAAAGACGGCTATGGTGCGGCCACGCGAGGTAGGAGCAACGGATGACCAATGGAAGCTTGCGGCTGGAGCGCTACGGGGCGGTGGCCACGCTGGTGCTGGATCGCCCATCGCGCCAGAACGCCATCGATCGGGCGACCTGGCGCAGCCTCGCGCAGCGCTGCCAGGAACTCGAGCACGACCCCTCGACACGGGTGATCATCGTGCGCGGCGAGGGTCCCGCGTTCTCGGCCGGTGCGGACATCGGCGAGTTCGCAGAGGTGTTCGCCGACGAGGCGGCCGCCCATGCCTACAACGAGCTCGTGCAGGACGCGCTCGGGCGCCTGGAGCGGTTGAGCAAGCCGACGCTGGCGCAGATCCAGGGCAACTGCCTCGGCGGCGGCTGCGGTCTCGCCGTAGCCTGCGACCTCCGCTTCGCGGCCGAGGATGCCCGGCTCGGGATCACGCCGGCGAAGCTCGGTCTGGCCTACAGCCTGGGCGATGTCAGAAGACTGGCCGCGGTAGTCGGGATGCCGCGTGCGAAAGATCTGCTGCTCTCGGCACGACTCGTCGACGCCTCGGAGGCGCTGGGGATGGGGCTCGTCGACCAGGTGGTGCCCGCGAACGAGCTTGAGGCAAGAGTGCACGGGTATGCCGACGAGCTGGCGCGGCTGTCCGGCAGCTCCCAGCGACGGATCAAGGCCATGTTCGGCATGATCGCCTCGGGACAGCTCGAGGAGGATGCGGTCAGCCGCGCCCTGCGCGACGGGGCCGCAGCCCACCCCGACTTTCTGGAAGGCCGGCGCGCCTTCCAGGAGCGGCGGGCGCCACGGTTCGCCTGAGGCCGGAGGCTAGAAGTCGAGCGTGATCACCACCGTGTCGGTATAGGTGCCGGTCGCGACCGACTGTCCGGCAGGGATCTGTCCATAGACCGAGACATTGCCGGAGCCGGCGGCCGTGAGCGTGATCAGCCGCGAGTTGGGCCCCTGCCCAAACACCTGTGTCCGCGCCGAATCGCGAAAGACGCCGTAGCCGAGCAGACCGCCGCTCCCGTTGCTCAGCTTCCGGGCGGTGGTCGAGCCGCTGCCGCCGCCGTCGAGCTGGAAACGCAATTGCCCGGCCGGGCAATTGCTGTAGGCGATCTGGGCGAACCCGTTGAGGTTGGTCGTCTGCCCACTGGTGTAGCTGCCGAAGTCGAGCGTCGCGCCCGAGACCGTGCAAGAAGGCTGCACGACCACCCTTACCGCAAGCGCACTCGTTGCGGTGCCTGCTCCGGCCGGCGCGGCCTGGACCAGGAGCAGGCCGAGCATGATCGTGATGCTTCGACGCAAAGGCGACATCCTCGGACCCTCTGTCATTCCGCGGCCGTCGGGCGAACCGACCCGAATAGACCACGCGTCCGGTTAACCTTGGCTTACCGGGACAGTGGGCCTAGAAGGCCGCGATGACCGTTTCCGCCCGCGAGCGTGGCGCCGCCCTCGTGCTGGTGCTGGTGTTCACGACGGCCATGGCCGCCGCTGCGGTCGCGTTCCTGGCGGGACGCCGGACCGACGCGCTGACCCTGCGCGGGCAGCTGCAGTCGGTCGAGGCCGATGCCATGCTCAGCGCGGCGCTGCGGGAGACCGTGGTCGTCCTGGCCAACCGCACGCCCCGGCAGGTGATCCCCGCCCAGCTCCAATGGACCCTCGACGACGTGGCCGTCCTGGTGCAGATCGAGCGTGAGAGCGGCAAGATCGACCTGAACAAGGCCCCCGGCTCGCTGCTGCGCGCCCTGCCGATGGCCCTGGGCGCCGACGAGAAGCGGGCCGCCGCCCTGGCCGCAGCGGTGCAGGACTGGCGCGACGACAACCATGACAGTCGTGACGGCGGGGCGGAGGACCGCGACTATCGCCGCGGCGCCTCGGCGGCGCACGGCGCCGCCGATCGCCCCATGGCCAACCCCGCCGAGCTGCTCTACCT
>JBGAKU010000391.1:0-3490 GCA_044224255.1 Geminicoccaceae bacterium
CGAGGCGGAGTTCGTCGGCATCCCCGGAGTCGAGGTCGCGCATTTCAACGCCATTGCCGGGCTCGACGTCTACCGCGACGTGGGACTGCTGATCGTGATCGGGCGGCCGCTTCCGAGCAGTGACGATCTCGGCAGGTTGAGTGGCGCGCTGTTCGGGCATGTGCCCACAGGCCGCTACCGGCGCGCATTGAAGGGCGTGGCGATGCGCGCAGGTCCAATCCAAGGCGTGCGGGTGACCGTACACGCCGATGAGCAAGCCGAGCTGCTCCGTGCGGCGATCTGCGACGACGAGGTGATCCAGGCGATCGGTCGTGGGCGCGGCGTCAATCGCTCGGCCGTCAACCCGCTGGAGGTGCATGTGCTGGCCGACCTGGCGCTGCCGCTCCCGCACGATCGGCTGTCCTGCTGGGAGATCGAGGTCCCGGATACCCTGCAGCAGATGCTCTTGGCCGGGATCGCCGTGGACAGCCCTGCCCATGCGGCAATTATTCATCCTCAGCTTTTCTCGTCGGTCGAGCAGGCAAAGAGCTCGTTCCGGAGAGCAACTCAGGGTCAAAACCCTATAAGAGACATCTATAGGGAAATGACCCTGAGTTCGGCCGCCTACCGTCGCGCCGGCGTCGGCCCGCGTTGGCAGAAGGCGTACTGGATTGCAGGCACGCCCACCGACGCCAAGGCCGCCCTGGAGCGCGCTATCGGCCCGCTCGCGCAATGGGAGCCGGATTGAGGCGCGATCCGGCATTTGTCTGCGCATGTCTATAGATGTCTTATATCTTTGCAATATCAATGATTTGAGTGTGATGCTATACTGCCCCCGGATCGCCCCCGCACGCCTCCGCGCGTGGCTTGGCCGGGGGTCAGGAGGCGCAGATGCTCGATCAGGCGGCCAGGACCATGGGCAAAAGCCTCGCGATCGAGCAGCGCCCGCTCGACAGCCTGATCCCCTACGCCCGCAACGCCCGCACCCATTCCGAGGACCAGATCGCGCTGATCGCCGGATCGATCCGGGAGTTCGGCTGGACCACTCCCCTCCTGGTCGACGGCGCGAACGGCGTCATCGCCGGCCATGGGCGGGTGCTGGCGGCGCGCAAGCTCGGGCTGACTCATGTGCCGGTCATCGAGCTGGCGCACCTGAGCGACGCGCAGAAGAAGGCGTTGGTCCTCGCCGACAACAAGCTGGCCGAGCGCGCCGGCTGGGACAGCGAGCTGCTGGCGCTGGAGGTCGCGGACCTTAGCGAGCTGGGCGTGGACCTAGGCTCCCTCGGCTTCGAGGCCGCGGAGATCGACAAGCTGCTGCGCGGGGATGCGCTCGACCCGCGCGAGGAGGAGACGCCAGAGCCGCCAGTCGTCCCGGTCTCGCGCCTCGGGGATCTGTGGGTGCTGGGCCGCCACCGGTTGCTTTGCGGCAGCAGCACCTCGGCGGCGGACGTCGCGCGCCTGCTCGGCGCCGTGCGGCCTCACCTGATGGTCAGCGATCCGCCCTACGGCGTCGCGTATGACCCTGCTTGGCGCAATTCCGCCGGCCTCTCGGCGACGAAGCGCACCGGCAAGGTGCTGAACGACGACCGGGCCGACTGGCGGGAGGCCTGGGCGCTGTTCCCCGGCGACGTGGCCTATGTCTGGCACGGCGCGCTGCATGCGACGACCGTGGCCGAGAGCCTGACCGTCAGCGGCTTTGCGATCCGCTCCCAGATCGTCTGGGCCAAGGAGCGGCTGGTGCTGAGCCGGGGCGACTACCACTGGCAGCACGAGCCTGCCTGGTACGCTGTCCGCGAGAAGGGCAAGGGCCACTGGTCGGGCGACCGCAAGCAGACCACGCTCTGGAGCATTCCCAGCCGCGACCAGGACGCGGCGACGGTGCACGGCACGCAGAAGCCGGTGGAGTGCATGCGTCGGCCGATGCTCAACAACAGCTCGCCCGGACAGGCGGTCTACGAGCCGTTCTCCGGATCGGGGACGAGCCTGATCGCCGCGGAGAGCTGCGGGCGGGTCTCGCTCTCGATGGAGCTCGACCCGGCTTATGTCGACGTCGCGGTGCTGCGCTGGCAGGCCTTCACCGGCGGGACGGCAACGCTGGAGGGCGACGGACGCAGCTTCGCCGAGGTCGTCGCCGCGAGGGCTGTGGCGTGAGCCCCCGGCCGAAGCCGACCGCGATCCGGCGGCTGGAGGGCAATCCGGGCAAGCGCGCCTGGAACCATGCGGAGCCGGTCCCGCCGGACGCCCAGCCGCGCTGTCCGGGGCACCTGTCGGCGGTGGCGCAGAAGGAGTGGCGTCGGCTCGCCAGCGCCCTGCACAAGATGGGGGTGCTGACGGCGGTCGACCGCGCGGCGCTGGCGGCCTATTGCGCCGCCTACGGCCGCTGGGTCGAGGCGGAGGAGAAGCTGAAGGAGACCCCGACCCTGTTCAAGACGCCGGCCGGCTATGTCCAGCAGTCGCCCTGGCTCGGCATCGCCAACAAGCAGCTCGAGCTGATGGGCCGTTACATGGTCGAGCTCGGCATCACCCCGGCCTCGCGCAGCCGGGTGGTCGCCGGGCCCGCCGCGGCGCCGACGGTCACCTTCACCACGATCTACGAGGACGACCCGCGGGAGCAACTCCGGGCGAAGATCGACGCCATCGCCGCCCGGATGGCGGCGGGAGAGCCGGAGTGAAGGGAGCCCCGAGCCGGTCCGCGCCGCGACTGCGCGGCAAGACCGCCCTGCCCCGCTGCCCGGACCACCTGACCGCTCCGGCGGCGCGGGAGTGGCGGCGGGTCGCAAGCGCGCTGCACGGCATGGGCGTGCTGACCACGATCGACCGGGCGGCGCTCGCGGCCTACTGCCAGGCGTACGGGCGCTGGGTCGAGGCGGAGGAGCGGATGCGCGAGACGCCGCTGCTGGTCCGCACCCCAGCCGGCTACGTCCAGCAGTCGCCGCTGCTCGGGATCATCAACAAGCAGCTCGAGCTGATGGGGCGCTACCTCATCGAGCTCGGCATGACGCCGGCCTCTCGCAGCCGGGTCAGCGTAACGCCTCTGCCTGCGCCGGCCGAGCCGATCGAAGTCCACCTGATCCACGGCCGCGCCGTGACTGACTTCACGGACGAGGAGCTGGAGGCGCTGATCCGGCTCAAGCCAGCCGATTTGTGATCGTCGGCTATGTCAGCTCAGCTATGGAAGCAGGTCGTACACTTCCTCGGGCCGTCACGGTACAGACCTGCGCAACGAAGGTTGGGCAGATCTGGTCTCGCCCGAGGCGCGCGGGTCGGGCTGCGCCAATGGCGCTGAGGTCTTGGAGGAGCGCAAGGATGCGGATCGTGGCTTACGAGCGGGTCTCGACGGCGCGGCAGGGCGCGAGCGGGCTCGGCCTCGCGGCGCAGCGGCAGGCGATCGACGGCTTCGTGGCGAGCCGCAACGGCACGCTGCTCGGCCGCTTCACCGAGGTCGAGAGCGGCCGGAACCCCGACCGGCCGGAACTCGCAAAGGCGCTGCATCTCGCCAAGGTCACTGGCG
>JBGAKU010000392.1:0-3429 GCA_044224255.1 Geminicoccaceae bacterium
GCCGCCGCGACCGGGACCAACCTGCCGCTGGACTGGCTCAGGCTGGCCGAGGAGGTGGCAGCGTTGGGTGAGCGGGACCGCCGCGAGCTGTATAGCCGCCTTGTACGGACGCTCGAGCATCTGCTGAAGCTGCAGTTCGCGCCGGTCGACGAGCCGCGCCGTCTGTGGGAGGTGTCCGTCCTCAACCAGCGGCGGGATCTGCAGCAGCTCCTGCGCAGCAGCCCGAGTCTGAAGCGTCTGGCGCGCTTGTCCCTGGCCCAGGCTTACGAGGAGGCGTTGGAGCTGGTCGAGCGTTCCACTCCCGAACCCGAGCGCCCGAGCTGGCCCGACCTGCCGCGCAATTGTCCCTACACGGTCGAGGAGGTGCTCGACCGGAACTGGTGGCCGGAGCGCATTCTTCCGTGAGCCCGGACGAGCTGATCGAGGCTGCTGCCGCGGCCCGGACACGCGCCTACGCGCCCTACTCCGGCTACTCGGTCGGTGCGGCGATCCTGGGCGTCGGCGATGGCGTCTTCGTCGGTTGCAATGTCGAGAACGCTGCCTATCCGCAGGGTCAGTGCGCCGAAGCCAACGCGGTCGGCGCCATGGTTGCCACTGGAGAACTCGCCATCGCCGCGATCGCGCTGGTGGGAGGTGGGGAGGATCTGTGCACGCCCTGTGGCGGCTGCCGCCAGCGACTCGCGGAATTCGGCCGCCCCGATACGCCGGTCTACCTCGCCGGTCCCGAGGGTCTGCGCGAGACGACGACGCTCGGGGATCTCCTCCCGATGGCCTTCGGGCCGATCAATCTCGGCGGCGCGCCGCCCATTTCGGAGGACGCGGCCGCTGTCATCTGCCGCGTCGCGAGTGAGCCGCCCCTGGTGGCGCTGGTGCTGGGCTCGGGCCTCGGCGGCATCGCTGAGCGTATCGCCGGGCCGATCGTGATCGATTATCGCGACCTCCCCGGCTTTCCGCGGCCGAGCGTCCAGGGCCATGCCGGCCGGCTGCTGCTGGGTAAGCTCGCCGGCGTGCCCGTGGTCTGCCTGCAGGGGCGCGCGCATCTCTATGAGGGCGTCGGTGCTGCACCTCTCAACGCCCTGGTGCGCACGCTCAAGGCTATCGGCTGTCGCGCCCTGATCCTCACCAACGCCTCGGGCGGGCTGCGCCCCGATCTGGTCGCAGGATCGATCGCGCTGGTCGAGGACCACATCAACCTGCAGGGCACCAACCCCCTGGTCGGCGCCAACGACGACGCCATCGGCCCGCGCTTCGTCGACCTCTCCGAGGTCTATAGCGGCCGCCTGCGCGCCGCGCTTGCCGGTGCCGCCGAGGCCCGCGGAATAGTGCTCGCCCGCGGCGTCTACCTCGCCGTGCTCGGCCCGGCCTTCGAGACTCCGGCCGAGATCCGCGCCTACCGTATGCTGGGCGCAGACATGGTCGGCATGTCGACGGTGCCCGAGGCGATCAGCGCCCGGCACGCCGGCCTCGAGGTCGCGGCGCTGTCCGTGGTCACCAATCTCGCGGCGGGCCTCGCCGCGGAACCGCTCACCCATGCCGAGACCTTGTCGCAATCGGCGGCCGCCGTGGGCCGCGTCGGCGACCTGATCGAGGCCGCCCTGCCGGAGATTGCCCGTGGCCTCCCCTGACCTGCGCAGCCTGATCGAAGCTGCCCGCACCACACCCGTGAGCGCGGACGTTCCCGCCCGCACCGTCCCGCTGATCGACCTCACCAGCCTCAAGGGCGGCGAGGACCCGGCCGAGATCGAGGCCCTGTGCGCCCGTGCCGTGGAGCACGGCACCGCCGCGGTGTGCATCTACGCCGAGGCCGTGCCGATCGCCCGGCCGCTGCTCGCCGGCAGCTCCGTCCGGGTGGCCACCGTCGCGAACTTCCCGCATGGCGGCGACGACATCGCCGGCACGGCCGACGAGACTGCCGCCGCGGTCGCAGCCGGTGCCGACGAGGTCGACATCGTCGCCCCGATCTCCGCCCTGCTCGACGGCGATGTCGGCTTGGTCGGCGAGCTGGTCGAGGCCTGCCGCGCCGCGGCCGGGCCGGGCATCACGCTCAAGCTGATCCTCGAGACGGGCCGCCTCGTCGAGCCCGACCTGATCACCGCGGCGGCACGTGCGGGCGTGATGGCCGGGGTGGACTTTCTCAAGACCTCCACCGGCAAGATCGAGACCGGCGCCACGCTCGAGGCCGCCGCGGCGCTCTTGACCGTCTGCCGCGAGGCCAACGGCCGTGTCGGCTTCAAGGCGGCGGGCGGTATCCGCACCGCAGCGGACGCGGCCGGCTATCTCTATCTCGCCGACTCGATCATGGGCCCGGACTGGGCGAGCCCGCGCACCTTCCGCTTCGGGGCCTCCTCGCTGCTCGACGACCTGCTCGGCCGGGGCGGTGCTGCCGCCGGCTACTGATGACGGACTTCCTGCCGCAGGAGATCATCCGCGCCAAACGCGACGGCAACGAGCTGGCGCCGGAGGAGATAGGCTTCTTCATCCGCGGCCTGACCGACGGCAGCATCGCCGAGGGCCAGGTCGCGGCCTTCGCCATGGCCGTCTTCCTCAAGGGCATGACCCGGGACGAGACCGTGGCGCTCACCCTGGCGATGCGCGATTCGGGTCGGGTGCTGGACTGGTCCGACCTGCCCGGCCCGGTGGTCGACAAGCATTCCACCGGCGGCATCGGCGACAAGGTGAGCCTAGTCCTGGCACCCGTGCTCGCCGCCTGCGGCGCCTATGTGCCGATGCTCTCCGGCCGTGGCCTCGGCCATACCGGCGGCACGCTCGACAAGCTGGAGAGCATCCCGGGCTACACGACCCAGCCCGATCTCGACCGGCTACGCCGCACCGTACGCGACGCCGGTTGCGCCATCATCGGCCAGACTGACGATCTCGCCCCGGCCGACCGCCGCCTCTACGCCATCCGCGACGTCACCGCGACCGTCGAGAGCATTCCGCTGATCACCGCCTCGATCCTGGCGAAGAAGCTGGCCGGCGGGCTGCAGGCGCTGGTGATGGACGTCAAGACCGGCTCGGGCGCCTTCATGCCGACACGGCAGCGCGCGGAGGCCCTGGCCCGCTCCATCGTCGGCGTCGCCCACGGCGCCGGTTTGCCGACCACCGCCCTGCTCACCGAGATGGGTCAATGCCTCGGCCACACCGCCGGCAACGCGGTCGAGGTGCGCGAGGCGATCGCGATGCTCAAGGGCGAGGCCGCCCACCCGCAGCTCGAGGAGGTGGTGCTCGCCTTGTGCGGCGAGGCGCTGGCGCTCGCACGGCTTGCCCCCGCCGACGCCGCCGGCCGCACCGCCGCTGCCGCGGCCCTGGCCTCGGGCGCTGCCGCGGAGCGCTTCGCGCGCATGGTCGCCGGCCTGGGCGGCCCAACCGACCTCCTGGAGCGCCACGACACCCACCTGCCCGCCGCCCCGCTCGTCCGCCCCGTCCACC
>JBGAKU010000393.1:0-3434 GCA_044224255.1 Geminicoccaceae bacterium
GGCGCAGCGCCAGGGACGGTTTGGCGTCGCCCGCCACCCAGTCGGGCGTGTGCACGACGTGGCTCTGCGCCCGCAGCTGCTCGTGAGCGGCGAGCAGCGGCCGAAGGCGCGGCTCGTCGCCGAAAAGGATGAACCGCAGCTCGGGATCGCGCTCGAGCTCCTGGGCAGCGCCGGAGATGACGATGCCGGGCGCTGCGTCGCCCCCCATCGCGTCGAGGCCGATGACCAGGCTCATCGCGCGAACCTCAATGGCGTCGCAGCGAATCAAGGGCCGTGAAGGGCGAACGCTGGCCGCCCGACGCCTCGGCCTCCCGCTCGGCCAACAGGCGATCGGCGTCCGGTGACCGCGGATAGGGCTCCATGGCCAGGGACAGCTCCTCGGCGAGGATCTCACCGAGATCGAGCGTTCCGCCGGCGATCGGCTCGGGTGCCTCGGATTCGGGGTCGATCTCGACCTCCTCCTCGGCCTCGTAGGGAAGGTCGCTGCTGAACAGTCGGTCGAAGTCGGCCTCCACCAGCGCCGGCACCGGCTCGAGGGTCACGACACAGGTCTGGACCACGTCGGCCGACAGATGCCCGGTCACGTGGATGGTGCTCGTCCCGGCCACCGGCACGATCTGCGCGTCACCTTCCAGCCGCGTCAGATCGACGAGCTCGAACCGCCGCGCCAGCAGCGCGCACTCGACTGGCGACGCAGCCAGATGCACGGACGTCCCCTCGGCCGGGATATGCTCCGGCGCGAGGCGGCGCGAGAACTCGAGAGAGATCGGCAACGACGGACTCCAGGCCGGTGGGCGGCCCGCTTGGATCGGCCCTGGTCGGCTACCGGCCCAATACACCCTGTCGGGAGCCCCGGTACAGCGGGCGCGGAGCTTAGGCGCGCCGTTAGGGGCGGTCAACGAAGCAGCCATGCCCGATCGGCTCATGCTCGAACCGGCGCGAATGTGGGTTTGCCACGGAGAAGCCCGTCCGGCGCCTGTGCCGCCAGCCATCGGTCCTGAGCGAGCAGGTATTCGCCGAGTCCAGCCACCGCGGCCGCGTCCGGCTCGGCGACCTCGGCATAGACGTTGCGCCGCAGGATGTCGGTGATGGCGTCGCGGTCGCCGTCCGTGAGGGGTCCATCCAGGGCGGTGGCGCGGCCGAAGAAGCTCTGCGCCAGGACCTTGACCTTCTTGCCGACCGACAGGTCGCCCACGCCCCATTCGCGCAGATGGCGGTCGAGGTCCCGGAACAGCAGGTCGAACAGGTCCTGCGCCAGCTCCTGGCCAGGCCGGCCCTCCGTGCGCAGGCGCCGCATGACCAGGATGGCGTGCAGATAGACCAGCTCGAGGCGCCCGTCGCGGCTGTCGGGCACGCCGAGATCGGTGTAGAGCGCCGGCTGGCGGGCCTGTGCGACCAATGCGAGATAGAGGTCGTGGACCGCATCGCGTCGCGCCTCGTCCTGGCGCAGGCGGCGCCGCAGTCGCGCGAGCCACGATCCGACGCCGGTGTCCGGCTGGGCAGCGGCGGACCCTTGTGCTACCTCGCGCTCCTGCGTCATGCGCCCGACACTCCTTCGGATCCCGGCCATGAACCCACGTCACGTCTCCAGAGTGGCTCTGGCGCTCGCCGCGGTCGTCGCAGCCGCCGGCTGCACGCCGACCGTCACCACCCATGGTCACGCGGTCAGCCCGGGCACTCTCTCCTCGCTCCAGCCCGGCGTGACCAGCCGGGAGGAGGTGACGCGCCTTTTGGGCTCGCCATCGACCGTCGGCACCTTCGATACGGAACGCTGGTACTATGTCAGCCAGCGCAACGAGGTGGTCTCGTTCTATCAGGCCGACGTCACCGCGCAGGATGTGGTGGAGATCGACTTCGATGCCAACGGCATCGTCAAGGATGTCCGCTCGCACGGGCTCGAGATGGCCCAGAACGTCGAGCCGGACCCCAACCGCACGCCGACGCTGGGCAACGAGCTCACAGCGATCCAGCAGTTCCTCGGCAATATCGGCCGGTTCAACACCTCGCCGGAAGTGCGGCCGAGCGGGCCGGCTCCGGGCGGGCCGTGAGCGAAGCCGGCGTCGGGCAGGGGCCCAACGCCGGCCGACCGTCTCAGTGTGCCATGGCGGCGAGGCTGGCCAGGATCAGCAGCGCCACGATGTTGGTGATCTTGATCATCGGGTTGACGGCTGGACCGGCCGTGTCCTTGTACGGATCGCCGACCGTGTCGCCGGTCACCGCCGCCTTGTGGGCGTCGGAGCCCTTGCCGCCGTAATTGCCTTCCTCGATGTACTTCTTAGCGTTGTCCCAGGCGCCGCCGCCCGAGGTCATCGAGATCGCGACGAAGATGCCGGTCACGATCGTGCCGAGGAGCAAGGCGCCCAGCGTCGTGAACGCCTCCGCCTGCCCGGCCAGCGCGGTGACCGCGAGGTAGACCACCACCGGGGCCAGCACCGGCAGCAGCGAGGGGATGATCATCTCGCGGATGCCGGCCTTGGTCAGCATGTCGACCGCACGGCCATAGTCCGGCTTGTCGGTCCCGGCCATGATGCCCGGCTTCTCGCGGAACTGCCGGCGCACCTCCTCGACGATCGCACCGGCAGCGCGGCCGACCGCCTGCATGCCCATGGCGCCGAACAGGTAGGGCAGCAGGCCGCCGATGAACAGGCCGACCACGACATAGGGGTCGGACAGGCTGAACTGGACGTTCAGGTCGGGGAAGTAGTGCTTGAGGTCCTCGACATAGGTGGCGAACAGCACCAGCGCGGCGAGACCGGCCGAGCCGATCGCGTAGCCCTTGGTCACCGCCTTGGTGGTGTTGCCGACCGCATCCAGCGCGTCCGTGTGCACGCGTACCTCGGGCGGCAGGCCCGACATCTCGGCGATGCCGCCAGCATTGTCGGTGACGGGGCCGTAGGCGTCGAGGCTGACCACCAGGCCGGTCAGCGCCAGCATGGTCGTTGCCGCGATGGCGATGCCGTACAGGCCGGCCGACAGGTAGGCCAGCAGGATGCCGGCGCAGATCACGATCACGGGCAGGGCCGTCGCCTCCATCGACACGGCGAGGCCCTGGATGATGTTGGTGCCGTGGCCGGTGGTCGACGACTTGGCGATGCTCAGCACCGGGCGGTGATTGATGCCGGTGTAGTAGTCCGTGATCCACATCAGGAGCCCGGTCACGCCCAGGCCGATCAGGGCGCAGTAGTAGATGTGGAGGCCGGTCCAGCCAGCGACGGGATCGCCATAGGTCGTGCCGAGGCCCAGAACCAACGCGGTGACCGGAAGCAGCGCCACCGCCGAGATCACGGCCGAGCCCCAGAAGCCCTTGTAGAGGGCGCCCATGATGTTGTTGCTGGGGCCGAGCTTGACGAGATAGGTGCCGGCGATCGAGGCCAGCAGGCACACGCCGCCGATCACCAAGGGAAACAGCATCAGGGTCGCGGCCTGCGGCCCGG
>JBGAKU010000394.1:0-3434 GCA_044224255.1 Geminicoccaceae bacterium
CCGCATGATCGGGTGCGGTATCGAACCAGGCACCGGATCGAGAACCTCTTCGGTCGGGTGAAAGACTACACCCGGATCACCTTGCGCAAGGACAAGACCTCGCGCAGCTATGCCGGCTTCGTCAGCCTCGCCTTCGCCCTGATCAATATCCAACTCTGTCCGTAGACCCTAATATTCGTTCATGCCTCACTATCCAGCACTCTAAACGCCGAATGATACACGGCGGCCGCCTGCGTTTCGCGCTACACCACGGCCGGGACCTCCATCTTCAGGCGCGCGGCCAGAATCGTGGCAACGGCCAGAGCCGCGCCGATGCCCGCGACGCAAGCACCCCAGCCGAGGCGATCGAAGAGCTGCCCGAGTACGGCGCTGCCGACCAGTCCACCCAGGAAGTAGCAGGCGAGATAGATGCCGCTGGCCGCCGCCCGGTCGGTCGTTGCCGCCCGGCTGACGAAGCCCGTGACGGTCGCCTGGGCGAAGAACGTCCCTGCCCCGACCAGAACCAGACCAACCAGCACGCAGGACAGGCTCGGCAATACCAGGATCGGCAGGCCGACGCCCGCGATGGCCAACGCTCCCACGAGCGTTGGCCGCGTGCCCCATCGCCGGGCCGCGTGGCCGGCGAGAGGGGTGGTGAAGATCGAAGGCAAGAAGACGAGATAGACCAGGCCCAGCTGCATCATGCCGAGCCTGAGGGGCTCGCGGACCAGCACGAAGTTCACGTAGGTGAAGGTGCCGATGAAGACGAACAGGATCAGAAAGCCGATGCCGAAGCTCGTGCGCAGCGCACCGTTGCGCAGATGCTGGACCCAGCCCGCCATAGGAGCGGCGCCTGACCGGCCCTCGGACGCCATCGGGGGCGCGCGCCCGATCGTGGCGTAGACCAGCAGCGCCCCGAGCAGATTGAGCGAAGCAAAGGTCATGAAGTTCGCGGCCAGGCCGGCATGGTCGACGATCGCGGCCGCCAGGACCCGGCCGATCAGGTTGCTCGCGACGTTGCCGGTGATGTAGGCGGCGAACGCCCCTGCAGCGTCACGGGCGCTGCACTGCTCGCCGAGATGGGCCAGGGTCAAGGTGAAGGCGGCGGACATGAACAGGCCCTGGGCGATCCGCAAGGCGGTGAACGTGCCGAGACTGGGCGCCACCGCGAGCAGCGCCGTTGGAATAGAGAGCAGCACCAAGCTCGCGACGATGGCCCGACGGCGCTCGATGCGGCGGCCGAACAGGGCGACGAGCATACCGGCCGCCGCCATGCCCATGGTGCTCGCATTGACCGCTGTCCCCATCGCCGCCGGCGACACGCCATAGGCACGCGTGAGGGAGGGCAGGATCGCCTGCGTGGCGAACAGGTCGACGACCGTGAGGAAGGCGATCAGCGCGACGACCGCCTGGCGCAGCAGCGCGCCGGCTGCGGCATGGTCCGGCGCCGTGCCCGCCGCCGGCTGGGCATGAGTCGTGACCATCATGGTGGCGTGGCCTTCGTTGCATCGTGGAAGCGACAAGGATGACCCCGGTAGCGGGCCACCGGGGTGCATGACGGGTCGGCGCCGAGAGCGGCCGAGCTTACATCATGTGCTCGTCTGCGTTCTGGTGCAGCAGATCGGCGGAGATCAGCACCGCGGTGGTCTTGCCGGTGTTCTTCCACCAGTGCGACGTGCCCTTGGTCTCCTCGGCCACCTCGCCCGGATTGTGGACGATCGGCACGGCGCAGTTGCTGGCATACTCGGTGACTTGGCCGACCGCGACATAGATCAGCGCCGGGCGATCGTCGTGGCTGTGCCAAGGCACCTCGCCGCCTGGCTTGAGCGCCAGCCGTCGCATGCGGAACAGGCGGTCCTGGATCCCGATCGGCTGGCTCGCGAGCTCGATCGAGCCCAAGACGACGTCCGTCACGTCCTTCGGCATGGTGGCGCCAGGGCGCTGGCCCTGGCCGTCGGCGACCACCTGGTCTGCTGGGCACTGGCCGGCGAAGGCGGTGCCCGAGACTGCGAGCACGATGCCGGCGAGCAATCCGGCAATCGAGGCGCGGCGGCGCGCGGCGGCAGATGGCATGGGGTAGGTCGACATCTCTTCCGTTTCCGTCTTTGGCCTCTGGCTGCGATCAGGGCGCCGCAGCCTCGTGACGGAGGATCGGAAAGCCGACCTGCCGGTGGAAATGCCGAGCTGTTCTGAAGTCGATAGCGCCGAGGCATCGCCATAGCCGAAGCGTATCGAGACGCTAGCCGAGCAGTATTTCCCGGCTGCAGAAGAATGGCACAAGTTTGCGCTCGCAAAATCCCGCAAGGAGATGTGCAATGACCACCATCGAAGGGATTCTGACGCGCGCCACCGCGCGCCCCGGATGCACGGCCCTGCGCGCGGCGAGCCTGTTCCTGCCCTACGCGCTCGCCGCCTACATCGTCTACATCCTGCTCTGGTACCTGCCGTTCAAGTTCTACCCCGACAGCTACCTGTTCCAGGTGCTCGAGGATTCGCTGGGCCTGCCCTGGTTCGAGCCCTACTTCCGCTACTTCACCGGCGGCGTCGAAGCCGTGGCGTGCCTGCTGCTGGTCATTCCCGGCCTGCAGGTGGCCGGCGCCGCCGTGGCCTTCGCCACTATGGCTGGCGCGATCACGCTGCACCTGACCACGGCCCTGGGCGTCGATCCCTACAATGACGGCGGCACGCTGTTCAAGGAGGCTTGCACCAACCTGGTCTTCGCCGCCGCGATCCTGATCCTGCGCCGCGACGAAATCCTGCCGCTACTACGCCGGCTCGCGACAGACCCACGCTTCGTGGAGTTCCTGCGCGAGTCCCGCTGAGCCGACCGCCGCACATGCCACGCCAAGGTGCCTGGAGACGACAATGCACCAGAGCAACCGTAGCGATCCTGGCCGTCGGCGGGTGGTCATCGTCGGCGCCGGGTTCGGCGGCCTCGCCGTGGCGCGTGCGCTCGCCCGCGCGCCGGCGGCGATCACCCTGATCGACCGGCGCAACTACCACCTGTTCCAGCCGCTGCTCTATCAGGTCGCCACCGCGGCCCTGTCACCCGCGGATATCGCCTGGCCGATCCGCTCGATCCTCAGCCGCCAGGACAACGTCTCGGTACAGATGGGCCGCGTCGTCGGAATCGACCGGGTGCTGCGCGAGGTCGTGCTCGAGGACCGGCGCGTCCCGTTCGACCATCTCGTGCTCGCGACCGGTGCCCGCCACTCCTATTTCGGCATGGACGAGTGGGAGGCGACCGCACCCGGCCTGAAGAAGATCGCCGACGCGACCGGCATCCGCGAGCGGGTCCTGCTCGCGTTCGAGCGCGCGGAGATCACGTCCGATCCCGAGGAGCGGCGGCAGCTGCTGACCTTCGTCGTGATCGGCGGCGGACCGACCGGCGTCGAGATGGCAGGCGCCGTCGCCGAGCTCGCCAGCCACGCGCTCGCCGCCGATTTCCGTGCCAT
>JBGAKU010000048.1:0-28005 GCA_044224255.1 Geminicoccaceae bacterium
GCAGCAGCAGCAGGAAGAGCACCGCATCAACTTTCGGATCGACGTCCGCGAGGTCCGTCTGATCGATGCTCAGGGCAATATGATCGGGGTCGTGTCGACCCGCGATGCCCTGGCCAGGGCCGAGGAAGCCGGCCTCGACCTCGTCGAGATCGCTCCGACCGCGACGCCGCCGGTCTGCAAGATCCTCGACTACGGCAAGTTCAAATACGAGGCGCAGAAGAAGGCCAACGCCGCCCGCAAGAAGCAGCGGGTGATCGAGGTCAAGGAAATCAAGATGCGCCCGGGCATCGACGATAACGACTACAACATCAAGATGCGCAAGGTGCGCGAGTTTCTCGACGAGGGTGACAAGGTCAAGGTGACCATGCGCTTTCGTGGCCGCGAGATGGCGCATCAGCATCTGGCCATGGACATCCTTGAGAAGGTCAAGACCGAGATTGCAGACCTCGCCAAGGTCGAGCAGATGCCCAAGCTCGAAGGACGGCAGATGATCATGGTGATGGCGCCCCTGAAGTAGCTCGGCTGGACCCGATGGGTGCTGCCGAGCCCCTCGCCTTTCCGGGCCGGGCGGCGCCCGCCTATGCCGAGCTGCTGTGCCTGATCCGGCTGCAGGAGATCGCGCTGGCGGCGCCGCCGCCGGTCGAGGCACTGCGGGCCATGGTCGACATGCTGGTGACGCTGCCGGGCCTGTTCCGCGCCGTCGTGGCGGTGCCTGGGCCACGTGAGGGCCGCGTCAACTATGTCGCCCATCTCGGCACGCGGGGCCTGCGCCCGCATGCGCCCCACATTCAGATTCCCTCCCCGATGCTCGCCAAGGCCTTGCGCGGCGGCGAGTTGGTCCAGCTCGCGCGGTCCGACGGCGACGGGCCGCACAACTGCGTCAATCTGCCCATTCGCGGCGCCTTCGAGGTGCTGGGCGCGCTCGGCATCGGGTTCAGGCCGGCGACACCGCTCGAGCCGTGGCGCGAGCAGTTCGTCTGGTCGGTGGCCGAGATCATGGCCTTGCCGCTCCTGGGCGCCGAGGTCCCGGGCGGCGCCAAAGTGCAGCGGGGCTCGCCGCTGGGCAGACTGACCCGGCGCCAGCAGGAGGTCTTGTTGGCGCTGGTCGACGGCGGAGCGAGCAATGTGGAGATCGGCCGGCGGCTCAAGCTGAGCCCGCTTACCGTCAAAGCGCATCTGCAGGTCGCGTTCCGTGTTCTGGGCGTGAAGCGGCGCGGCGACGCGATCCGACTGCTGCTGACCGAGCACCCGCGGTGGCTCGCCCGCGAGCGGCATCTGCTGCCCGCTCTCCCGGCCGCCCAGTGACGACGGAGCCTTGATGGAGCCCGACGATCATCTCCTTGAGCAGCTGCGCGCTGCCGGACTCACGCTCGACCTGCCGGCGCTGGATGCGCTCCTCGCCGGCATCGACGCCGCCCCCCCGGGGGCCGACCCGGACGCGTGGCTGGCGCTGCTGGGGTCCGATCTGCCCACGACGCTGGTGGCGGCCTTGCGCGAGCGCCGCAGGCGGCTGCACCGGGCGCCTTGGTCCGCCCCCGACCATGCCGACCGCCTGCGGCGCCTGCGGGCCGAGCTGCGGGCTCGCGGCGTCGACGGCTTCGTCCTCATGCGCACCGACGAGCATGGCAGCGAGTATCTGCCCGGCTACGCCGAGCGCGTCGCCTGGCTGACCGGCTTCACCGGCTCGGCGGCCCAGGCCGCGGTCCTGCCCGACCGCGCGACCGTCCTGAGCGACGGCCGCTATACCGTCCAGCTCGGCCAGGAGGTCGACGACGCGCTGTTCGACCGGCGTCACATGGTCGAGCAACCGCTCGCGCAGTGGCTCGAGGAGCATCTGCCCGAGGGTGCCCGCCTCGGCTACGATCCGTGGCTGGCCAAGCGCGGCGAGCGCGAGCGGCTGGAGAAGGTCGTGGCCGCGCGGCAGGGCACGCTCGTGCCCCTCGATCCCAATCCGGTGGATGCGGTCTGGCCCGACCGGCCGCCCGCGCCGATCGCGCCCGTGCGTCGCCATGACCTGCGCCACGCCGGCGAGGCGGACGCAGCCAAGCGCGAGCGCATGGCTGCCGAGGTGGCCAAGCGGGGAGCGGATGCGGTGGTGCTGACCGCCGCCGATTCGATCGCTTGGCTGCTGAACCTGCGCGGCGGGGACATCGCCTTCAATCCCCTGGTCCTGAGCTTCGCCATTCTGGGTGGCGACGGCACCTGCCGCTGGTTCGTCGACCGCCGCAAGCTGCCGGCCGGGCTGGAGCTGCCGAATGCGGTCGCGGTCGAGCCGATCGAGAGCTTTCACGCCGCGCTGGACGGGCTCGCCGGTCGCAAGGTGATGATCGATCCGGGCTCGGCGCATGTCGGCTATCTCGACCGCCTGACGGCGGCCGGGGCGAGGCTGGTCGAGGCCGAGGATCCGTGCGTTCTGGCCAAGGCACAGAAGAATGCCGTCGAGCTTGCGGGCGCCACCGACGCGCAGAGGCGGGATGGTGCCGCCGTCGCCCGGTTCCTCGCCTGGCTGGAAGTGCAACCGCTCGACGGCAGCGTGGATGAGATCGGGGCCGCGCGGCGACTCGAGGCGGAGCGGGCCAAGGACGCGCTCTATCGCGGTGCCAGCTTCGAGGCGATCTCAGCGCACGGCCCCAACGCGGCACTGCCCCACTACCGCACCACCCCCGCGAGCAACCGCCACCTGACACCCGGCACGCTCTATCTGATCGACAGCGGCGGCCAGTATCTCGACGCCACCACCGACATCACCCGGACGGTGGCGCTGGGCGCAGCCACACCGGAGATGGCTGAGCGCTTCACCCTCGTGCTCAAGGGGATGATCGCGATCTCGCTCGCGCTGTTCCCGGTAGGCACCACCGGCGCCCAGATCGATGCCTTCGCCCGCGCCGCGCTGTGGCGGCACGGCCTGGACTTCGACCACGGCACCGGCCACGGGGTCGGCTCGTATCTGTGCGTCCACGAAGGGCCGGCACGGATCAGCAAGCTCGGCACGGTGCCACTCAAGCCGGGCATGATCCTCAGCAACGAGCCCGGCTACTACAAGCCCGACGGCTACGGCATCCGGATCGAGAACCTGGTCGTCGTCGAGGAGCGCGACAAGCCCGAGAACGGGGACCGCGAGCTGCTGGGCTTCCGCACGCTGACCTTGTGCCCGATCGACCGCCGCCTGATCGTGCCCGAGCTGCTGACGGCCGAGGAGCGGAGCTGGCTCGATGCCTACCATGCGCGCGCGCTGGACGAGCTGCTGCCGCTGGTCGGCGATGCCGGGGGCTGGCTCGAGCGGGCGTGTGCGCCGCTTGCCTGATCGGGTGGCTCCGCGCGGCATCAACCCACAAGCCGGGTCCATTGATGTGCTGAGCCGAATCGCCGACTACGCTGCGGCCGCAGCGTCACAGACACGTCGACCAGCTCAGGGCGGCACAGCCGGACGGTTGCCCTCGTCGACCGGCTCGTCCGAGTGTTACCGGCTGGCGCAACGCTGGGCCGCGGACCTATCGTGGCTGACCCGATCGGCGCGACGAGAGCAGGCATGGTAGCCGCAACGCTGACCATCGACATCGGAACGATCGCCGCCAACGCGCGACGGATCGCGGCCATGGCGGCGGCACGCGGCGTGCGGCTGTTCGGCGTGACCAAGGCGGTCGCGGGCATGCCGCAGATCGCGCGGGCGATGCTGGAAGGAGGGTTCGCCGGCCTCGGCGAATCGCGGCTCGAGAATGTGCGCCGCCTGCGCCGCGCGGGCATCGCCGAGCCGATCATGATGCTGCGCATCCCGCCGGTCTCGGATGCCGATGCCGTGGTCCAGCTGACCGACATCAGCCTGAACTCGGAGCTAGGCACCCTGCGGGCCTTGTCGGCGGCGGCGCTACGGGCCGGCCGGGTGCACGACGTGATCCTGATGGTCGAGCTCGGCGACCTGCGCGAGGGCCTGAGCCCGACCGAGCTGCTGGAGGCCAGCGACCGGGCGATGGATCTGCCCGGGCTCCGACTGATCGGCCTCGGCGCCAACCTGCTTTGTGCCAGCGGCGTCGTGCCCACGGCCGACAAGATGCGCGAGCTCTGCGACCTGGCCCAGGCCGTCGAGGCGCGCCACGGCATCCGGCTGAGCCACATCTCGGGTGGCAATTCGAGCTGCCTGCCGCTGTTGGCGGAGGGAGTGCTGCCCGAGCGCATCAACGCACTTCGGGTCGGCTACTCCGTGCTGCTGGGGCGCAACGGTACGGATGGATCGCCGCTGCCCGACCTGCGCCAGGACGCGTTCACCATCGAGGGCGAGCTGATCGAGAGGAAGCGCAAGCCCTCGCTGCCCAGCGGGACGCTCGGGCTCGACGCGTTCGGCAACAAGCCGGTGTTCGTCGACCGGGGCGAGCGCCTGCGCGGCATCGTCAGCCTCGGGCGCCTCGATCTCGATCCGCGCAGCCTGATCCCGAAACGGGCCGGGATCGAGATCGTGACCGCCTCGAGCGACCACCTGATCCTGGACGTCACCGACGCCGGGCCGGTCGAGGTCGGCGACAAGGTCGAGTTCCTGCTCGACTACGCCTCGCTCGTGCAGGCGATCATGTCGCCCTATGTCGTCAAGCGGCTCGCCGGACAGCTCGCGCCGGCGCGGCCCAAGGCGGTCGACCTGATCGGCCCGGTCCCGCTGCTCGAGGCCATGCGCGCGGCGGGGCTGCTGGAGGAGCTGCGGGATCTGGGCCTGGATGCATCCTCGGCCGAGCTCGGCACGGAGAACGTCGCGCAAGCTGTCCGCGCCGGCTGCTCGGCGGCACTGGCGCGCGGGGCCATCCCGGTGCTCGTCGACACCGGCCGCACCGAGGTGATGCCGGCGCTCGAGCAGCTCGCCGCGATCGGCGGGCCGCTGGGGTTGATCTGGCTCGACTCGCGCCCCTGCTGCGAGCCGCCGGGCAGCGATCCGGAGAACGACGCGCTCCGGCGGGCGCTGACGGGCCAGGGTGAGGGCCACGCGCCGCCGGCCAATGCCGAGACGACGGCGCTGGTGGGTCTGCGCCGCGCGTCGGCCGAGGCGATCCGCTTCCTGCGTCGCCAGGAGGTGCGTGCATTCACCATGGAGGACGTGGACGAGATCGGCATCCGCGAGGTGATGCGCCGCTCGCTGGTGGCGGCGAGCGACGGCACCCAGGGCTGCGTCCTCGTCATGCATGCCTCGGTCGCGGACAACGGCTTCGCCCAGGGCATGCGCCATGCCGGGCTGAGCTATCGCGAGTGCAGCCAGGCCATGGAAATGGTCGCCGCGTCCGGCGCGCTACGGGCCGTCCTGCTCACCGGGGTCCCCGCGGACGCCACGCCGGAAGCGCTCGAGGTGTCGCTGGACTATCTGCTGAGCACACTGGGCCGGCGCATCCTCGGCGGCTTCGCGGCGGAGTCGGACGCGCTCTTGCGCTGAGCCGCCGCTCACTGCGGCAGGACCAGACCCGTCGGGTCGATCTCCGGCGCGCGGCCGGCGACGATGTCCGCAACGAACCGCGCCGAGCCGCAGGACATCGTCCAGCCGACATGGCCGTGACCGACATTGAGGTACAGATTCACGAGCGGGGTCCTGCCGAGGATCGGGACCGAGCTGGGCGTCATCGGGCGGAAGCCGCACCAGTGCTCCGCCCGGTCGAGATCGACCGCATCGCCGTAGAGCCGCGACACCACGGCGCGAATGGCCCGGAAGTCCTCTGGCCGCTGGCTGCGGTCGTAGCCGGTGAACACCGCCGAGGACGCCGCGCGCAGGCGGTCGCCGGGGCGTGACATCGCGACCAGCCGGTCCTCGTCGACCACGCCCATCTTCGGGCCGGCCGCAGGGTCCTTGACCTCGGCCGTGATCGAGAACCCCTTCACGGGATAGATCGGCAGTGCCAGGCCAACGTCGCGCGCCAGGAAGACACACTCCGCGCCTGAGGCGAGGACATAGGCGTCGGCCGCGAGCTCGCCGCGATCGGTCTCCAGGCCGGCGATCCGGTCGCCGTCGCGGCGCAGGCGCGTGACGGTCTCGCCGAAGCGGAACAGGGTGCCCCGATGCTCCGCGCACCAAGCCACGAGAGCGGCCGCGAACAGATTGCTGCTGCCGGTCTGGCAATCCGGCGAGTAGATGCCGCCAGCGATCTCCCCGGCGATCGGGGCGAGGCCAGGCTCGGTGGCGAGCACCGCGTCGCGATCGAGGGTGCGCAGATCGAGGCCCTGGTCGCGCAGAAGGCCCATCTGGTGGTCGGCGGCCGCGACCGCATCCTTCGAGCCGAAATAGTAGAGCAGACCCTCGCGGCGGTTGCCGAAGGTGACGCCGGTCTCCTGCACGACGGCCTCGAGCTGCTGCAGCGAGTACGAGGTCAGGCGCAGCTTGAGCAGGGAGTTGCGTCGGGCCGCGGCATCGGTGCACTGGCCGAGAAATTTCAGCGACCACAGCCACAAGGCCGGGTCGAGCCGCAGCTTGTACTGGATGCCGAGGTCGCGATTGAACAGCGAGCGCACCGCCATCTTGAGCGCGTCGGGCGAGGCCCAGGCGTAGCTGTCGGACGGCGAATAGAGCCCGGCATTGCCGTAGCTCGATTCCATCGCCGGTTGCTCGCGCCGCTCGAGGACGACGACCTCGTGCCCATCTCGCGCCAGCGCGTGGGCGGTGGCGACGCCGACCACGCCGGCGCCGATGACTGCTACCTTCACGGCTGCGCTCGCCCGGCGATGGTCAGATGCTTGACGCCGAGATAGGCGCCCATGCCCCACGGGCCGAGCTCGCGGCCGATGCCGCTCGCCTTGAAGCCGCCCCAGGCGGTGTTGGGGAAGATCACCTGGCCCGAGTTGATCCAGACATGCCCAGCGTCGATGTGCGCGGCGATGCGCTCGGCGCGTTCGCCGTCGCCGCTGACGACCGTGGCCACCAGGCCGTAGTCGCTGTCGTCGGCCAGCTCCAGCGCTTCGGCCTCCGTGGTGAAGGTGCGCACGGCCAGGGCCGGGCCGAAGATCTCGGAGCGCCAGACCGGATTGTCGCGCGGCACGTCGGCCCAGATCGTGGGCTCGACGAAGAAGCCGCCGCTCCTCGACCCGCCTGCGCCACCCGTCAGGCAGTGGAGCCCATCCGCGCGCGCCCGGTCGTAGACGCCGAGCACCCGCTCGAACTGGGCGCGCGTGGTGATCGGGCCCATCTGCGCCTCCGGCTCGCCGGGCGCTGCCACCACCAGCGCACGCGTGCGCTCGACCAGCCGATCGAGAATGGCCGGCGCGGCGCGCGCCTCGACGATCAGCCGCGAGGTCGCCGAGCACATCTGCCCGCAATTGTAGAAGATGCCGGCCATGATGCAGTCGACGGCCTGCTCCACCTCGGCGTCGGCGAACACGACGATCGGCGACTTGCCGCCCAGCTCCAGCGAGATCGGCAGGCAGCGCGCGGCTGCCACCGCCATCACCCGCGAGCCCACGGCGTTGGAGCCGGTGAAGGAGAGCTTGCGGAAGCGGGGGTCGCCGGTCAGCGCCATGCCGGTCTCGGCGGCACCGGCGAGCAGGTTCAGCACGCCGGGCGGCAGGCCGACCTCCTCGGCGATGTCGCCGTAAGCGAGCTCGATCAGCGGGGTGAACTCGGAGGTCTTGAGGACGACCGTGCAGCCGGCGGCGAGCGCGGGCGCTATCTTCCAGGCGGAGGTGACCAGCGGAAAGTTCCACGGCACGATCATGCCGACCGGCCCGACCGGCTCGAACCGCGTCTTGCCGGCGAACGCCCCGTCGGGCATCGGCACCTCGGTTCCCTGGCGGGCATCGAGATCCTCGGCCAGCCCGGCATAGTAGTCGAAGGTGGCGACGGCGTCGGAGACGTCGATCTCCGCCTCGCCCCGCGGCTTGCCGTTGTTGCGCATCTGCAGCGCCTCGAGCCCGGGGCGCCGCGCCTCGACGCCGCGCGCGAAGGCACGCAGATAGGCTGCCCGGTCCGCGCCGCGGGTGAGCCGCCAGGACGAGAACGCCCGCGCCGCCGCCTCGGCCGCGGCCGCGACATCAGCCGGGCTCGCCGCGGCGACCTGCGCGAAGGTGGCGCCTGTCGAAGGATCGACCGCCTCGATCGGCGGGCCGCCGGCCACGCGCCAGGCACCGTCGATGAAGGCGCTGGCAGCGCGCTCGGTGAGCGAGCGAGCGGTCATGACGCGGAACCCCACCAGCGTTGTGCGGCCGCATCGTCGATTTCGATCACGGTCGGGCGCTTGGCGGCGTGGGCCTTGCGCAGCTCCTCGCGGAGATGCGCGGCACTCTCGATCTTGACCGCGTTGCAGCCGAAGCCGCGCGCGATGGTCTGGAAGTCGGGGGTGTAGATGTCGACCCCGATCGTGGGGATGTCGCGGTCGAGCATGTACCGTTTGATCTCGCCGTAGCCCCGGTTGTTCCAGAGCAGGATCGGCAGCGCCAGCTCGAGCTCCACGGCCGTCGCCAGCTCGCCGATGGTGAACTGGATGCCGCCGTCGCCGATCAGGGCAGCCACCGGGCGGTCGGGGCAGGCGACCTTCGCACCCATCGCTGCCGGCAGGCCGTAGCCGAGCGTGCCGTAGCCGGTGGCGGAGTTGAACCAGGAGCAGGGGCCCACCGGCTCATAGGCGAGGTTGCCGCCATAGACCGGCTGGGTGGAGTCGCCGGCGACGATCACACCCGGCAGCACCTCGGCCACCAGGTCGAGGAAGCGGCCGTGGGCGCGGTAGTTCGGCGCCAGCAGCGCGGCGAGCTCCGCGCGCAGGCCGCGGACTCGCGCCTCGGTGGCGGCGATATCGGGTGCGAAGTCGCTCAGCTCGGCGCACAAGGCCCGCATCGCGAGACCGGCGTCCGCGCAGATCGCGACCTCCGGCAGAGCATTGCGGACCAGCTGCTCGGGGTCGAGGTCGATGCGGATGACCTTCCCGCTCAGCTCGAGCTGCCCGTAGAACAGAAGCGTGTCGGTCTCGCCCAGCTCGGTGCCGATCGCCAGCACCACGTCGGCCGAGCGCAGGGCCTCGAGCACCGGTGCCTCGGGCAGCGTGCTGCCCACCGACAGGGGGTGCCCGGGCGGCAGCACGCCCTTGGCATTGATGGTCAGGGCCGTCAGCGCGCCGAGCCGGTCGACCAGGGCAAGGGCATCCGGCGCGGCGCGCGCGCAGCCGCCACCGAGCACGACGAACGGTCGGCGGGCGCCGCGCAACAGATCCGCCGCGCGCGCGATGGCCGTCGGGTCGGGTGCCGGCCGGCCACCCAACCGGTGCGCAGCCCGCGACAGGCCGTCGGCAGGTGCCGTGATCACGTCGAGCGGCAGCTCGATGTGCACCGGCCCGGGCCGGGCACCGTCGAAGACCGCGAACGCGCGCGCGATCACCGCGGGCAGCTCCGCGGCGCGCAGGAGGCGGTGGCTGAACACCGAGACGCCGGCCACCAGCGCGGACTGATCCGGCAGCTCGTGCAGCCGACCCTCGCCCAGGCCCAGCTCGTGGCTGCTGTTGACGCTGGAGATCACCAGCATCGGCACGGAATCCGCACGGGCCTGGCCCATCGCCGTGGTGATGTTGGTCATCCCCGGGCCGGAGATGATGAAGCAGGCCGCAGGCCGCCCGCAGGCGCGGGCGTAGCCGTCGGCCATGAAGCCGGCACCCTGCTCGTGGCGCGGGGTGATGTGGCGCAGGCCGGTGGCGGGCAGGCCGCGATAGAGCTCGACCGTGTGCACGCCCGGGATGCCGAACACGGTGTCGATGCCATAGGCCTCGAGAATCTCGACCAGCACCTCGCCACAGGTCTTCATCGCCTACCTCCGACTGTCCTCAGCGCGACGCGATCACGGTGATCTCGACGTTGAACTCGCTGCCCGCGAGCGCGGCCTGCACACAGGCCCTGGTCGGCGGGTTGGCCCTGTCGACCCACTCGTCGTAGACCGCGTTCATCGCGTCGAAGTCGATCATGTTGGCGAGATACACGGTAACCGACAGGATGCGCGCACGGTCGCTGCCCGCGCGGGCGAGCAGCGCGTCGATAGCGGCGAGAATCTCTCGGGTCTGGTCGCCGACAGGAGCGCCGGCGCTCTTCTCCGCCACCTGCCCGGCGGTGAAGATGAGGTTGCCGCAGACCACGGCGTCGCTCATGCGGGGCCCCGGGTCGATCCGCTCGATGGTCATGGTGTCGTCTCCTCCCTTCATTGCCGGTACTCGACGCCGGGCAGCACGCAGAGCATCTCGAACAGCAGGTTGGCGCCGACCAAAGCCGTATTGCCGGTCGGATCGTAGGGTGGCGAGACCTCGACCAGATCGCAGCCGACCAGGTCCAGCCCGCGGCAGCCGCGCACGATCTCCAGGCCCTGGATCACGCTCAGCCCGCCGATCTCGGGCGTGCCGGTACCCGGCGCATAGGCCGGGTCGAGGCTGTCGATGTCGTAGCTCAGATAGACCGGCCCTGTGCCCATCTGCGCGCGCACCTCGGCCATCAAGGGCGTCAGCGACTTGTGCCAGCACTCCTCGACCGGCACGACGCGAAAGCCCTGCTGCCGCGGCCAGTCGAAATCGTCCGCCGCATAGCCCGAGCCGCGAAGCCCGATCTGGATCGCCCGGCGGCAGTCCAGGAGGCCTTCCTCGACCGCGCGCCGGAACGGCGTGCCGTGGGCGATCGGCTCGCCGAACATGGTGTCGTTGATGTCGGCGTGGGCGTCGACGTGAATCAGCCCGACCGGGCCGTGCTGCTTGGCCATCGCCCGCAGGATCGGCAGGGCGATGGTGTGGTCGCCGCCGAGGGTGAGCGGGCGGCAGCCCTGCCGCAGGATCTCGCCATAGGCCGCGGTGATGAGGTCGACCGACTTCTTCAGGTCATAGGGGTTGGTCGCCACGTCGCCGATGTCGGCGACCTGGAGACTGTCGAACGGTGCCGCCCGGGTCGCCATGTTGTAGGGGCGGATCAAGGCCGATTCGGCACGGATCTGGCGCGGGCCGAAGCGGGTGCCGCTGCGGTTGGAGGTGCCGATGTCCATGGGCACGCCCACGAAGCAGGCATCGAGCCCCTCGGCGGTGGCCTTCGCCGGCAGCCGCATCATCGTGCCGGGGCCGCCGAAGCGGGGCATCTCGTTGCCGCCGAGCGGCTGGTTCAACCGGGTCGTCACGCTGGGTCCCTCCCCCTAGCTCAATGAAAGGCCGGCGCCGGCGCCGCCTGCTCCGTCGCACCCTTGCCTTCCAGCCGCTGCTCCCACGCGGCCAGTTGCTGCTCCGGGGTCGGTGTGGTCCGCAGACTCACGACGACGTAGGCGACCAAGCTCGCCAGCAGCCCGAAATAGATCGGCGAGTCGGCCAGCAGCCCGTCCTTGAGCATGAAGATCACGACGACCGCACCACCCGTCGCGATCGCGGCCAGAGCGCCGGCTCCAGTGGCGCGCCGCCACACGAAGGCGCCGATGATCGGGACCAGGAGACCGCCGACGAGGAGGTTGTAGGCGACCGTGAGGGCGCCGATGACGTCGTTGACCAGGCAGGCGATGATCAGCACCGCCACGCCGACCAGAAGCGTGGCCCGGCGATTCGCGGCGAGGTGCTCACCCGCCTCCCGCTTGAAGAAGCGCTCGTAGAGATCTTCCAGAAGGAGCGTCGACGAGGCCAGCAGCCCGGCACTGGCCGTCGACATGATCGCGGCGAGCGCTGCGGCGAGGACGAGCCCGCGCAGGCCCGCCGGCAGGGCGTTCTGGGTGATCGCGGCGAACGCGCTGTCGGCGCTCTCGAGTTCGGGCAGGAACACCTTGCCGGCGGCCCCGATCAGAGCGATCGCGAGCCCGTAGAACAGGGTGTAGATCCCGGCCCCGATTCCGGCGACGCGGGCGACGCTGGCGCTGCGGGCGGTGAAGATGCGCTGCCAGATGTCCTGGCCGATGAGGATGCCGAAGAAGTAGATCAGGAAGTAGGTGAAGATCCGGTCGAAGCCGATGGCGCCCAGGTCGAAATAGCTCGCCGGCAATGCCGCCTGCATGCCCTCGAGCCCGCCGGCCTGCCCGATCGCCAGGGGGAGAAGGATCAGGAACACGCCGACGGTCATGATCAGGAACTGCACGATGTCGGTCAGGGTGAGCGACCACATGCCGCCGATCACGGAGTACAGGACGACGATGCCGCCGCCGATGAGGATGGCCGGGATGCGCGGGATGCCGAACATGACGTCCACGACCGAGCCGATCGCGATCGTCGACGTGACCGCGATCATCAGGGCGTAGATGCTCATGAGAACCCCGGTGATCAGGCGCGCCGAGGCCTGGTAGCGCAGCTCGAGCATCTGCGAGACCGTGTAGACGCCGAGCCTGGTGAGCGGCCCGGCCAGGAACGCGCTCAGCACGATGATGCCGAGCCCGAGCATGACGACGAGCCACATGCCCGAGATGCCGAACCGGTAGCCGAGTGCTGCCGTGCCGATCGTCGAGGCGCCGCCGAGGACCACGGCGGACAGCGTGCCCATGTAGAAGCCGGGGCCGAGGCGGCGGCCCGCGACGAGATAGTCCTCGGTCGTGCGCGCCCGGCGCATGCCGATCCAGCCGACCGCGACCATGGCCGCCAAGTAGATGAGCACTACGATGATATCCAAGACCATGCCCGGTCCTCTCCCCCAAAGAGATCGTTCGATCGGTCGGGCAGGCCCTACATGCCCAGTACGGCCGGAAGCCCATCCCGCAGCAGGTACTTTCGGCCGCTCAGCCGGCGGCTTCGATACCGAGACGGTAGCCTGCAGGCAACGGATTGGCAAAGGCGGGCGCCGGCACCGGCCTGCCCGTCGCGCCCTTGCCTTCCAGCCACTGCTCCCATTCGGCCAGTTGCTACCCCGGGGTCGGTGTCGTCCGCAGGCTCACGACGACGCAGCCCTCCGACCGCTTCGCTGAGCGAGGTGGTAGATGACCCCGTGATGGTGGTTGGGGCGAGTGATCAAGGTACGACGACGACGGGCACGGGGGAGTGCCGGACGATCTTGGCCGCGCTCGAGCCGAGGAAGACCCGGCTCAGTAGATGCGTGGAGCTCGACCCGACGACGAGCACGTCACCACGCGTCCAGTCGAGGGAGTCCATGGCGACGCCCCAGCTGCGCCCCACGGCCACCTCGAGGCTGAGGGTCTCGTCGGTGAAGCCGAGCCCCCGCAGGTGCGCGGCGACCTCGACCTGGTCGGCGCGGGCCTTCTCGATCCATGCGGCGAGCACCATGTCCTCAGCGCCGCTGACCCTGCGAGGATACATCGTCCGCGAGCGGATTGCGAAGGTGACCACGCGCAGCGACGTGCCGATGCGGCGGGCGATCTGGGCCACCTGGCCGAGCAGGCTCCACGTCGCATCGTCGCCCCGGAAGGCCAGGGTGATCCGGCTGACGGTCGACCCGGGCTCCGCATGGTAGCCGCGCGGGGCGATGGCGATCGGCACCTCGGAGGAGTGCAGGAGCCGGTCGGTCTTGCTCGTGATGCCGACCTGACCGTGGGCGACCTCCTCGCCGGAGCCGACGACGACGAGGTCCGCGCCGAGCGCCTTCGCGCGGTCGAGGAGGGCCTGGGGCACGGAGCGCCCCGCGACCCACGTCGCCTCGCTCGGCACATCGCCGTGGATGGCGAGGTGCTCGGCGGCCTCGGCGGCCGACTCGGCCCCCTTCGCCGCGGCCCACTGCTCGAACTCGCGGTCGGTGTCTCCTGCGACCGGGGTGGGCCACCCCTGGGGGACGACGCTCACGGCGTGGACCGAGCCGCGGTCGGAGCGGGCGAGCTGGCAAGCGAGGTCCAGCGCGCAGAGGTCGTCCTTGTGCGGGCTGTAGCCGACGAGGAAGGTCATCATCAGTCCTCCTCGTCCCCGCGCGGCTCGGCGATCTCCTCGAGGTCGGTGACGTGGTTGAGCACCGCATGGTGTCGCCCGTAGAGGGCGTAGAAGGCGAGGACGATGGCCGTCCAGACGCCGAAGATGATCCACGTGATGAGCGGGAGCTGAATGAGGATCCACAGGCAGGCCAGGACGCTGAGGATCGGCGTCACGGGGTAGCCCGGGATCTTGAATGGCCGATCGAGGTCGGGGTGGCTGTTGCGGAGCACGATGATGCCGACGGAGACAACCGAGAAAGCGATGAGAGTGCCGATCGAGACGGTGTCCCATAGGTAGTCGGCCGGCACGAGCCCGGCGATGATCGCGACGACGATCGCCACGGCGACAGTGTTGTAGCTCGGCACGAGCGTGCGCGGGTTGACCTCGGTGAAGCGCTTCGGGACGAGCCCGTCGCGGCCAATCGCGAAGAGGATGCGGGTCTGGCCGTAGAGCGAGACGAGGGTGACCGAGAAGATCGAGATCACGGCGCCGGCCGCGAGGACCGTGCCCCAGATCGTCGAGCCGGTGACGTCGTTGAGGATCTGGGAGAGGCCGGCGCTCTGCGCCTCAGGGCCGCTGAACCAGTCCGGGTGCTTGGCCGCGAGCCCGGCGAATGCGACGAGGATGTAGACCGTCGTGACGATGACGAGCGCGCCGACGATGGCGCGGGGGAGCGCCCGCTGCGGATCCTTGACCTCCTCACCGGCGGTCGCGACGGCGTCGAGACCGATGAAGGAGAAGAAGATCGTCCCGGCCGCCGCGGTGATCCCACCGAGCCCGGAGCCGAAGAAATTGCCGAAGTGGTCGGCGTTGAAGGCGGTGATGCCGATAATGACGAACAGGACAAGCACACCGAGCTTGATGAGCACCATGATCGCGTTGAGCCGCGCCGACTCCGTCGCCCCGCGGAGCAGTAGGAACATGCAGAGGAAGACGAGGACGACGGCCGGGAGGTTGATCAGGCCACCGGTCGCCGCACCGTCCTCGCCGGGGATGAACGACGTCGAGAGCGCCGTGGGGATCTGGAAGCCCAGGGTCGAGTTGAGCAGCTCGTTGAAATAGCCGCTCCAGCCGACCGCGACGGCCGCGGTTGCCACGCCGTACTCCAGGAGCACGCACCCCGCGATGATGACGGCGACGAGCTCGCCCATCGCGTGGTAGGCGTAGGAGTAGGTCGACCCGCTGACCGGGATCGCGCTCGCGAGTTCGGCGTAGCACAGTGCGGAGAGCCCCGCGGCAAGCCCGGCGATGAGGAAGCTGAGGATGACCGCCGGTCCGGCCTCGGGCACCGACTCGCTGAGGACGAAGAAGATGCCGGTGCCGACCGTGGCGCCGACGCCGAACATCATCAGCTGGAACGTCGTGAGGTTGCGCGCGAGCTCCTCGCCGGGGTGGTGGTGGTGCCGAAAGACGATCGGCTTACGGCGCTTGAGCTGTTCACCAAGGGGCAAGGACGCCGGCAAGGCGGGTGCGGACATGGGCGCTAACCTCCTACTTCACCGAGTGGTGCTGAACAATCTTCACCCCTATCAACCCGGCCCGGCCTTCGGCACCGCAGTCGTGGGGACGATGAAGATGCCGGTGCCGATGGTGGCGCCGACGCCGAACATGGTGAGCTGAAACGGACCGATCGTGCGCTCGAGGTGACCACGCTTGGGGTCGTCCGCGGTCTCCTCGACCAGCGCCTGCACCGGCTTGCGGCGGAACAGCCGCGGCAGCGGCGACGGTTGTTCCGCCATCGTTCTACCTCCCCGCGCGCCTCATCAACCCATCTGCGGTGCGCACCCATGCCTATAGCGCAGGCATGTCGTCAGGAGTTGCCGAAGTTGAACCTGGCGGCGAAATTGCCTGCCATCATCAGCGTGGGCGGACGCAGCATCTGCCGGAGCAGCCCGTCCTGGCTGCGGCGGCGCAGCCGATGGAGAGCGGGACGTGGGCACGGAGTGCAAGCTCGATCAGGTCGACCTCAAGATCCTCTCGCGGCTCCAGGGGGACGGGCGGTTGCCCAACAACCAGCTGGCCGAAGCGGTAGGCCTGTCGGCGAGCCCCTGCCTGCAGCGCGTGCGCCGGCTCGAGAAGCACGGCGTGATCGCGCGCTACATGGCGATGCTGGCACTGGACAAGCTATGCCGGCACGTCGACGTGCTGGCCGCGGTCACCCTGCGCAACCACGCGCCCGAGGATTTCGCGCAATTCGAGGCGGCGACGCGGGAGATGCCCGAGATCGTCGCCTGCCACAAGGTGAGCGGGATGGTCGACTACTTCCTGCGCTTCGTCTGCCCCAGCCTCGAGGTCTATCACGCCCGCAGCGATCGGCTGCTCAAGGAAGGGCCGGGTGTCGCCCACATCAGCAGCCATGTCGTGCTCGATCGGGTCAAGCGCTTCGACGGCTATCCGCTCGAGACACTGCTCTGAGGCAGGGCGAGGGCGCACGGTCGTCGGGCAATGATCCCGTGCTCGAGCCCGTGGATTGCGCCGCTCAGCCCAACCGCAGCCGAGCCATCATCAGCGCGTCAACGTGAGTGCCCTCGCGCAAGGCGTAATACCAGCCGTCCAAGTTGCTGACTCGTTTGTGAATTCCCCATTTTGTTGAGACATGCTGTCGGTGGCCGCGCTGGGGATGGAGGCGCGGATGACGGTGGCGGTCCGAACGGATCTGACGGCGACCGCGGTGCGGGAGCGGGCGAGGGCGGCGGCGACGCCGGACCAGGCGCGTCGGCTCTTGGCGATCGCGCTGGTGCTGGAGGGATCCAACCGCGCGGACGCGGCCCGCAGCACCGGCATGGACCGCCAAACCTTGCGCGACTGGGTGCATCGCTTCAACGTCGCCGGCCCGGATGGGCTGGTCGAACGTAAGGCGCCGGGGCGGCAGCGCCGGCTGAGCGCGGCGCAGCTCGACGAGTTGCGTGGCTGCCTGGAGAGCGGCCCCGATCTGGCGCTGGATGGCGTGGCGCGCTGGCGGCTGGTCGATCTGTGTGGCCTGGTCGAGCGGCGGTTCGGCGTCCGCTACCAGGAGCGGGGCATGGGCAAGCTGGTCGCGGCGCTCGGCTTCACCCGGATCTCGGCGCGGCCCCAGCACCCCAGATCCGCTCCCGAAACGCAAGCCGAGCTCAAAAAAAGCTGCCTGACCATAGGCGCTAAGATAAGGCTTGTGGTGTGATGTGCGGAGGTGGTTCCGTCGCCGGGCCGGTATGGTCTGGTGAGGAGCGCGGCGATGCTGGGGGCGGCGGGGGTGGAATGGCCGAGCCTGCTGGCGCGGCTGCGGGAGATCCGCTACGATCTCGAGGGCTCGGCGCAGGAATGTCGGGCTGCTGCGCCTGCGGCGGGGTGTGTCGCTGCGAGCATGCTGGCTGCGCCACTACCACTGGCCCTACCGGCCGGAAGCGGCTGAGCCCTCGTGCTGCGCAGCACGGTTCGGCCTCGACGTGATCGCGCTGGTGGGTGCTGCGCTACCGTGAGCACTCGGACGTGCCGCTGCTCTACCGCGCTCTGCAGGGGCGCAAGGTGGCTGGGCTGGCTGGTGCGCGACCTGTTGTCGAAGGAGCTGGTGGCGCTCGCGGACGGGGTGGCGGTGCCGCTTTGCGCCTGGACGGGTGCGGCTGGTCGACGGCTTGCAGCCCGGGATCGGCATCGCCGGCCTTGGCGTCAAGGCCGCCTGTCCGGTCTGTCCTGCTCGCCCGTTCGCGCTCTCGGCGACCACGGCCGCTGACCTTGCGCTCGAGCTGACCGGCGGCGCGGCGATGGGCGTGCCGGTCGTCGGCGTGGTGCAGCGCCGGGCCGCATTCTGTCCGCTGGTGGCCGTCCAGATGGCCCTGCCCAAGGCCACGGGCGTGCTTCCATTATCTCCGCGAGGCGGCCATTGCCGATCTTCGCGGGCTGATCGTCACGCCAGCCGGCTGCTGGAAGCGGACGGGCATCAGGCCGACGCCATCGGCCCTTGGCCGTGACGACCTCCGGCGGGATGTCAGCGGCTACGCTGCAGGGCGTCCGCTCGGCGCTGACCGACGATGGCCGGCCGCCGCTGGTGCCTGCCGGTGCGGGTGCCCACGCGGCTGGAAGCTGGTCTCCGGCGCTCCGCCGGCTCGATCAAAGGGGACTGAGCCGCCCGCTGCGGCCGAGCGGGCCATCGCGCGCGGGCCGCGCGCACCAGCTCCGCGCGGCCGGACATCCGCCGCGCCTACCCCAAGCAGATCGCGGCCGCCGCCTACTTCATGCTGATGACCTCAATGCGGCCGGTGTCCAGGCCCGCCGACGCGCCTCCTGGCAGCCCTCTACCGCCTGCACTGGCCGATCGAAGCCGTCGCCTTCATGAAGGTCACTGCCAGATGGGCCTGGAGGAGTTCGACTGTTATCGCGCGAAGACCTGCCGCGGCAACAAGGCTCGCGGTGTTCGCCAAGCACATCGTGGCCACGAGCGCCGCGCCACCGGCCGGCGGCAGCCTCACCGGCTTTGGTCCTGCGCGGCGCCAAGCTGATCGTCGCCGCCCTCGCTCCTGGCGCCTCGCGCGCTGCTCCACCACCGTCGACCGGGCGCGGCCCTGCTCGACGCCCCGGCGCTCGCCACCATCCTCGACCACCTCGCCCGCCTGCGCCGCGTCCTGGCCGAGCCGCCGCGACGACGAACCCCACAACTCGCCGTCGCGATCCATGCCTTATCTTAGCGCTTATGAGCTGCCTGACCTAATCGCGGTCGCCGTCGGTGAGCAGGCGCGCGGCAAGCGGCTCGAGATCTGGTTCCAAGACGAGAGCCGGATCGGCCAGAAAGGCGCGTTGACCCGCCCCTCGGGCGCGCCCGCGCGCCCGCTGCGGTGCAGACGGAGCATCGGCGCTGCCGATGCTGGGCGCGGCGCGGCAGTCGCCCGCGACAGCCCAAGGACCAGCGCTACGCCGCCGCCTATCTCTTCGCCGCCGTTTGCCCGGCAGCCGAGAAGACTGCCGCCCTGGTCCTGCCGCAGGTCGACACCGCGGCCATGAACCTGCATCTGGCCGAGATCGCCCGTCAGATCGACGCCCAGACCCACGCCGTGGTCATCCTCGACCAAGCCGGCTGGCATGGCGCCAGGGCCTTGGTGGTGCCCGAGAACCTCACCCTGCTGCCACTCCCGCCCTACAGCCCCGAGCTGAATCCAATCGAGAATCTCTGGCAGTTCCTCAAGCACAACTTCCTCAACAGCCGAGTCTTTGCCGACTACCAAGCGATCGTCGACGCGTGCTGCGACGCCTGGAACCGCCTTCGTGCCATCCCCGGCCAAATTCGCTCCATCACCACCCGAACATGGGCGAGAACGGTCGATATCTAGGACGGTTGGTATGACCGGCGCATCGCGCGGCTTCGGGGCCCTGATCACGGCCGAGGCGCTGGCCGCGGGGGATGCCGTCGTCGCCACCGCCCGCGACCCCAAGGCGATTACCGAGCGTTTCGGCAGCCAGCCGAACCTGCTGGCGGTGGCGCTGGACGTTGTGCGCGAGGATCAGGCCCAGGCCGCCGTGGCCGCGGCCCTCAAGCGCTTCGGCCGGATCGACGTCCTGGTCAACAATGCCGGCTACGGCCTTCTGGGGGCAGTCGAGGAGGCGCAGGACCCCGAGGTCGAGCGGCTGTTTGCCACCAACGTGTTCGGGCTGCTCGCCGTCACCCGTGCGGTCCTGCCGCAGATGCGCCGGCAGCGTTCCGGCCACGTCATCAACTTCTCCTCGCTCGGCGGCTATGCGGCCTATCCCGGCTGGGGGGTCTACGGCGCCACCAAGTTCGCCGTGGAGGGGCTGACCGAGGCCCTGGCCGCAGAGCTGGCGCCGCTGGGGATCCACGCCACCGTGGTCGAGCCGGGCTTCTTCCGCACCGACTTCCTCGACGAGCGCTCGCTCGCGGTGGCAGCCGAGATCGCGGACTATGGCGACACGGTCGGCGCCACGCGGCGTCTGGCCGAGGATCTCAACCACGCCCAGCCGGGCGATCCTGCGAAGCTCGCCAAGGCGATCCTGGCCCTGGCCGCGGCCGAGCGCCCACCGCTGCGCCTGCCCCTCGGCAGCGACGCCTTGGCGCGCATCGCCGACAAGAACCGCCGGGTCGCCGAGGAGGCCGCCGCCTGGCGGGAGCTGTCGATGTCGACCGACGCCGACAAGGCCTGAGCCTGCGTCGTCCTGGCCTGACGAAGGAGAGCAGCATGTCCGGCATCGCCGACAAGGTCGTGATCGTCACCGGCGCCAGCGGCGGCATCGGCGAGGCGACCGCCCGTCACCTCGCCGCCCAGGGCGCCAAGGTCGTCCTGGGTGCCCGCCGCGCCGATCGGCTGGAAGCCATCGCCGCCGGCGGCGGCACGGTCGCCTTTCGCACGGTCGACGTCACCGACCGCGCCGATGTCGCCGGTCTCGTCGCCTTCGCCAGGGATCGGTTCGGCCGGGTCGACGTGATCATCAACAATGCCGGCCTGATGCCGCTCTCGCGCCTCGACCAGCTCAAGGTCGAGGAGTGGGACCGGATGATCGACGTCAACATCAAGGGCGTGCTCTACGGCATCGCCGCCGTGCTGCCCCTGTTCGCGGCCCAGGGCAGCGGCCACGTGATCAACCTTTCCTCCGTCGCCGGCCATCGCGTGGCGCCGACCTTGGCGGTCTACTCCGGCACCAAACATGCAGTGCGCGATCTCCGAAGGCCTGCGCCAGGAGGTGGGGGCGAGCATCCGCGTCACCATCGTCTCGCCCGGTGCCGTCGAGTCGGAGCTCACCGGCACCATCTCCGACCCCGAGATCAAGCAGCGCATGGACGAGTACCGCACGATCGCGATCCCGGCCGCCGCGATCGCCCGTGCCATCGCCTTCGCCATCGAGCAGCCCGAGGATGTCGACGTGAACGAGATCCTGATCCGCCCGACCGCGCAGCCGAGCTGAGCCAGGCCCTCCCCTCGGGTCGACGACACTGATCGGGTGAGACTCCCGGCAAGGCCGCGCGCGCTCATGCGGTTGACGGTACCCTCGCCATTGCAGGGCGCCGGCGTGCGGGTACAGCTTGGGGCATCTCCTCTGCGACGAGGCCCCGATGAGCAGCTCGAGTCCCACCGGTTGCGCGCCCGCCGATGCCGATGCCCGGCGCGCGGTGCGGCCGGTGATCTGCTACCCGCCGGACACGCTGCCCCGACCCGACCTCGCCCTCTATGAGGCGGCGCGGCGGCAGCTCACCCGCGTCGCGGAGGTCGTCGTGCCGGCGCGCGAGGCGCGCTGCTTTCGCGTGCCCGCCGGCTGCTTCTTCCGCATCCATTGCGACGAGGGCTCGCAGGTGGGCGACCTCAATCTGTGGGAAGCGGCCGACCTCGCCGAGCGCTTCTACTCCGGCAAGACCAGGGCGCTGCACGGCACGCACGTCTCGGTCGGGGACCGGCTCTGGTCCTGCTTTCCCTACCTACGGCCGATGGCGACCATCACCCACGATACGCTCGGCTGGTACGGCGTCGACGAGTTCGGCGGGCGGGTGCACGACGTGATCGGGACACGCTGCGATCCCTACACCCATCGCCTCCTGACCGGCGGCACCTATCACCAATGCTGCCACTCGAACCTGACCTGCGCGCTCGCGGCCGAGACGGGCCTCTCCTTGCGCGACGCGGAGCCGCACGTGCACGACGTGCTCAACGTCTTCATGTGCACGGGCTTCACGGCCGACACCGGGCAGTACTTCATGAAGGCGAGCCCTGCCCGCGCCGGCGACCATCTCGAGCTGTTCGCCGAGATCGACCTGCTCGGCGCGCTGTCGGCCTGCCCCGGTGGCGACTGCTCGGCCGAGCATTCTTCCGATGTCGCCACCTGCCACCCGCTGCGGGTCGAGATCCTGCGGCCCGCCGCCGGCGCGCTCGCCGGCTGGCAGCCGCCCGCGCCCAGCCGCTACGACCGTAGCCACGGAACGTGACCGCGCCTCAGGCGGGCCGCGGCCCGCGCTCGACATGGCTGCTGAGCACGACATAGCTGCGGGTGCCGCGCACGCCCTCGATCGCATAGATGCGGGCGAGAAAGTCCTCGAGCGCCTGGGTGCCCTCGGTGCGCACCTTGAGGATCAGGCAGGCGTCGCCGGTCACGGCGTGGATCTCCTCGACCTCGGGCAGATCGGCCAGCGCCAGCATGGACTGGCTCTTGCCCCAGCCCTTGGTATCGACATGGACGAAGGTGAGCAGCGGGCGACCCGCCTTGGCGCCGTCGAGCCGCGCCACGGTGCCCATGACCACGCCGTCGCGGCGCAGCCGCTTGACCCGTTCGTGGACTGCCGCCGGGGAGAGATGCAGGCGCTTGCCGAGCTCGGCGTAGCTCAGGCTCGCATCCTCGGCGAGAATGCCCAACAATGTTCGGTCGAGCCGGTCCAGGGCAACGCCCGCCCCAGCTCCCGACCGAACCGGATTCGAATCTTCCGGCATGACGCAGCATTTCCATTGCGATCGAATGTCATTCGGCCATTTTTATGATCTTCCGTAGATCATCAAGCGAATAGCCATGCGTGGCCAGATCCTCATCCTCACCACCGGCATCGCCGTCACCGGCTCGAACTCGCTCGTGCTCAGCCCGATCCTGGGCGACGTGGCCGCGGGCCTCGGCACCTCGCCCGTCACGGTGTCCTACGCGCTCGCCGCCTATGGCGGTGCGACGGCCCTGTCGGCGTTCTTCCTCGCACCCTGGATCGACCGCGTCGGCGGTCGCACCGCCCTGCTGGGCGGGATGACGGCCCTGCTCCTCGCCACGCTGCTCAGCGCCGCCGCCACGCGCTGGCCGGTCCTCGTCCTCGCCCAGGCGGTGGCGGGGCTCGGTGCCGGCGTGGTGCTGCCGTCGATCTATGCCCTGGCGGCCGGGCTGGCGGCACCGGGCCGCGAGGCGGAGACCCTGGGTCGGGTGCTGACCGGCTGGTCGGTCTCGCTGGTGGCGGGCGTCCCGCTGGCGGCGCTGGCGTCGGATCTCGCCGGCTGGCGCATGCCCTTCCTGCTCCTGGCCTGCCTGGCGGCCGGCGCGCTCGTCGGTACGCTGCGCCTGCCCGACGCCCGCGTCCCGCCCGCCCCGCGCCGGGGGCCGCTCGCACCGCTCGGCGATCGCGGCGTCCCGGCACTGCTGGTGATCTGCCTCGCCTATATGAGCGCCTTCTACGGCGTGTACGCGTTCCTCGGCGACCATCTGCGCGCGACGCTCGGCGTGTCGGCGGCGGCGGCTGGCCTCGTCGTGCTGACCTACGGGATCGGGTTCGGGCTGGCGAGCCTCGCCGACCGCTGGCTCGACCGGGTCGGCCCACGCCGGGTCTTTCCCCTGACCCTGCTCGCCATCGCCCTGATCTATCTCGCTTTGGTCCCCGGGAGCGCCACGGGCCTATGGGCCGCGGCCTCGATCACCGGCCTGTGGGGCTTCGCGAACCATCTCGGGCTGAACACGCTGATCCTCTTGCTGGCCTCGATCCGGCCGGACCAGCGCGGGGCGGTGCTCGGCCTGAACAGTGCCGTCACCTATCTCGGCGCGATGCTGGGCACCGGCACGGCCGGCATCCTCTATCCGCACGGCGGCTTCGCCGCGACCGCCGTTGCGGCAGCTCTGGCCCTGGTCCTTGCAGCCTTGGTCGCAGCACGGCCTCTTGCGCCGGCGGAGCCGAGGCCACAGTCTGCCCGGCCCTGAGCGAGGAGAGCCCGATGGCCAAGGAGCACCGCTACCGGCTCGAGACGGCTTGGACCGGCAACCGGGGCACCGGCACCTCCGGCTACACTGCCTATGGCCGCGAGCACGAGATCCGCGCCCCCGGCAAGCCGGCCCTGCCGGGATCGTCCGATCCGGCATTCCGCGGCGACCCCGCGCACTGGAATCCGGAGGAGCTGCTGGTCGCCTCGCTCTCGGCCTGCCACATGCTGTGGTACCTGCATCTGTGCGCCGACGCGGGCATCGTCGTGACCGATTATCTCGACCGGGCAGAGGGGATCATGGTCGAGGCCGGGCCGGCCGTCGCCAAGTTCGAGCGCGTCATCCTCAAGCCGCGCGTCACCCTGGCGGCCGGCGCCGACCTCGAGCGTGCGCGCCACCTGCACGAGGAGGCGCATCGGCGCTGTTTCATCGCCAACTCGGTCAACTTCGCGGTCGAGCACGCCCCGGAGCTCGTCCCGGGCTGAGCCCGCGCCGGGTTTCGTGTTCAAAGCCGCTCCTGGCCTGGGCGGTCGACATGGGCGACACCCGCTGGCGCAGCGTCGCGGTCATCCGATCGTCTCGCATCAAATGGTCATGATTCTTCGCTCAGATGTTTCTTCATGAATGCGCAACCCATGTGACAGGTAGAAATCGATCGCAGGATTGGTCGCGATAACGCTCAGCCTGACAGAAACCCCCATCGCCGCCGCTTCCGACAGAATCATGCGCAGCGCCGTCGAGCCGATGCCTTTCCTCTGAAATCTCGGCGATATGTATAGCTGGTCGACCCAGATATGATCCGGATGCGCGATCGTCGTCATGCACCCGATACTCTCTTCGCCTTCGACAATGATGCGGCACCCGTCCAGCGCTTGCTCATCGGGAGGTCTGGGCCGCCACGCTCCCCACAACTCGACGGCGTACTCCCGCATGCACGCCTCCTCCAGCCACGACAGGAAAGGTCTGTCGGCTTCGGTCGCCGGGCGTGTGCGGATGCTCATGGCGGCCCACTGCGAGAACTGCATCGCGAGCGGAACGTGGTCGGCCGGTTGAAGGAGTATCGCCGGATAGCGACCCGCTACGACAAGCTCGCCTTCGTCCAGCTCGCCGCGATACGGCGCTGGCTTTGAAAACGAACCCTAGCCCACGGGCTCGAGCACGTCCTCGCCGGTGTCCTCGTCGCTGCCATCCTCGGGTGCCGGCAGGAGAGGCGTGTCGCCGGCTGGTGCGATGTGGAACACCGGCTCGTCGCCGGAGATGGTGACGTAGACCTTGCCGCCCTTGGCCAGCTTGCCGAACAGCAGCTCGTCGGCGAGCGGGCGCTTGATCCGGTCCTGGATCACCCGGGCCAGGGGCCGGGCGCCGTAGAGCCGATCGTAGCCCTTCTCCGCCAGCCATTCGGCCGCGGCCTCGTCGAGCTCGATTGATACCCGCTTGTCGGCGAGCTGGGCGCCGAGCTCGCGCACGAACTTCTGCACCACGTTGCGGATGATCGCCGGCGACAGGCCCTTGAACGCGATCACCGCGTCGAGCCGGTTCCTGAACTCGGGCGTGAACAGGCGCTTGATCGCCTCGGCGTCGTCGCCCTCGCGCTCGACCGCCTGGCCGAAGCCCATCACCGGCCGGCTCATGTCCGAGGCGCCGGCATTGGTGGTCATGATCAGGATGATGTTGCGGAAGTCGACGGTCTTGCCGTTGTTGTCGGTCAGCTTGCCGTAGTCCATCACCTGCAGGAGGATGTTGAAGACGTCGGGGTGCGCCTTCTCGATCTCGTCCAGCAGCAGGACCGCGTGGCGGTGCTGGTCGACCGCGTCGGTGAGCAGGCCGCCCTGGTCGAACCCGACATAGCCTGGGGGAGCCCCGATCAGCCGCGAGACGGCATGCCGCTCCATGTATTCGGACATGTCGAAGCGGATCAGCTCGACCCCCATCACCTTGGCGAGCTGCTTGGCGACCTCGGTCTTGCCGACGCCGGTCGGGCCGGAGAACAGGTAGCAGCCGATCGGCTTGATCGGGTCACGCAGGCCGGCACGGCTGAGCTTGATCGCGGCGGCGAGCGCCTCGATCGCCTGATCCTGGCCGAACACGGCCGCCTTGATGTCCTCGTCCAGCGTGCGCAGCGACTCCCGGTCGCGGGCGGTGACCGTCTTGATCGGCACGCGCGTCATCTTGGCGACGATCTCCTCGATGTCGCGCGCCTTGATGGTCTTCTTGCGCAGGTGGGTCGGCCGCAGCATCTGCGCCGCACCCACCTCGTCGATCACGTCGATCGCCTTGTCCGGCAGCTTGCGGTCGTGGATGTAGCGGGTCGACAGCTTGACCGCGGCGTCCAGCGCGCCGGCGGTGTAGCGCACCTGGTGATGGGATTCGAAGCTCGGGCGCAGCCCCTCGAGAATCTTCACGGTCTCGTCCTCGGTCGGCTCCGGGATGTCGATCTTCTGGAACCGGCGGACCAGGGCGCGATCCTTCTCGAAGTAGTTGCGAAACTCCTTGTAGGTGGTCGAGCCGATGCAGCGCAGATCGCCGCTGGCCAGCGCCGGCTTGAGGATGTTCGACGCATCGAGCGAGCCGCCGCTGGTGGCCCCGGCACCGATCACCGTGTGGATCTCGTCGATGAACAGGATCGCGTGCTTGCTGGCCTCGAGCTCGGAGAGAACCGCCTTCAGACGCTCCTCGAAGTCGCCGCGATAGCGCGTGCCGGCGAGCAGCGCGCCGAGGTCGAGCGCATAGATGATCGCATCCTTGAGCACCTCGGGCACCTCGCCCCGGACGATGCGCAGCGCCAAGCCCTCGGCGATCGCGGTCTTGCCGACGCCGGGATCGCCCACGAACAGCGGGTTGTTCTTCGAGCGGCGGCACAGGATCTGGATCGTGCGCTCGATCTCGTGCTCACGGCCGATCAGGACGTCGATGCGCCCCTCGCGCGCCTTGACGTTGAGGTTGGCGCAGTAGGCGGACAGCGCCTCCGTCTGCTCCTTCTTCTCCTGGGTCTCGGCTTCCTCGGCCCCACGCACGCGGCGCTCCTCGCTCATCCCGGCCTTCTTGGCGATACCGTGCGCGATGTAGTTCACCGCGTCGAGCCTGGTCATGTTCTGCTCTTGCAGGAAGAACACCGCGTGCGACTCGCGCTCGGAGAACAGCGCCACCAGCACGTTGGCGCCGGTGACCTCCTGCCGGCCGGACGACTGGACATGGATCGCGGCCCGCTGGATCACGCGCTGGAAACCCGCGGTGGGCTTGGCGTCGACGGTGCCCTCGACGGCGAGGCCGGAGAGCTCGTGGTCCAGGAAATCCATCAGGCTCGCGCGCAGCCGGTCGGCATCGACGGCGCAGGCCTTGAGGACCGCCAGCGCGTCCTGGTCCTCGGTGAGCGCCATGAGCAGATGCTCCAGAGTCGCATACTCATGCTGGCGGGCATTGGCGAGGGCCAGCGCCCGCCGCAACGTCTTCTCGAGTGTCCGTGAGAGCATCGGCATCACCTATCGTCCTCGAGAGAGCCCGCTGGATGTTGTAGCCAACCGAGCCGTGCGCGTCACTCCTTCTCCATCGTGCACTGCAGCGGGTGCTGGTTCTGGCGGGCAAACTCGACCACCTGGGCAACCTTGGTCTCTGCCACCTCGAACGTGAATACCCCGCAAATGCCGACACCGTTGTGGTGCACGTGAAGCATGATTCGCGTAGCATCCTCACGGTTCTTGGAAAAGAACCGCTCCAGGACGTGAATTACGAACTCCATCGGCGTGTAGTCGTCGTTGAGCAACAGCACCTTGTAGAGCGAAGGACGCTGCGTCTTGGCGCGCGTCTTGGTGACGACATCGCCCTTTGGTACATCGTTTTGAACGGTCGGTTTCTCGGCCATACGCGGTTCGCGCCGTCCCAACACCAAGCTTACGCCAGGAATCATAGTGCAATCGTCCGGGTGAACAAATTCAAAATTGTCACCGCAGCCGATCACGACGAACGGCACCGGGTTGCCAAGCGGCCTCGGCCAGGAAATCGAGCAGAAGAGAGTCCGCGGCGCCGCTCAACCGTCGGCTTCAGGTGCCGCACGCTGAACGGATTTGAGGCGCAGACGTTCCCGTCGCGGACCGGTGCCGACGGCCGGCTCCGCTTCCTGTTGACCGGAGTCACCCCGACCGCGTGACGGCGCATAGCCGGAATGCTGATCGTCGTGCTTATGCGCCTCAGCGTCTTCGGGGGGCTCGGTATGGACCGCGGCCAGTGGGACCTGCGGCGCCGGCTCCGCCGTGGCCAGACGCAGAGCGACTTCGCGCAGCCGTTCCGCGTCGACCACGACCTTCGGCTTGACCGGCTCGTCCGCCAGCGCTTCCGCCGCCAGCCCGGCTTCCTCCGCATCGGCGATGGTCAGCTACCGCAGCGCCAACTGCTCGAAAAACACTACCCGCGCCGCCGGCGGCAGCCGGACCCCGAGGCGCTCGTCAACAATTCGATTGGCCTGGGCCAACACCCCACGCGCATGCGCGAGCTGCCCGGACATCTTGGTATTGCCGGCAAGCATCTGCGCCAATGCTTTGGTGCTGGGCTGAAGCATGGGCAGCAATTCGGCGGCGGATCCCGGAACGCGACG
>JBGAKU010000395.1:0-3415 GCA_044224255.1 Geminicoccaceae bacterium
GGTGGCGGGGTCGAGGAGGGCGGCCTTGAGCTTCGCGAACTCGGCCGGGCGGGCCACGAAGTCCGAGGGCGGCGCCTCGGCCATCATCGGCACGCGGCGGATCTGCGGCGGCTGCTTCAGCCTGCCGACCAGCCAGGTCCAACGCTCGGGAACGCGGAAGTCGACGATGTCGGCGCGGCGCATCCAGCCGGCGAGGCGGTGCAGCTCCAGCTTGCCGGACGGGCCGTCGCTGAGCGGGACGACGTAGGTGCCCTGCTGGCGGGCGTAGCGCCATTCCTTGGCGCAGACCTCAGATTCGAGCGCCTTCAGCGTCAGCAGCAGGATCAGATATGCGGCCTTGGTGATCGCCTCCTCGATCTGGCGCCACCAGTCGCGGCCGCCCTCCATGGCGACCAGGTCCTGCCACAGGGACAGGCCCTCGACCGCCAGGCGCTCGCGGATCTCGGCGGCGGCCGCAGCGCCGTCCTGGCGGGAATAGGAGATGAATATCCGCGGGACGCTGGTCACGGGTTTGTCTCGCTCGACCAATCGCGTCGAGATTACACCGAGGTCCGGAGCCTGTCGCGCCCATGACCGTCACCGCCCGTCCGTGGTAGGAGAGCCCCAACGGCAATGGAGGACCGGCGATGGCCGCGCGGCGGATGGCCCTGGTGTTCGATCTCGACGGGACGCTGGTCGACAGCGTCTACCAGCATGTCGTGGCCTGGCACCACGCGCTGCTGGAGGAAGGGATCGAGCTGTCGATCTGGCGCATCCATCGCCGGATCGGGATGAGCGGCGGGCTGTTCACCCGCGCGCTGCTGCGCGAGACCGGGCGCGAGTTCGACCCGGAGCTGCTGGAGCGGCTGCGGCGCGGCCATGCCGAGGCCTACAACCGCCAGGGCCACGACGTGCAGCCGCTGCCCGGGGCGGTGGCCCTCCTGCGCCGGCTCACCGAGCTCGGCTGCCCCTGGGGCATCGCCACCAGCGGCCGGCTCGAGACGGCGGGGCCGGTGATCGCCAAGCTCGGCGTGCCCGACGGCGTGCCGATCATCACCCGCGACATGGTCGCCCACGCCAAGCCCGACCCCGACCTGTTCCTCGCCTGCATCGACCGGCTGGGCGTCGACCCGGCCGGCGTCTACGTGGTCGGCGACAGCGTCTGGGACCTGCTGGCCGCGCGCCGCGCCGGCACGCTCGGCATCGGCCTGCTCTCGGGGGGCTACGGCACCGAGGAGCTGGAGCGCGCGGGCGCCTATCGGGTCTATGACGATCCGGCGATGCTGCTGGCCCATCTCGACGAGCTGGGCGTGCGCGACGAGTAGGTGCGCCGCGCGGACGCGGTGGGTACCGGAGCGGCCTTCGTTCTCGCTGCGCGTGAGCCCGGCGCCAACGGTCGTTCCCATTGACCAATAAGTCCCGGGCAACGACTATCATGCCGATGACCACTGCCAAAGGGCAAGTCTCGGCCTAGATTCTGCTTCGACTTCTTCCATCGTGCTGGACGGCAAACGAGCCAGTAGCGCTCGCCGACGACAAACGAGGATGAGCGTCATGAAAGTCGTCGTCATTGGTGGCACCGGGCTCATCGGCGCCAAGGTCGCAGCCATTCTTTGCGCGGGGGGCCACGACGTGGTGGCTGCCTCGCCCAGCACCGGCGTGAATGTGCTCACGGGCGAGGGCTTGGCGGACGCCATGGCCGCGGCCGAGGTGGTGATCGACCTCGCCAACTCGCCGTCGTGGGAGGACCAAGCGGTGCTGGAGTTCTTCACGACCTCGGGCCGCAACCTGCTGGCGGCGGAGGCCGCCGCCGGGGTCCGGCATCACGTCGCCCTGTCGATCGTCGGTACCGACCGCATGCCGGACAACGGCTATTTCCGCGGCAAGGTGGCCCAGGAAGCGCTGATCGAAGGGTCCGGCATCCCCTATACCATCGTCCGCGCGACGCAGTTCATGGAGTTCGTCGGCGGCATCGCCGCAGCCGGCGCCGACGGTGGCGTGGTGAGGCTGTCGCCCGGCCTGTTCCAGCCCATCGCCGCCGACGATGTCGCCGCGATCGTGGCCGACGTGGCCCTCGGTGCGCCGCGCAACGGCATCGTCGAGATCGCCGGCCCGGAGCGTGCGCCGCTCGCGGAGTTCGCGGCGCGCTCACGCCCAGCGGTGGGCGATCCGCGCGAGGTCGTCAGCGACCCCGACGCCCGCTACTTCGGCGGTCGCGTCGAGGAGCACTCGCGCGTGCCGCTCGGCGACGCGCGCCACGGCGCGATCGGCCCTCGCTACTTCGGCGGTCGCGTCGAGGAGCACTCGCTCGTGCCGCTCGGCGAGGCGCGCCTCGGCACGATCGGCCTCGAGGAATGGCTGCGCCGGCAAGCAGCGAAAGCCTGAACCCGCTCAGCGGATACACGGGAGGTAAATGACGGTGAGACGGATCCTCTGCGCGCTGACGCTGGCGGCCTGTCCGATCGGCGGTGTGCCCGCCGATGCTCAGACGAGCGCCGCCGAGATCGAAGTTCATGGCAGCCACAATGCCAAGGTCACCCTGGTCTATGAGCACGAGCTGCCCAACGTGCCGGGGAAAAGCGTGAAGGGCGTGCTGGTCGAGTACGGGCCGGGCGGCTCGTCGGTGCCGCATACCCACCCTCCGTCCGCGTTCATCTACGCGACCGTCCTCGAGGGGGCGATCGTCAGCAAGGTCAATGACGGGCCGGAGACGGTGTACCGCGCCGGCGAGAGCTGGTCCGAGGTGCCTGGCGATCGTCATGCCGTCAGCAAGAACGCGAGCTCGACCGAGCCCGCGCGCCTGCTGGCGGTCTTCGTCCTCGACACCGGCGAGACGAACCTGGTGGTGCCCTACTAGGATCGGCCCCGAGCTTGCCCCGCAGCGGGCCGGGCAAGCCCTGCTGAACCCGGCCCGGCTGGTTTCGTGCACCGTGGAGCAAAGGTGATCGAGGGCGCCGCCACCAGCACTCTACGCTCGGGCGCCAACCTCCGAATGCTCCCGGGCCGGCGCCCCGTCGAGCCCCTGCGCCTCCGGCTGGTGCGTGACCTCGAGCACCGACAGGCGCTTGGTCCGGCCGTCCAGGGTCCGCCAGGACATCGCCGCACCCACCTGCAGGCCGAGCAGAGCACTGCCGATCAGCGTGACCACGGCGATCCGGCCCTGCCGGCTGTCCTCCTCGCCCGGGTAGACCAGCGTCACCGTGCGCTCCTCGCCGCTGTCGTCGACGAACGTCACGCGCGAGTGCATGGTCACGACGTCGGGTGGGACCGCCGCCGGCTCGACCAGCTCGGCCCGGTCGAGCTCGGCGGCCAGCAGATCGACCAGCGGCTCGCGGCCGCTCCGCCGGAACACCTCGACCACGCCCGAGAGGCGGGCATAGTCGAGGCTCGTCACCTGGATCGGCGGCTTGGTGGCGGCGAGGTCCATGACATCGCC
>JBGAKU010000396.1:0-3377 GCA_044224255.1 Geminicoccaceae bacterium
CAGTGTTGCGCCTAGTCTCACGAGATCCTCCCGCCATGTCTTCGTCGGAACGGGACAACTCTATGTCGGGTGGTCCGTCGCGACCACCCACGTCGTCGCGAGCACGACCGCGACGACGGACGACGGGACATGGTGATCGCGGGGGAGGCGGCATGCGGCTCCTCGGCCTGCTTCGCCCCGATTCGGTGCTCCACCCCGGACGGCTCCTCGTCGCGTGTGTGCGCCAGCGTCTCAGCGCCTCCGGGAAATGCCTGAGCCGAGAGCGCTGGTAATCAATCAGACACCGCAGGCCCCGCTCGGCTGGGGTCTGTCGCTCGTCCGGGCTACCGGCGCGTCAGTCCTGGACCCAGACGAGATCCGTCGGATCGACGCCGTGCGCCCCGGCCATCGCCTGCAGCCAGGCCCGCGCCTCCGCCTCGGTCGCGAAGCGCCGGACATATTCGGCGTCGGCCTCCGCCGCCTCGGGCGGCTCGATGGTGTAGTCGGCCTCGATCACCCCGGGCTCGACCTCATGGATCCGCGCGGTCATGCGGATCCCGGCTTCCTCCTCGACCCGTCGTTCCATCCGCCGCTCCATCCGAAGGCGCGGGCGTGATTGTAGCCGGGCGGCGGCACCTGTCGCCAGCGCCGCGACGTCCGAAACCTGCCTGGCATACGCCCGAAACGGGCGCCCGCTACCGTTCGAGCGTCGCAGATCCCGAGCCGGGAGCCGAGCCATGCTCGCCCGTACCATGCTCTATCTGTACGCGGTGGCCTTCATGCTGAGCCTCCTCCTGGAGCGCCCGGAATCCATCGCGATCGCCGGACCCTGATCGTCGCTTGCGGTTGTGCTAGGTGTGAATTCCTTGACCGTGGCGCCGGTTTGGGTGACAAGCTGACGGGTCCAGCCCAGGAGCCCGCACGTCCTCGCAGGCCCCGTCCGCCGCCCTGCGACTCAACGCGGTCCGCCACGGCCCTTCGTCACCAGCACCGGGCGCTCGCGGCCATGGCGCGCAAACGCGCCGCCTAGAATTGCAGCGCGGGAACCTCGCGCCGTGCCGAGCCCTTCTGCTCTCGTGCCGACCGTGACGGTCGCCGAGTTTCGGAAAGGGAGAATCGAGCATGAATTGGGACACCATCGCCGGCAACTGGAAGCAGTTTCAGGGCAAGGTGCGCCAGCAGTGGGGCAAGCTCACCGACGACGATCTCGAGCTCGTCAAGGGCAAGCGCGACGAGCTGGCCGGCCGCATCCAGGAGCGTTACGGCATTGCCAAGGACGAGGCGGAGCGCGAGATCGACGACTGGACGCGTACGGCCGACGATGCCTCGACGACGCGCATGAACTGACGCGCGATCGATCGCGCAGCGAGATCCGGCGGCCGGCGCGGCAACGCTCCGGCCGCCGACGCGCATGCCGGACCGTCACCGGTGCACGATCACCCCGATGGGGTCAAAGGGCGCAGTCGGCGTGCCGATATGGCAGGTTGGCCAGGAGCTCGGTCATCTCGTCCTCCTGCGCTCGGCGCTCGCTGGCGAGGAAGCGGGCGACGGCGGCGCGGAAGCCGGGATCGACGATCAGATGAGCGCTGTGGGTCCAGATCGGCGCATAGCCGCGGTGCAGCTTGTGGACGCCCTGGGCGCCGGCCTCGACGCGCTTGAGGCCATGGCGGATCGCGAACTCGATCGCCTGATAGTAGCAGGCCTCGAAATGCAGGAACCGGAACTCCTCAAGGCAGCCCCACTGGCGGCCGTAGAGGGTCTCGGTGCCGCGGACATTGAGTGCGGCACCCACCATCCGGCCCTCGTGCCGGGCCACCATGAGCACGACCCGGTCGCGCAGCCCGGGTGCGGCGAGACGGCGGAAGAAGTCGCGGCTCAGGTAGGCGTTGCCCCAGCGCTTGTCGACGGTGGCGAGATAGAAGGGGAAGAACTCGTCGAGGAGACGCCGGTCGAGCGCCTCGCCATGCACGGCCTCGAGCGTCACGCCGGCGGCACGGACCTGGTCGCGCTCCTTGCGGACCATCTTGCGCTTGGCGCTCTTGAGCGAGTCGAGCCACCCCTGGAAGTCGGCATAGCCCTGGTTCGCCCAGTGGAACTGGATGCCTTGGCGCAGCAGCAGCCCGGCCCGGCCCAGCTCCTCGGCCTCGGCCCCGGTGCAGAAGGTGACGTGGAGCGAGGACAGGCCGAGGCGGTGGGTGACCTCGACCAGGCTCTCGACCAGCATCGCACGGGCGCGGTCGCTCTCGGCCAGGAGGCGCGGGCCGGGCACGGGCGTGAACGGGACCGCGCACAAGAGCTTGGGATAGTAGCGACCGCCGGCGCGGCGATAGCCCTCGGCCCAGCCATGGTCGAAGACATACTCGCCGTAGGAATGGCCCTTGACGTAGAGCGGGGCCGCGGCGATCAGCCGTCCCGCCTCCTCGACCAGGAGATGGAACGGCTGCCAGCCGGTCTGATCGCAGGCCGACCGGCTCGCCTCGAACGCGGTCAGGAAGGCGTGGCTGAGGAACGGATGGTCGGCAGGAACCAGCCGGTCCCACGCCGTCGCCTCGACGCTCGCGATGCCGGTGACGGTGCGGGCCTGGGCATCGGGGCCGGGCGCCGAATCCATCGGCTCAGCGCAGCTCGAACATGCCCTCGACCTCGACCGCGGCGTCGAACGGCAGGCTTGGCACACCGACCGCGGCGCGGGCATGCCGCCCAGCCTCGCCGAGCACGGCGACCATCAGGTCGGAGGCGCCGTTGATCACCTTGGGGTGGTCCACGAAGTCGGGTGTGCAGGCGACGAAGCCACCCAGGCGCAGGCAGGCGGCGACACGATCGAGGCCGCCGCAGGTGGCGTCGACCTGGGCCAGGATGTTGATCCCGCACAGCCGGGCCGCCGCCTGCCCGTCCTCCAGGCTCACCCCGCCGCCCAGCTTGCCCTTGTAGCGCACCGCCCCAGCCTCCATCGGCAGCTGGCCGGAGACGATGACGAGGTTGCCGCTGCGGCGGACTGCGATGTAGTTGGCAGCCGCTGCCGCGGGCGTCGGCAGCTCGATGCCGAGGCCACGCAGGCGGTCGGCGACGGTCTCGGACATCAACGATCTCCTTGGGGCAGGGCTTGCCGAACGAGAATAGGACGGCTACCCGCTCACGACCAGAGCGGGCAGCGGGGACCCGCCATAGCCAGAACTCACGCCACGAGTCCCCGGCACGGCCGCAGCATGAGCGCAGAGCCGACCATCGAGCTCACCGATACCCCGACCGAGGCGGACCAGTCGTTCCTGCACCGGTCGCTGCTGGCGGAGAACCGTGCCTATCTCGGCGAGGCCGACCATCGCACGCTGGCTCTGTTCCTGCGCGATGCGGGCCGGCTCGTGGGCGGTCTGATCGGCGAGAGCGGGCGCAGCGTGCTG
>JBGAKU010000397.1:0-3358 GCA_044224255.1 Geminicoccaceae bacterium
CTGGCGGTGCCGGAGGAGCGCTTCGACGCGGTGGCGCGCCTGGTCAATGCGTATCCGGAGGTCGCCCACAACTACCGGCGCGAGCACAGGCTCAACATGTGGTTCGTCCTCGCCACCGAGCGGCCCGGCGGGATCCAGGCGCTGGTCGCCGAGATAGCGCGGCGGGCCGGCCTCGAGGTGCTCAACCTGCCCAAGCTCGAGGAATATTTCCTTGAGCTGAAGCTGCGGGCGTGAGCGCCATGGCGCTCGACCCCACCGACCGGGCGATCGTGCGCGCGACCCAGGCCGGGCTGCCGCTCTGCCGCGAGCCGTATCGGGCCGTGGCGGAGCAGTTGGGACTCGCGGCGGACGAAGTGATCGCGGCCCTCGGCCGTCTGCTGGCGGCCGGCGTCATCCGCAGGATCGGCGCCGTACCGAACCACTACGCGCTGGGCTACCGCGCCAATGGCATGAGCGTCTGGGATGTCGACGACGAGAAGGTCAGCGCGCTCGGGCACCAGGTCGGCGCGCTGCCTGCGGTCAGCCATTGCTATCGCCGGCCGCGCCGGCTGCCCAGCTGGCGGTTCAACCTCTTCGCCATGGTGCACGGCCGCGGCCGGGCCGAGGTCGAAACGGAGGTCGCCGGCATCGCCGCTCTCCTGGGTCCGGCCTGCCGCGCCCACGAGGTGCTCTACAGCACGGCGATCCTCAAGAAGACCGGGCTGCGGCTCGGGGAGTGAGGCCAGCATGTTCCGACTGAGCCAGTTCATGCGCGAGCTGATCGCGCCGACCCCGGTCCGGCACGCGAGGCCGCCCGGGCCGGTGGTGATCTGGAACCTGATCCGCCGCTGCAACCTCAACTGCATCCACTGCTACTCGCTCTCGACCGACGTCGACTTCCCCGGCGAGCTCTCCACGGCCGAGGTGTTCAAGGTCATGGACGACCTCAAGGCCGCGCGCGTGCCGGTCCTGATCCTCTCGGGCGGCGAGCCGCTGCTGCGCCCTGACATCTTCGAGGTCTCCGCCCGCGCCAAGGCCATGGGCTTCTATGTCGGCCTGTCCTCCAATGGCGCGCTCATCGACGAGCCCATGGCGGAGCGCATCGCCGCCGTCGGCTACGACTATGTCGGGGTGAGCCTGGACGGCATCGGCGCGGTCCACGACCGCTTCCGCCGCGTCCCCGGCGCCTATGCCGCCTCGCTCGCCGGCATCCGCCGCTGCCGCGACCTCGGCATCAAGGTCGGCCTGCGCTTCACCGTCACCGAGCGCAACGTCGAGAGCCTGCCCGAGATGCTGGCGCTCATGGAGGCCGAGCGGCTCGACAAGTTCTACCTCTCCCACCTGGTCTATTCCGGCCGCGGCGACCGCTACCGCGACGCGGACGCGCACCACCGCACCACGCGCGCGGTCATGGACCTCTTGTTTGAGCGCTGCTGGGCGCATGTCCTGGAAGGCAGGCACACCGAGTTCGTCACCGGCAACAACGACGCCGACGGCGTCTATCTGCTGCGCTGGGTCGAGCGGCACCACCCGGAGCACGCCGGCCACATCCGTGCCAAGCTGGAAGCCTGGGGCGGCAACGCCAGCGGCGTGAACGTCGCCAACATCGACAATCTGGGCCAGGTCCACCCCGACACCTTCTGGTGGGGCTACGATCTCGGCAACGTCAAGGAGCGCCCGTTCGGCGAGATCTGGGCCGACCTGTCGGACCCGGTGATGGCGGGGCTCAAGCGCCGGCCACGCCCCTTGGAGGGCCGCTGCGGCATCTGCCCCGAGCAGGCGATCTGCGGCGGCAACACCCGCATCCGGGCGCTGCGCATCCACGGCAACCCCTGGGCCGAGGACCCGGCCTGCTATCTGACCGACGCCGAGCTCGGCCTGGAGACGCGCGATGTCGCGGCCGTGGCCTAGCCTGGCTTTCCTGCTGGCCCTGGCCGGCCCGGCGGCCGCCGCGGACGCGCCGGCACTCTACGTCACGCATTGCGCCTCCTGCCACGGCGCCGACCGGCTGGGCGCCATCGGGCCGGCGCTGCTGCCGGAGAGTTTGGGCCGGCTCAAGCCCGAGGCCGCGGCGGCGGTGATCCGCGACGGCCGGCCGGCGACGCAGATGCCGGGCTTCGCAGGCACCCTGAGCGAGGCCGACATCGCGGCGCTCGCGGGGCTGATCGCCACGCCGCTGGCCGAGACGCCCCACTGGGGTGCGGACGAGATCGCGGCCAGCCGCACCATCCTGGTGCCGCCGGAGCAGCTGCCCGACCGCCCGCAATGGCAGGCCGATCCGCTCAACCTGTTCGTCGTGGTCGAGGCCGGCGACCATCACGTCACCATCCTGGACGGCGACCGCTTCGAGCCGCTGGCCCGCTTCCCGAGTCGCTTCGCGCTGCATGGCGGCCCGAAGTTCAGCCCGGACGGCCGCTTCGTCACCTTCATGTCGCGCGACGGCTGGGTGACCCGCTACGACCTGTGGAGCCTGCAGCCGGTGGCGGAGGTGCGCGCCGGCATCAACAGCCGCAACATCGCGCTCTCCGGCGACGGCCGGGTGGTCGCCGTCGCCAACTACCTGCCGCCCACGCTGGTGCTGCTGGACGCCGCGAGCCTGGCGCCGCTGGAGGTGAAGCAGGTCGACGACGCGTCCCACCACGCCGCCTCGCGGGTCAGCGCGGTCTATCAGGCGGCGCCGCGCGGCAGCTTCGTCCTGGCGCTCAAGGACCTGCCCGAGATCTGGGAGATCGGCTACGGTGCGGGCGGCTTCCCCGTCCGGCGCACCGCGCTGAAGGAGCCGCTCGACGACTTCTTCTTCGACCCTTCCTACGCCCACCTGATCGGCTCCTCGCGCGACGGCGGGCGCGGGGTCGTGGTCGATCTCGACGCGGGGCGCGAGGTCGCCGAGCTGCCGCTGCCCGGCCTGCCGCATCTTGGCTCCGGCATCGCCTTCGACCTCGCGGGCCGACCGGTCGTCGCCACCCCGCACCTCAAGGAGGCGGCGCTCAGCGTCATCGACCTGAAGGACTGGACGGTCGTCAAACGCGTGCCGACTCTTGGCCCCGGCTTCTTCATGCGCGGCCACGAGGCGAGCCCCTACGCCTGGATCGACGTCTCGCTCGGTCCCGAGAAGGACAAGCTGCAGATCCTGGACGAGCGGTCGCTGGAGATCGTCCGCACGCTCCAGCCGTCGCCCGGCAAGACGACCGGCCATGCCGAGTTCTCGCGCGACGGCCGCTACGCCCTGGTCTCGGTCTCCGAGCCCGACGGCGAGCTGGTGGTCTACGACGCCGCGAGCTTCGAGGTCGTCAAGCGGCTGCCGATGAACAAGCCGGTCGGCAAGTACAATGTCGGCAACAAGATCGGCCGGTCCGAGGGCACGAGCCACTGACATGCC
>JBGAKU010000049.1:0-26414 GCA_044224255.1 Geminicoccaceae bacterium
AAACAGCCCCGCAAGCAGGGCATAGGGACCGGCGTCGCCGACTAGCCGGACGAGGGACTCACCGAGCAGCGCCGCCGCGCCGCTCTGATACATGGCGGTCGAGAGCGGCATCATGGCCCCGATCATGATGATCGTGGTCCAGTTGATCGCCCGATAGGACTGCTCCACGGAGACGATCCCGAGCAGGATCATCGCGCCCGCGGCGAGCAGGCCGGCCACGGCCGAGGGCAGGAGGCCAGTCGCCAGGAGCAGGACCATCGCGGCGAGCACCGCCAATGCGTGCTTGGCACCCGGCCCCATCGGGACCGCCTGTCGCCGGACCAGCTCGGGCGAATCGACCACCAGCACGTCCGCCTGGACGAGCCGCTCGTCGAGTGCCCTCCATGTCCCCTGCAGCAGCAGGGTGTCGCCCTCGCGCAGCACGGTCTCGCTGGGGCCCAGCGTCTCGCCGTTGCGGCGCACGGCGAGAATGATGAGGTCGCCTCCCGGCGTGACCATGCCGGGAAACACCGATTGCCCGAGGTAGCCGGACCGCGGCGGGATCACGACCTCCGCGAGGCCGGACTGGCGGTTGAACAGGGTCTCGGCGACATCGGCCGTGCCCTCATCCGAACGCAGCGCCAGATGCTTGTCCGCGGCAAGACGCGCCACGGTCTGCGCGTCGCCACGAACAATGATGACATCGCCTTCCGCCAGCGTCGGCTGCTGCAGCGGTCCGCCTGCGCCGGACTGCATGGCAACCAGGCTGACACCGGGATAGTCGCCGAACTCGATGCCGGCCCGAAGCACACCGCGATAGTGCGAATCCGAGCGGACGCGGAGCTGAAACGCGCCGTCGTGCAAGGTGTAGTGCTCGACCAGCGTCCGCGCATGCTTGCTGAGATCGGGGGGGATGCCGCGGCCGCTGCGGTTGGGTAGCACCCTCGGGCCGAGCAGCAGGATGATCGCCATGGTGCCCAGAAGCAGCGGCACGCCGATCCACGCATACTCAAAGAAGCCGAACGGCGGGTGGCCGCCGTTTACCGCGGCGTCGGAGACCAGCACGTTGACGGGTGTGCCGGTCAGGGCCAGCAATGAGCCGGCATGGCCCGCGAACACCATCGGCATCAGAAGCTGGGAAGGCGGTCGCGACAGGCGCACGGCCATGACCACGACCACCGGCAGCAGCGCTGCGACCGAGCCGTTGAGATTGATGAGCGCCGTCAGCACCGAGATCAGCAGCATCATCAGCACGAGCAAGCGGGTCTGGCTTTCGCCCGCCTGACGGATCAGGAACTGGCCCGTCCAGGCGGTGACGCCGGTAGCATCCAGCCCGGCACTGACGACGAACAGCGAGGCGATGAAGATCACCGCTGGATCGCCGAACCCGGCGAGCGCCTGACCGAGATCCAGCACGCCCGTCGCCCAAAGCGCGAGCGACGTGGCCAATGCCACCACGATCACGGGGAACCGGTCCCAGACGAACAGGACCACGACCGCCGCGACGATCGAGAAGGTCAGCGTGATGTCGCTCAAGATGCCGATCCCCGCATGCGCCGATGCCTGCGTCGGCCCTATCAATGTCGACGCGGCGAGCTCGATTCCAGAGCTCCATCGGCGCCTACAGTGCCACTCCCAGCAGCAGCACGGCCAGGATGATCACCAGCAGGATGCCCATCAGCGGCAGAATGAAGCGCACATACTGGTCGAAGCCCACCTTCGCGAGCGCGAGGCCGGCGATCAAGAGGGCGTTGATCGGCAGGATCAGGCGCAGCCAGCCGCCGGCAGCCATCCAGGTGGTGATGACCAGCGACCGCTCGATGCCGGCGAAGTCGGCGAGCGGGGCGAGCACGGGCATGGTCAGCGCCGTGCCCGCCGAGCCGCTGCCGACGAGGAAGGACAGCGGCAGCGAGACCAGGAAGGTCAAGCCGACGAAGACGATGTTGGAGGTGCCGGTGACCAAGCCCTCCATGGCGTTCAGCACGGTGTCGATCGTCTTGGTGTTGGTCATGATCACCGAGACGCCGCGGGCCACCACGACGAGGAAGGCGGGTCCGGTGAAGTCGACCACGCCGCGCATGAACGAGCGCGCCGTCTCCTGCTCCCCGAGACCACCGGCCACGCCGACCACGATCGCCATCAGGACGAACAGCGCGGACAGCTCCGGCAGCCACCAGCCCAACTCCCAGGCGAACGGGCTGTTGATGGTCTCGTGGGTATAGGGATCGACGGCATAGTTGCCGAGGATCGCGCCCCAGGGGATGATCGAGAAGGTCAACAGCGCGAAGGTGAAGGCGACCAGGGCGATGATCACCCCGTCGCGTCCGGAGATCGGGTCGGGAAAGCCCGCATCCTTGTCCGCGAGCGCCCGGTCCTCGGCCGAGAACCCGACCAGGGAGGTGGAAGGGTCCGTCTTGACCCTGCGCGCATACCAGAGTGTGTAGGCGATCGTCGCAGCCATCAGCAGGGCGAACAGGAGGAGCCGGAGCCCGATGCCGTCACCGATGCTGGTGCCGGCCTTGGACGAGCCGATTCCGACCACGAACGGATTGATGGTCGAGCCGATCGTGCCGACGAACGGGGCAATCGAGACCACCGCGACGGTCACCATGCGGTCGTAGCCGAGGGCGATCATCAGGGGGATCATCAGGGCATAGAGGCCGAGCGTCTCGTCGCTCCAGGCCATGACCGAGCCCAGCACGCCGAACAGCAGGCTCAGCACGACGAGCAGGAGCGGACCGCGTCGGCGGAAGCCGTAGGCGAGCTGATGGATGCCGCGATCGAGCGCGCCGGTCGCGAACACGACGGTCATGAAGCCGCCGATCGCGAGGATGAACAGGAACACCTGGGCCGAGCCGAACAGGCTGCCCCGGTTGAACGGCCCGATCTGGCCGCTCGCGGGGTCCTGGATGCCGTAGAGGCCGTTGACCGGTGCCAGCAGCAGGTCGCGCACGCGCCCGTTGAAGTCGAGCGGCGACTCGATGCGTTGGAACGACCCGGCGATCGGGCTTCCCGAGGCGTCGAGCTGGTACTGCCCGGAGGGGATGAAGAAGGCTGCGAGCCAGACTGCGATCAGCACGAGCAGCAGGATCGTGATAGGGGCAGGGAACGAGGAACGACGGGCTTGTCCCGACGCCCCGGGATTTGTCACGGTAGCCACTTATCGCGCCCCCCAGCCGAGATCGACCACGCGTTCGTATGACACCTGCCGGTCGCATCTTCACGCCGCCCGACCGTGCAAGCTGGAGCGTCACGGTGATTGAGCGCGCGGTCAAGTTAACGAACGCGCGCCGGCCGGTACGGCCTGTCGCAGGACCTTCGGCCGCCGTGGCGGGGACATCGCGACACCCCTAAAGAGACACAGCACGCATGAGCAGGACCCTCCGAACGATGTCCGAACCAGACTCCGGCCATGGCCGGCAACAGGAACGCGACCCGGTCGCCATCGATCTCGCCCTGCAGGGAGGCGGTGCGCATGGCGCGTTCACCTGGGGCGTGCTCGACCGGCTGCTCGAGGAGAGGTGGCTCCGGATCGATGGGATTTCCGGCACCTCGGCCGGCGCCATGAACGCTGCGGTGATGGTGGCCGCCCATGCCGCGGGCGGCGCCTCGGCGGCGCGGGAGGCGCTCGCGGCGTTCTGGCGGCGGGTGTCGGACGCGGCGATGCTCAGCCCGTTCCGTCGCGGTCCGATCGACATCCTGCTCGGCCGCTGGACCCTGGACTTCTCGCCGGGGTTCGTCGCGATGGACCTGGCCTCGCGGTTGCTCTCGCCCTACGACCTAAACCCCACCGGGCTGAACCCTCTGCGCGAGGTGCTCGCCCAATCGGTCGATTTCGCCCACTTGGCGACCGCGCCGATCAAGCTGTTCATCACCGCCACGAACGTGCGTACCGGGCGTGGTCGGGTGTTTCGTAACGCCGAGATCAATCCGGAGGTGATGCTGGCCTCGGCCTGCCTGCCGACCATGTTCCAGGCGGTCGAGATCGAGGGCGAGGCCTATTGGGACGGCGGCTATTCGGGCAATCCGACCCTGACGCCGCTCGTGCGCGAGTGCGATGCCAGCGACACGATCATCGTTCCGATCAACCCCGTCGAGCGACCCGGCACACCTAAATCGGCCCGCGACATCCTGAACCGGCTGAACGAGATCTCGTTCAACACCGCCGCGATCAAGGAGCTTCGGATGATCGCACTGCTCCAGCAGGCCGCCGACCCCGGCAGCGGTGAGGGTGCGATCTGGGCCAGCATGCGGATCCATCTCATCCGCAACGAGAGCATGGTCGAGCTCGGCTATTCCTCGAAGCTCAACGCCGAGTGGGACTTTCTGACCATGTTGCGCGACAAGGGGCGCAGCGCGGCGGGCGAGTTTCTGCACGAGCATGGTGATGCGCTCGGCAAACGCTCGACCCTCGATTTGACGCCCCTGCTGGAAGGGATCTGACCATCAGCTTCGCGACGCGATCGCCGGCAGCAGCATGGCGTACTTCACCCGAACCGTGCTGGCCATCCGGTAGAACGCCACAAGATCGCGCCACGGGCCCTCGATCCGGCTGAGGCCGGTCAGGCTCGCCACCACCGTCCCGACATCGGTGGCTCCCCGCAGCACGAACCAGCCGCCCAGAAACAGGATGCCGAGCTTGCCGAAGGCGCTCAGTGCGCCGAGGGCGAACTTCGAGGACAGCTTCAGCCCGAAGATTGCGCGCCTGGTCTCAAGCACATTCTGGAAATCGGCGAGGACCGCATCGTCGATTCGCGCGAGGTCGCCGCCGCCGATCCGGTCGGACACGTCCCGCAGCGATTGCACGCGGCTCCGGACGCGCTCGTTGATCCGGTGCTGCAGCGCCACGACGATACCGGCCTGCGGCAGGACGACGACGAGCGCCAGCAGCCCCAGCAGCGGCTGGCTGGCCGCGATGAAGGCGATGACGCTGGCCAGCGTGCCGACCTGGAGCAGCGGGCTCGCCACGGCCGCGCCGGCGAACGAGCCGACCAGCTCGGCTTCGGCGTTGAGCATGGCGAGGATCCGACCCCGCTGCGCGGCGGCCGCAGGGTCTCGTGCGACGTCGTCGACGAGGTTGGTGTAGAGCCGCTCGCGGATCAGCCGCACGACGCGCTCGCCGACGAGGGAAAGCCGCAGCCCGAGCACGAACTTGAGGGCCGCGCTGAGCAGAATGGCGCCGACGAACCCGGCGCAGTTCCAGGCCAGCGCGCGGGCGTCCGGGTGCTCCACCAGCCCGTTGATGGCGAGCTGCTGGAAACGGAGCGGCACGGAGGCGAGGCCGGCCACCAGGAGCGCGAGCACGACGAGGAAGACCTGCTCCCGGCCGGAGACGCGCCAGACGGCGCGGTAGAGCTCGCGCATCAGGCGGGTCCGGGGCCTGTAGAATCGACAATACCTTCGCTGCAGCTCTCGCCGACAGGACGTGCCCCTGCCAGGAGCTCTGCCAGGCCCGAGTCGGGCGCTATGTCGCCCATCAGGTTCAGCCGAAGACCCGTCACCAGCGTGCGGCTGCCGACCCGGTCGCAGTCCATGGCGACCCGATCGCCGGCACCCGCGCCGAAGGCCGAATCGACCGCGGAGCGAAGCCGCGCGAGGGAGAGCCGCCGGCCGATTCGGGAGGCCACGAGCGTGCGGACCGAGCTGGCGTTCAGCTCGGCGAGCAGGGCCAGGGAGTCCCGGAAATATTCGTCCGCGGTAGCGCTGTAGCAGCGCCCGTGGCGGACCCATTCGTGCCGGTCGAGCATGGACGCCGTGCCGGGCATCGCCCGCACGAGCTCGTCACGCACCGCAGCGTCGAGCTCGATCCGGGGGAGCAGATCCCACCTTCCGTCCTCGTCGATCTGGACGAGCTCGGGCTCCACGTCGCAATACTCGAGCGAGCGTGGCTGCGGCCACAGACCGTGCAGCGTGAGGTTGGTCGCATCGAACCGCTGTGGCGACTGGCCGCTGCATTCGGGCTTCCGGCGATGCATCTCGCAAAAGGCCGGTTGCCAGCTCACGGCCAGCACATTCTCCCGCTGAGCGGCCGCAGCGGGCGTGGTCTTCTGGCCGGCGACCGGCTCGCAACTCTCCGTGACGCGTCCGCAGTCGATTGGGATCCAGCGCTGCTCCGGGCTGGCGCTCCGGACGACGATCTGAAGGTGGGTGGCGTCCGCCTTGTTGGCTCCGAGCAATCGGTAGGGTCGGCCGATCTCTAGCTGGACATTGCCCGGATTGTCCGATCGCCGGATGGAGGTCGGGGCCTCGCAGCTCTGCTTGGCGACGATACAGCCGGAGCGCGGCTCGAATGCCGCCGCTGGGAGCGCGGCCAGGACAAGGCCAATCGCCAGGGCAAAGACAATAGCTTGCATGTGGGGCTCCGGCTTGCCGGAAAGCCCCTAGCAGGTGCGCCCCACGCTCGGAAACCGCTGAGCCGCCTCAGGGCATCATCACCGTCAGATAGGGCCCCGGGGCCTTCGCATCCGCGCCGGTCGGCGGCGGAACGTGGTTCGTCACCGGCGCCATGCTCTTCAGATAGGCGGCGAGTGCGACCGCGTCCTCGTCCGACAAGGCGGCGTAGGAACGCCAAGGCATCACCACCAGCTCGCGGCCGTCCGGGCGCATGCCGGTGCGCACGGCGGCGACGATGTCGGCCTCGCTCCATTCGCCGAGTCCGGTCTCGGGATCGGGCGTGAGGTTGGGCGGGTAGAACACCCCGAGCCCGGGGACCGCGAAGCCGACGTCGGCGCCGGCCAGCGCCATGGCGGCGTTCGGCTGGCCGGTGAAGGCTCCCGGCGTATGGCAGCCGCCGCAATCCATGATCCGGGCAAGGTAGGCGCCGCGCGTGACGGCATCCTCGGCATGAGCGGGGGAGGTCAGGGACGCCGCAGTGGTCAGAATGGCGAGAATGCGCATCGTGGCCGATCCTGGATGGGGTCGTGGCGCGGTGGCGCGCCCGGAGAACTGGATGCCTCGGCGACGTTTCCGGCCGTTCGCAGTCGGCGTGTGCAGCGTTTCATTCGTGTCGATTCCATCCGTTGCGGAGCGTGGTAGCGGTCTGCACGACGGGTCCGACTTTGGGACAAGTCCGCCTGTTAGCAGAACTGATCCAACTTACGATTGTATTTCTTTAGTCTAATTTTTATTTATCGATAACGTTATTTGAACTGTCAAGGCGACAGTGATAAGCGCATCGGGCAATTTCGCGTAGCGTAGTGCCAAGCGACAGGGGAAACCTATGGGTGGATTTAGGAAGGCGTGTCTATCTGTAGCGCTCGGGCTGTGCCTCGCCGGCGCCTCGGGCGCTCAGGCGGCTACCGAGGGCTTAACTCTGGTAGATCCACCCAGCGGTGGCAAGCTGGTACCAGAACAGCTAGGTCCAGAGCATCTGAACCTTGACAACAGCATCGAGGGTGGCGCGACTGCAGACAAGGCCGCGCAGCGCCTCTTCACGAGGAGCGGCTGCATTCTCCCGGGGCGGGTGATCACGTACAATGTGTTCCTGGACGGCCGGACTACGTTCACGTTCAAGACGACGCCGGACAGATTCTTTGACGTCGTCATGAAGGTGACGTTTCCTGGATTCTTCACCCGAACCGTCGACCGATTCTTCGCGGGCGGCACAGAGACCTTGAAGGTAAAGAAGACAGTCAATGGCAGGGCCTTTGGGACCGTGCGCATTTCCGGCTTCCGGAACTCTGGCGGCTGCTTCAACCTCCGTATTTCGCCCTGATCTTATGTGACGCGCGGATCGCCGCCTCGGCGGCGATCCGTTCACGTAGTTCCGCTGTCAGCTCACCAGCTTCGCGTCGAATCCCGACTCCGTGACGCTCATCAGCGTCTTCTTCCCGCGCACCTGGGTCAGAAGATAGCAATCCCGGCCCCAGAGCGTGCGCAGGTGGTTGAGCGTCTTGTCGGCGTGGGTCATGTCGAGGTCGCGGCCGTCATGGTCATGCACCAAGTAGAGCGCGCGACGGCCCTTGTGGTTGGCATCGTGGATGCGGATCGAGGGCATCGAGCCGGTGCCGATCTGGCGCAGCAGCGCTGTCTTGACCTGATCCCAATGCTCCTCGTCGGACACCTCCGAGACGACAAGATGCTCGCCGCGCGGCTTCCAGGTGAACAGATCGAGCTCGCGGCACAGCTCCTCGGTCAGGAACCGACGCAGGAATGAGACATCGCGCTCGCTCTCGCGCACCTCGAACAGCTTCTTGCGGCCTTCTTCACTGTTCTCCCCGCCGAACCGCTTCTCGATGTCACGCCAGACCATGAAGCCGACATGGTAGGGGTTCAGGCCGCCCGGGTGCGGGCAGATCACCTGATTGTGGCGCACCATGAACTCGAGCCGCACGTCCGAGGGCAGATCCAGCGCGTTCATGATCCGGTGGTGCCAGTGACTGGCCCAACCCTCGTTCATGATCTTGGTCTCGATCTGCGGCAGGAAGTAGCGCGCCTCCTCGTCGACGATCGTGAGCAGGTCCTTCTGCCAGTCGGCCAGGTCGCGATTGTGGTCGCGGATGAACAGGAGGATGTCGGCCTCAGGTTCCAGCGGCTCCTTGGAGAGGTCGACCTGCACTGGCTCCGGGGCGCGGTGCAGCCGCGCGAACGGATCGGGGGCCGGCCGTGCCGCGTCGAGCAGGTGCTGCCGCTGCTCGCCCGGTTTCAGCTTGCGGATCGCGAGGTTGCGCGAGCGGCTGAACGAGATGGCGTGGGCTGCATCCAGAAATTCTTCGACTGCCTCGGCCCCGATCGAGGGGTCCTCGATATAGCCGCGCACTCGGTCGGCGCGCGCCTTGAAGGCGGCGATGGTCTCCCTGGCGTCCGTCGCCGAGGTGAAGGTGAAGTTGTTCTTGAAGAAGTCGTTGTGCCCGTAGACGTGCGCGATCGTCAGGATCTGCAGGCATAGAGAGTTGTCGCGCATCAGGTAGGCGAGCGACGGGTCGCTGTTGATGACCATCTCGTAGGGCAGACCCGACACGCCATGGTCGTACATAGTCTTGGTCTGCTCGAACGCCTTGCCGTAACTCCAGTGCGGATAGTGCGAAGGCATGCCATGATAGGCCATGTAGCCCAGCATGCTGTTCTGGTCGCAGACCTCGAACTCCTGCGGGTAGCAGTCGAGCCCGATCTCCGCCACCTTCTCCTGGATCTTGTCGTCCCAATACTCCAGGTCGTGCATCGTCCAGTTGGTCATGAGCCCCCAAACGTGCCGTCGTGGCGCCGGAGCGCGGCATGCGCCCGGCTACCTGCCTTAAGATGGCGCAGAGCGGGGTCCACGTCCATGGCGAAGCGGTGGACGGGTGTCGGCATGAAAGAAACAGGCGGGCTGTGTGACGGCATTGGGCTGAAATGTTCCTGGCGGACCCTCCTCTTGCCGCACGGCCGCTCGTGCGGCGTGCCGAGGAGCGGATCATGGCCGACGCAACGACCATCCGTCAGATCGCCGAGCGCCATGTGGAATTCCTCGCCCGCAGACCCGACCGCGGACTGCTCACCTGCCGGACGCGGGCTCGGCGCGCCGCGGGGCTGCGCTGTGAAATCGAGGAAGGTGCGTGGCGGCTGGCCGCCGACATGCCGGCAAAGGTCGGTGGCGACAATTCTGCCCCCACACCAGGTGTGCTCGGCCGCGCCGCCCTAGCGAGCTGCCTCGTCGTCGGCGTGACGACGTGGTCGGCCAGACTGGGCATCGAGGTGGGCGCGGTGGAGGTCGAGGTCGAGACAGACTTCGATGCGCGCGGCGAACTCGGCATGGGCCAGATCGAGCCCGGCTACTCGATCGTGCGTTGCCGGATCAGCCTCGAGAGCCCCGCGAGCCGCGGCGAGATCGACCACCTCCTCGAGCTCGTGGAACGGCACAGCCCTTATCTGGACGTGTTCGGCCGGGCCATCCCGATCAGCTGCACGCATCACGTCAAGACGGTGGGAGCGTAGAGGGCATGGACGCGCGTCTGCAGCGGCGGATCCAGCGCTATGGCTGGGACCGTGCCGCGACCAGTTACGAGCCCGCATGGCAGCGCCAGCTTGCTCCGGCGCACGATCTCATGCTGGCGATGGCCGGGCTTCGCCCCGGCGAGCGCGTGCTCGACGTCGCGTGCGGTACCGGGCTCGTCACACTCCGCGCCGCGATCGTGGTCGGGGCCGGGCAGGTGGTCGGAACGGACATCTCCGGTGAGATGGTCCATGCCGCCACGTCCATCGCCCGGGAATGGGATCTGGACCGCGTGCGCTTCGAGCGGGCCGATGCGGAGGACCTTCCGTTCGACGACGGCGACTTCGACGTCGCGCTCTGCGGACTGGGGCTGATGTACGTCCCCGATCCGACCTCGGCACTGCGGGAGATGCGGCGGGTGCTGCGACCCGCCGGACGCGCCGCCGTTGCGGTATGGGGTGCCCGGCGCGCCTGTGGTTGGGCGGAGATCTTCCCGATCACCGACGCGCGCGTCGCTTCCGACGTGTGCCCGATGTTCTTTCATCTCGGGACGGGCGACACGCTCGCCCGGGTGTTCGCCACGGCAGGTTTCGTCGATGTCACGGTCGAGCGGATCGCGACCTTCCTCCACTATCCTTCGGCGGACGCTGCCCTGACGGCCGTGTTTCAAGGCGGCCCGGTGGCTCTCGCCTACAGCCGCTTCGATCCCGCCACCCGCCATGCGGTCCATGCCGAGTATCTTCGCTCCATCGCCGCCTTCGCGGTCGGCGACGGCTATCGGATCCCGGGCGAGTTCGTCGTCGCCGCCGCCCGGACGACCGCCTCGATACGGCGACAGGAAGGGGACTACGCTCATGCAGCCGTCTGAGACGACAGTGGACAACGGCGTCGACGTCGCTGCCCTGCTGGGGGCTCGCGAGGCGCTCTCGGCCGCTCCCGAGGCCGCGCGTTTCAATTGGCGTGCCACCTGCACCTGGATGAACGGCACGCACAGCCGCTCCGCCGTCGACGGCTTCTTCGGCTTGGGCCAGGACCAGCGTCACAGGACCGAGTTCACCTTCGAGGCGGATCATCCCGAGATCTTCGCCGCCGCGGACAATGGGGCGACGCCGGTGGAGTATGTGCTGGTGGCGCTCGGCTCCTGTCTGACCGCGGGCATCGCCGCCGTCGCCCAGAACCGGGGCGTCCAGCTCAGGTCGGTGAAGGCCACGATCGAGGGTGCGATGGATCTCCAGGGCATCCTCGGAATCGACAGCGATGTCCGCAACGGCTTCGACGGCATCAAGGTGATCTTCGACATCGACGCGGATGCCACACCGGACGACATCCGGGCTATCGTCGCCCAATCGCAGAAGCGCTCCGCGGTGTTCGACATCGTCACCAACCCGACCAATGTGACGGTCGAGGTGCGGTGACCGGCTGATCGGGGAAGGGCTCATGCGTAAGGTCGCAGCCATCGTCGTGGGCGCCGGGCATGCCGGCCTGGCAATGAGCCGCTGCCTGACCGAACGCTCGATCGAGCATATTATCCTCGAGCGGGGTGAAATCGCGAACTCGTGGCGCACCGAGCGCTGGGCCTCCCTCCGGCTGCTGACGCCGAACTGGCAGAGTCGGCTGCCAGGCCGCGAAGCGGATGCCGGCGACCCGCATGGCTTTCGCACCATGCCCGAGGTTATCGGGCTCCTCGAGGACTACGCCCGGACGATTGAGGCACCGGTGCAGACCGCAACCGCGGTAACTGCGCTCCGGCACATCGATGACGGCTACCGTGTCGAGACGGACCGTGGGCCCTGGTCCGCGCGCGCGGTGGTGATCGCCTCCGGCGCCTGCAATCTGCCCAGCGTGCCCGCGCTCGCCGCGGCGGTGCCCACATCGATCCGCATGCTCACGCCGCACGACTATCGCCGGCCCGAGCTCCTGCCGGACGGGGGCGTTCTGGTCGTCGGTGCGTCCGCGACCGGCCTGCAGCTCGCCGAGGAGATCCAGCATTCCGGCCGTCAGGTGATCCTCGCCGTCGGCGATCACGTCCGGGTACCGCGAACCTATCGGGGGCGCGACATCCAATGGTGGATGGACCGCGCGGGGCTCCTGGACCAGCGCTATGACGAGGTCGAGGACCTGGGCCGCGCCCGCCGGCTGCCTTCACTGCAGCTCATCGGTTCCGACGAGCGCCGGACGCTGGACCTCAACCGGCTGAGCGGGATGGGTGTCGAGCTGGTCGGTCGGCTCGTCGGCCTCAGTGGCACGCGCCTGCAGTTCTCGGGCTCGCTGCGCAATCAGTGTGCGCTGGCGGATCTCAAGCTGAGCCGCCTGCTCGACCTGATCGATGAGCAGGCGTCTGGTCTCGCCGAGAGTGTCGCGCCGCCGGAGCGGGACCGCCCGACCGCCGTTCCTGACCGGCCGCGGTTGGCGCTGGACCTCGCCCGTGGCGAGATCCGCACGATCCTGTGGGCGACAGGGTACCGTCCGGACTATCGCTGGCTGCAGGTGCCGGTGCTCGATCGCAAGGGCCAGATCGACCACGACGGCGGCGTGACGGCTTCGCCCGGCCTGTTCGCCATGGGCCTGCCTTTCATGCGTCGCCGCAAATCGACCCTCATCGACGGTGCCGGTGACGACGCGCGTGATCTGGCGGGCCGCCTCGGGCGCCATCTCGCCGCCGGCGCGAGGCCTTGGCCTCGGATCGGCTGGCGACCCGCGGCCTGAGCGCGCTCACTCCTCATCCAGCTCCAGCTCGATGCGCCGGTTGGCCTGATACGCCTCGAGCGAATCGGCCGGATCGAGCGGCCGGTATTCGCCGAACGCCGCGGCGGCGATCCGCCCGGGCGGCACGCCGGCCTCGACCAGAAGGTCCGTCACCGCGAGCGCGCGAGCCGCCGACAGCTCGCGATTCGACGCGTAGCGGTGCCCGCCCACCGCTTGGCGATCGGTGTGCCCGTCCACGCGCAGGAACCAAGGCGAATCGGCCGGAAGCGCGGACAGGGCCGCCGCGACGGCTTGCCCATACTGCAGCACCTTGGCGCGGGCCTCCGGGCCGAGGGTCGACGATCCGGGCGCGAAGGTCAGATCGCTGGCAAGCACGAGCCGCCCGTCGATCGCCTGGAGCGGGCTGTCCGGACCCAGATTTTGCGCAATGGCGGTCATGAACTCTTCGCCCGGCCCCGTAATCTCGGCCAGGCGGCTCTCCAACGCAAGGTTGCTCGCCTCGAGCTGCGCGCTTCCGGCAACGAGCTCGCGACCGGTCACGGCGAGCGCGGCGATCTGCTTGTCCCGCTCGGTGACGGTTCGCTCGGCAGAGCCCAGATCGTTGCGCGCCGCGAGCAGCTCGCCCTTCGCCATGGCGAGCTGCTCGGCGAGCGACTTCTTTTCCGCTTCCAGGGCCTCGCCGGCGGCGACCAGCTCGCGACCGGCATTAGTCAATGCCTGGATCTGCTTGTCCTTGTCGACGAGCGCACGCTGGGCGGAGTCGAGATCGTTGCGCGCCGCCAGCAGCTCCGCCCGCTGCGTGTCCAGCGCGGCCTGCGCCTCGTTCAGCCGGGTCTGCTGGGCCGCCGCCGTGGCCGCGACCGACTGGGCCTGCTCGGTCAGGCTTCGCTGTGCCTCCTTGGTGGCGCTCAGCTCGGCCCGCGCGGAATCGAGCTGCTTTGCCAGATCCTGGGCGCGCGTTTCCGCGGCCGCTTGATTCTCTTGAGCCGCACGCAGGTTCGCGTCGCGTGCCGTGATCTCGCCTTGCGCCGCCTGGGCCGCAGCCTGATTCTTGGCGACCTCGGCGCGCAGACCGTCCAGCTCGCTGCGCTGCGCATTGAGCTGCTCGGTGAGCGAGCGCACCGTGTCCTGCAGACCGGTCGAGGATGCCGGCTCCGCTGGTGCGCTGGTCGCCTGCGCTCGAACGATGCTCGGCGTGAGCAGTAGCGATGCGGCGAGGGCCGCTGTTGCGGCTCGGTTTGCCTTGAGCACTAGATCCCCCCTCGGTTTCCCCGTCAAAAACGCGCCAGCCGCTCCGTCAGCAGCGCGAAGAAGCCTTCATCGTCGACATCGTTGATCACCAGGGTGTTGGCGGGCTGTGGCGAGCGGCGCCACCAGTCGACAACCGTCCTTCCCGATGTATGCGTACCCTCGGTTTCCACTTCGACGCGCCGCCGCTGGCCCCGGAACAGCTCTGGCCGGAGGAGGTAGGCGATCACGCAAGGGTCGTGCAACGGCGCCCCGGGGATATGATAGCGCTCCTTGTCGTAGCGGTTGTAGAAGTCGAGCAGGCCCGCGCAGGCGAGCGCTACCGGCGTGCCGATGGCTTTGAGTTGGGCGAGGCGCTCGTCGGTCACGAGCGCCTTGTGCGTGACGTCGAGGCCGAGCATCACGATGGGCGCGCCGCTCTCGAACACGACACGGGCTGCGTGCGGGTCGACGAAGATGTTGAACTCGGCCGCCGCGGTCACATTGCCCAGCTCCATGGAGCCGCCCATCAGGACGATCTCCTTCAACCGGGGAACGATCGCAGGCTCCTTCACGATCGCCAACGCCACGTTGGTGAGCGGCCCGATAGGACACAGCGTCACCGTGCCCGGAGGCTGGCGCATGATCTCGCTCACAATGACGTCGACGGCGTGACCCTCGGCGACGGCAATGGCCGGCTCGGGCAAGCTGGCGCCGTCGAGCCCCGACTTGCCATGGACATATTCCGCCGTTTCGAGCGGACGCAGGATCGGCCGCGCGCAGCCGGCATGCACGGGGATGTCCGCGCGGCCAGCGAGCGTGAGCACGCGCAGGGCGTTCCGTGTGGTCAGAGGCAGCCCGACATTGCCTGCGACCGTGGTGATCGCCGCGAGCTCGATCTCCTCGGCCGAAGCGAGGGCGAGGAGGATCGCGACCGCGTCGTCCTGGCCGGGGTCGCAATCGAGGATGATGCGGTGTTGGGGCATCTCAGCCTTCGGTGAGCTTGAACTCGATCCGGCGGTTGCGCCGGTAAGCGATCTCGTCGTCGGCAGGGTCGATGGGCCGGTACTCGCCGAACCCCGCGGCGGCAAGATGCTCCGGCGGGATGCCCTGCGCCACCAAGAACTGGATCACGGAGATCGCGCGCGCCGTCGACAGCTCCCAGTTGGAATGGAACGTGCTGTCCCGGATAGGCCGCTTGTCCGTATGCCCGTCGACCCGCAGCACCCAATCGATCTGGGGCGGGATTCGGCCCGCCACGTCCTGCAGGGTCCGTGCCAGGGCGCGCAGCTCCGCCTGGCCCTCGGGATCGAGCTGCGCCGATCCGGAATCGAACAGCAGCTCGGACTGGAACACAAACCGGTCGCCCACGACCCGCAGGTCCGGGCGGTCGCCGAGTGCCTGTTTGAGCTGCCCGAAGAACTCCGAGCGATACTGCTCCAGCTCCTCGACGCGCTGCGCCAGCGCTGCGCTCAGCCGGCTGTCCAGGCCGTCGATCTGCTGGCGCTGTTGGTCGACGGTCGTCTCCGCCGCGGCAAGCTGATCGTTGAGCTCGGTCACGTCCTGGCCCAGCGACTCCACCTGCCTCCGCAGGGCCGCGGCCGCTCCCTCTGTGGCGGCCACCTGGATCGCCGCTTTCCGTTTTGTCTCCTCGGCGGCCTGCTGCGCAGCGGCCAGCGCGTGATTGAGTCGCTCGAGCTCGGTGCCGCGCTCGACCGCCAGCGCACTGTTTCTGCCGGCGTCGGTCTCCAGCTCCGCCACCCTTTGTTGCAGCGTCTCGGCTTCGGCCGCCTTCGTCGCGAGATCCGCGTGGGTCTTGCCGGCCGCGACCTCCATCGCCGCGACCTTGCTCAGCAGCATCGCCTCACGCTCCGAAGCGGCGCGGAACTCCTCGGCGAGGGTGCTCAGCCGCGTCTCGAGCGAGGCCATCGCCTCGTCCCGTGTGCCCACCTCGCCGCGCAGCTTCTCCCGATCGGCGCTGAGGTCCTGGACCTTGTCGGCGAGCGTGGCGGCCTCGCCCCGAAGCGCGTCGTAGGTCTTTCCGGTCCCCGCGATCTCGCCGGTCGCCTGCTCGACCTGCTGCTGCAGGAACTGCAGCGCCTGATCGCGCTCGGACGCAGCCGAGCCAAGGCGCTCGAGCTTCTCCTGCATGCGCCGGATGGTCGCCTGAACCTCGTCGAACGGCGGGTTCGCGCCGGTGGCGCCCGGCGACTGGGCGCTCGTGGGCCACGGGGACATGAGCGCGAGCGCGACTGCGAGTGCCGGACGGCTGCGATGCATGGCGAAGGGCTTCTGTTGCTCCCCTGGCCTCGACCATAGCGACGCCGCTCCAGAGCACCAGAGCGCATGCGCTTATTCGCGATTGCCGCCGTGATTGCGCGGTCCTAGGCTTTGCGGTCAGTGGGCGGCCGCATAGTGGCCGTGTCTGGCTCGACTGCTTCGGAGGAATCGCGATGCGTAGACGGACGCTGGGAGCGATCTTTGCGGCATCCGCATTGTCGCTCGGCCTCTTGGGCGTGCCATCGACCGCCCGCGCCGAGATGGTCTATCGCATGGCGACAATGGGCGAGCCCAAGACGCTCGACCCGCACGGCGTGTCGGGCACCTGGGAGAATTTCATCGTCGGTGACGCCTTCATGGGTCTCTTGACCGATGCTGCCGATGCGAAGCCGGTGCCGGGCGCTGCGGAGAGCTGGACCATCAGCGACGACGGCCTCACCTACACCTTCAAGCTGCGCGACCACAAATGGTCGGACGGCACGCCGGTCACCGCGGAGGATTTTGTCTACAGCTGGCGGCGTGTACTCGACCCGGCCACCGCGGCCGAATACGCCTCGATCATGTACCCGGTGAAGAATGCAGAGAAGATCAATTCCGGCGAGATCAAGGACCTGACCCAACTCGGCGTCCGCGCGATCGACGACAAGACGCTCGAGGTGACACTCGAGAATCCGACCGGCTACTTTCTTGAGCTGCTTACGCACTATACGTCCTTTCCGGTGCCTAAGCATGTCATCGACAAATATGGCGCTGACTGGGTCAAGCCGGGCAATCTTGTCGGCAACGGGGCATATCGAATCATAGAGTGGACGCCGAACGCACGCATTGTATCTGAGAAGAATCCTAATTTCTACGATACAGATAATGTCAAGATCGACAAGATCATCTATTATCCGGACGAGGATCGAAATGAACTCGCCAAGCGGTTCAGGGCCGGAGAGATTGATTTCGTGGACGAGTTCGCATCGGAGCAGATCGATTTTCTCCGCCGAGAATTGCCGGATGAGACACGGGTCAAGCCTTATCTCGGTGTCTATTATTATCCGATCAACGTGAAGAAGCCGCCATTCGACAACCCGAAGGTGCGGCATGCGTTGACGCTGGCGATCGATCGCGTCGTCCTCACGGACAAGGTTCTCAAGACCGGGGAGTTGCCGGCCTTCGGCGTCGTCCCGCCAGGGACTGGTGACTATGGCCAGCCCTATGAGCCGGAATGGGCCAAATTGCCTCTCGCCGAGCGTCAGGAGATGGCACGAGCGCTCCTGCAGGAGGCCGGCTTCGGCCCCGACAACCCGCTGCGCTTCGAGCTCTCCTACAACACGTCCGAAGACCATAAGAGGATTGCCGTCGCGGCGCAGGCGATGTGGAAAGCGGTCGGGGTGCAGGCCGAGCTGGTCAATCGCGAGATCAAGGTGCACTACGACGAGCTGAAGCAACACAACTTCGACATCGCTCGTGCCGCCTGGGTTGCGGACTACAACGATCCGCAAAACTTTCTCTACTTGATGGAAACCCGTACCGGGCCGAACAACTACAGCCAGTACAGCAATCCCGAATTCGACCGTCTGATGCAGGAGCAGGCGGTCACCCGCGACCAGGATCAGCGGATGGCGCTGATGCACCAGGCCGAGAAGATTGCCATCGACGACGACGTCTGGATCCCGATCTACTACTATGTGTCGAAGGCCCTGGTGTCTCAGAAGCTGAAAGGCTACGTCGACAACACCAAACACATCCATCGCACGCGCTGGATGTCTCTCGAAGGCTAGACCATGGGTCGGCACCTGGTGCGTCGGCTTGCCATTGGCGTGCCGACGATGTTCATCATCATCACGCTGAGCTTCTACATGATGCGCTTGGCGCCGGGTGGGCCGTTCGATCAGGAGCGGCCGATCCCCCCGGACATCCTGCGCAATATCGAGCGCTCCTATCATCTCGACGAGCCGCTCTGGCAGCAATATTTGCGCTATCTCGGCGGCGTGCTGCGCGGAGATTTCGGGCCGTCCTATCGCACCAAGGACTTCACCGTCACCCAACTGCTGGCCGAGGGTGCGCCGGCCAGCTTTAAGGTCGGCGGACTGGCGGTGATCCTTGCCATGATCCTGGGGCTGGCCGCCGGGGTCACGGCCGCGCTGCGCCAGAATAGCTGGGTCGACTATTCGGTGATGGCGCTGGCCATGATCGGCATCGCGATCCCAAGCTTCGTCCTCGCACCTTTGCTCACCTTGATCTTCGGCGTCTATCTCGGCTGGCTGCCAGCGGGCGGCTGGGGCGGCGGCGCACCGCTGTTTTTGATCCTGCCCGTGATCTCGCTGGCCCTGCCCCAGGTCGCCCGTGTCGCGCGTCTGTCGCGCGGCGCCATGATCGAGCAGCTGCACACCAATTATGTGCGTACCGCGCGCGCCAAAGGCTTGCGTGAACGGCTGGTCCTGCTGCGTCACGCGCTGCCGGGCGCGATGCTGCCGGTCGTCTCCTATCTCGGACCGATGACCGCAGCCCTTCTCACCGGCTCGGTGGTGATCGAGACCATCTTCAGCATCCCGGGGATCGGCCGCTACTTCGTCCAGGGTGCCTTGAACCGCGACTACACCGTCGTCATGGGCGTGGTGATCGTCTACGCGGCGCTGATCATCCTGCTCAATCTCGTCGTGGATCTGGTCTACGGCTTCCTCGACCCGAAGGTGAGGACCGACTGAGATGGCCATGCAGGCGCACGCCGACCTTCTGACCCAGGTCGGGGAAGTCGAGGGCCGCTCGCTGTGGCAGGACGCCCGTCGCCGCCTGTTCCGCAACAAGGCTGCCGTGGTGTCGATGGCGCTCCTGCTGCTCATCCTGCTCGGCGCCGTCTTCGCGCCCTGGCTCAGCCCGCACCCGTTCGACGAGATCTACTGGGACCGGATCGGCATGCCGCCGGACTATGCCAACGCCCACTGGTTCGGCACCGACAACAATGGCCGCGACCTGTTCGTGCGCGTTCTCTACGGCGCGCGGGTGTCGCTCGCCGTCGGCTTTGCCGCGACACTCGTTAGCCTTGTGATCGGCGTGGTCTATGGTGCCGTGTCCGGATTCTTCGGCGGCAAGATCGACGAGGCGATGATGCGCTTCGTCGACATCCTCTACTCGCTGCCGTTCATGTTCTTCGTCATCATCCTGATGGTGGTGTTCGGCCGGAACATCATCCTGCTGTTCATTGCGCTGGGTGCTGTCGAGTGGTTGACGATGGCCCGGATCGTCCGCGGCCAGACCCTGTCGGTGAAACGCAAGGAGTTCATCGAGGCGGCGCACGCCGCGGGCGTGTCGAATTGGCGGATCGTCCTGCGCCACATCATCCCCAATGTGCTCGGGCCGGTGGTCGTCTACGTCACGCTGACCGTGCCCGAGGTGATCATGACCGAGAGCTTCCTCTCCTTCCTCGGTCTCGGCGTGCAGGAACCCTACACCTCCTGGGGCGTGCTGATCTCGGAGGGGGCCGGCCAGATGGAAAGCGCGCCCTGGATGCTGATCTATCCGGCAATCTTTCTCGGGGTCACGCTGTTCTGCTTCAACTTCATCGGCGACGGCCTGCGCGATGCGCTCGACCCGAAGGACCGGTAGTCGATGACCGCGGTGCTCGAGGTCGAGGGCCTGACCACCCGGTTTGCGACACCGGAAGGCGAGGTGCTGGCGGCCGACAGCGTCGGCTTCACCATCGGCGAGGGCGAGAGCCTAGGCGTGGTGGGCGAGAGCGGCTCGGGCAAGACCCAGGTGTTCCTCTCGATTATGGGGCTGCTCGCCAAGAACGGGCGCTCGACGGGGTCGGCGCGCTATCGCGGCACCGAGATCCTGAACCTGCCGGCCAGCCGGCTGAACAAGATCCGCGGCGACGAGGTCGCGATGATCTTTCAGGACCCGATGACCTCGCTCAACCCCTATCTCTCGATCGCGCGGCAGATGACCGAGGTGCTGCGCGAGCACAAGGACATCAGCGAGGCCGACGCGCGCCGGCGCGGCATCGCCATGCTCGAGCTGGTGGGTATCCCCGAGGCCGCCGCCCGCTTCGACATGTACCCGCACGAGTTCTCGGGCGGTATGCGCCAGCGGGTGATGATCGCGATGGCACTGTTGTGCGAGCCGGCCCTGCTCATTGCCGACGAGCCGACCACGGCGCTCGATGTGACGGTCCAGGCGCAGATCCTGGAGCTGTTGGGAAGGCTCAAGCGCGAGCTGGGGATGGCGATCGCGTTGATCACGCACGACCTCGGCGTGGTGGCCGGGATGTGCGAGCGGGTCATGGTGATGTATGCGGGCAGGGCTGTGGAGGTCTCGGGCGTCGGCGATCTGTTCCGCGACCCACAGCATCCCTATAGCCGAGGGCTCCTGCACTCGATGCCGCGTCTCGACGAGGCCACCGCGGAGGAGCTGTCCACCATCCCGGGCCAGCCGCCCAATCTCCAGGCCCTGCCGCCCGGCTGCGTGTTCGCCGATCGCTGCCCCTACGTCTTCGATCGCTGTCGGGAGGAACGGCCGTCGCTCTCGCCCTGCGGTCCGGGCCGGGCCAAGGCCTGCCATCTGGAGCGCCTGCCGTGAGCGCCCCGATCCTCAGCGTGCGTGATCTCAAGGTGCATTTCCCGATCGCGGCCGGCGGTCTGTTGCGGCGGCACTTTCTCCCGCTCAAGGCGGTGGATGGCGTCTCGTTCGACCTGGGTCCTGGCGAGACCCTGGGCGTGGTCGGAGAGTCGGGGTGCGGCAAGTCCACCCTCGGCCGTGCGGTCCTGCAGCTCATCCCGCCGACCGGCGGGCAGGTCATCTGGCTCGGGGAGAATCTGGCGGGCCATGATTCCGGCGCGATGCGCCGCCACCGGCGGGACCTCCAGATCATCTTTCAGGACCCGCTTGCCAGCCTCGATCCGCGCATGCCGGTCGGACAGTCGATTGCCGAGCCGTTGGTCACGCACGAGCCGAGCCTGACCCAGGCCGAGGTCAAGACACGCGTTCAGGAGATGATGCGGGCGGTGGGCCTGCTGCCGCAGATGCTGAACCGCTACCCGCACGAGTTCTCGGGCGGCCAGTGCCAGAGAATCGGCATCGCGCGGGCGATGATCCTCAAGCCGAAGCTCATCGTCTGCGACGAGCCGGTCTCTGCCTTGGACGTCTCGATCCAGGCGCAGATCGTCAATCTGCTGATGGGCCTGCAGCGCCAGTTCGGCCTGTCGCTGATCTTCATCAGCCACAATCTCGCCGTCGTCCGGCACATCTGCCATCGGATCATGGTGCTCTATCTCGGTCGCATGGCCGAGATAGCGCCGCGCGACCGGATCTACCGGCAGCCGCGCCATCCCTACACCCAGGCCCTGATCTCAGCCGTGCCGATCCCGGATCCGGAGCTGGAGGGGTCCCGGCGGCGGATCGTGCTCAAGGGCGAACTGCCCTCGCCCTTGAGGCCGCCGTCGGGCTGCGTGTTCCGCACCCGCTGTCCCCGGGCGACCGAGATCTGTGCCGAATTGGTGCCCCCGGTCGAGACGGTGGTGCCGGAGCACGACGTCGCCTGCCACCATTGGCGCGAGACCTGACGCGCTCCTGCTGGGGGTGGGAATGCGCGAGGGACTGCTTCTGGCTCCGTCCGACGGGTTGCGGATTCCTCTGCCCGCCATTGGGATCGAGCAGCGGGTTCTGGTGCCGGCCGCCGCGACGAGTGGCCAGCTTGTGATGCTCGAGGAGACGACCCAGCCCGGCAAGGGTCCGCCGCTCCACATCCATCACCGCCAGACGGAGCTGTTCCGCTTCCTGGAGGGCGAGTACGAGCTCGTGGTGGGCGGGCGGCGCTACGTCGCCACCGCTGGTGCGGCGGCAATCGTTCCGCCGGGCGTTCCTCATGCCTTTCGCAACATCGGGCTGACACCCGCACGTCTGCTCTTCGTCCTGACGCCGGCCCTGGAGGGCGAGGCCTTCTTCACCGAGCTCGCCGCCGCTTTGGCGGCCGGTAGGCCGGACCCAGCTCGTCTCGCCGAACTCACGCAACGGTTTGGTACCGAAATCGTAGGCCCGCCGCTGGCCGGCTAGTGATCGCCGCAATAGCTGGACAGGAGCCCTTCACCTGCCGGGCGCATTTGTCGTTTTGCGCGGGAACATGAAAAGTCAATAAATTGCCGGTTGCGCAATCTCAGGTAGTGCCGCATGCTGCCTTGAACGTCGCTGCACCGGTGCGGCCAGCCGAATGGCGCATGGTGCTGGAAGAATGGCATGGCTCACGGCACCGTACCGCCAAACCGCTCAGTGCCATCCGATCGCCTCTCGACACGAGGTTGGAACACCCCGACGCTCTTGGTCGGGCTCGTGCTCGCGGCCGCGATGACCCTCGGAGGGGTTCTCTGGTGGCAAGCACGGTTACGTGACGATTTCGCGATCGCCTCGGCTCAGCGGATCGTGCTGGGCGCGATCGGCAGCCGCACCGAGGTGTTGACGAACCTTCTGCTCGATTACGCTATTTGGGACGATGCGTTTACCCGGCTCGGCGGCGAGATCGACCTGCCCTGGGCCGATGCCACCCTCAGCAGCTGGGTGTTCAACACCGGCGACGTCGATTTCACCTTCGTCACGGAGCGATCCGGACGAATCGCGTATGCCGGCAAGGGCGGCAGGCGCGCCGACGGTCTGATCGGCACCGATTTGTCCCGCGACCTCGTGCTCCTGCTGGCTGATACGACCCCGGGCGGTCACGGCGCTTCACATTCGGGCTTGGTCCTCATTGGTGAGGATCCCGCCATCGCAGTGGCCACGCCCATACGCCCCGCCACGAAAGGCGACACTGGGGCCTTGGAAAGAATATTGGTTTTCGTGGATCTCCTCGACCATCAGCTTTTGGATAGGTGGGCGCGGCATTTCGGCCTCGGCGGACTGCACTGGCGGACCGGCACTGAACCTGACAACCCAGGCGAGCTCACCCTGCGCGCCGTCGACGGTGCCACGCTCGGTGTTCTGACTTGGCAGCTCGAGCTTCCCGGTCAGTTGCTGCTGCGCGGGGTAATGCCTGCAATGCTCGCCGCTCTTGCCGGCATCGCCCTGATGGCGCTGCTCGTTGCGCACCGCTCCCGATCGACCGCAAGCCAGCTCCACCGTGCCATGGTTCAGGTGCACCATGATCTGCTGACCGGCCTGCCGAACCGGCTGATGCTCGAGCAACGGCTCGCGGCCGCCGTGAGGCGAGCCGGTTTGGACGGCCACAGCACGGCGCTGCTCTACCTTGACCTTGATGGGTTCAAGCAGGTGAACGATTCGCTGGGCCACGATCGTGGCGATGCCTTGCTCGTGAAAGTGGGCCGGCGCCTACGGGAAACTGTCCGGGAGGGCGATACGGTCGCCCGAATCGGTGGTGACGAGTTCGCTATCGTGCAAGTCGGTGTGGACGGGCCGGAGGCCATTCACCGCTTGTGCCGGCGGCTGCTTCGGGCCATCGCCACGCCCTTCGACCTGGACGGTGCAGAGGCCGTGATCGGGGCCAGCATCGGCGTGTCGATCGCACCGCAGGATGGTGCGACGCCCGCGACGTTGTTACGGCTGGCCGATCACGCTCTTTATCGCGCGAAGGCGTCGGGGCGGGGAACCTATTGCGTCCACGACCATGGACGAACCGTCCCCCGCACCCTGCGCATTGTCGAGCCGAGCGTGCCGATTGCTAGTGAAGGCGGTCGAGTCGTCGCGGGCGCTGCTCGGCCGTGACCATCAGGCGGGGGCTTGGGCCCAGGTCTCGAGCTTGCCGATCATGGCATCGAGCGCGGGCTTGATCGATTCCGCACCCGAGATCGCGCCGACCTTCGCCACCAGCTCCTTCAGCGGCGGAAGTGCGGCGCTCACGAGGCCGGCCAGCGCCTTCTTGCCCTCGGCGGGAAGCTGGTCGACCTGGGCGGTCATGCCGTCGACCTTGCCCTTGAGCTCGCCGAGGTTGGCCACGGCGGCGTCGGCGGTGGCCTTATCGGTGATGCCGCCGAGCGTCGTGCTGACCTTGTCCAGCATGCCTTTCAGCTCGGCGCCGAGGTCCACGCCGCCAACCACCAGGGATGCCGCCTGGCTCGCGGCATTGCCTGCCGCCTGCATTGCTTGACCCGCCGCTTCCTGGGCGGCACCGGCTGCCTGCTTGGCGGCATCCGCCGCCTGCGTGGCCGCCTTGCTCGCGGTCTCGGCGGCCTGCTCGACCGCCTGCTGCGTCGTCTGATCTTGAAACATTCGGTAGCCGAAGAAGGCGATCACGGCCACGACGATGGCGATCAACAAAACGCGCATGACGATTTCCCTTTCTTGATCGCTCCGAGCGTGCCCTTGCTGGCACCGAGCGGCCGCGGCCGCAAGCGCCATCACTGCGCGATGATGAACGACCCTGGCAAACGCGATGCGAGAGCCACGGTCGGTCATGCGCGCCGATCAGGAAGGAGTGAGTCATGCGCTATCGGCTGGATGGCACCGGCCTCGAGACAGAGAACGACGACTGGTGGATCGCACCCAACGCGGTCGTGATCGGCAAGGTGCGGCTGGAGGTGGATGCGTCGGTGTGGTGGGGGGCCGTGCTGCGCGGCGACAATGAGCCGATCATCGTCGGCCGCGGCAGCAACGTTCAGGACGGGACCATCTGCCATACCGACCCGGGCACACCCCTGGTGATCGGCCCGTACGTCACGGTCGGCCACATGGCCATGCTGCACGGCTGCGAGATCGGGGAGGGGAGCCTGATCGGGATCGGCGCGGTCGTCCTGAACGGCGCGCGCATCGGCAGGAACTGCCTGATCGCCGCGAAGGCGCTGGTCGGCGAGAACAAGGTGATCCCGGACAATTCCGTGGTGATGGGCGTGCCCGGCAAGGTGGTCGGCGAGGTGAGCCCGGAGCAGGCCGAGCGCATGCGCCGGGGGACGATCCGCTATGTCGCGAACTGGCGCCGCTACCGCGACGGCTTGGTCGCCGAAGGTACGGGTCGCGACTAGAAGCGTGAGCGGAAGGAGCGCACGCTCCAGCTGCCATCGCCCTCGTTCATTGTGGCGAGCAAGATCTTGCGCCCGTCGGTGCGGAGATTGACCAAACCATAGCTCAGGCCGGCTACGACGTAGGATCGGCCGAGAGAGCGTTTCTTGCGTTCGGCTCGCAGGCCGCCTGGCTTTCGCACCGCCAAGTCGACCTCGGTGCGATCGAGGCGCGCGCCATCGACGGTGATGGCCGCCGTGGTCGCGTCGCCAGGCATGTGAATTGCCAGCGGGTCGCCTAGTTGGTAACTGCGCGCCAGTTCGGTGGAATAGACGAGCGGCGTGCGAATTTCGTCGTCCTCGACGGTCAGATGACCGGTCACCCCGCTGGCTGCCACGATACGCGGGCGTGGGTGGTCGTGTCCTTCGCCATCACCCGAGCTAATGATCGTCGCGGCCGGCTCCATCGCCTGCAGGAAGCCGAACGAGACGTCGTCGCTGCCGTGGTGGCAGCCTTTGGCGACATCGCATTTGAACTCCAGTCTTCGCCCCTCATAGTCCTGCAGCAAGGCGGACTGGCTCGCCTTGTTGAGGTCCCCGGTGAGCAGGATGCGCACGGCGCCGAAGTCGAGACGCAGCAGGATGCTGTTGCCGTTGGTGTTCTTCGAGTCCCCACCAGGATAACGCCGCACCGCGGCCTGTCCCCCGATCTGGAAATGGACCGGCGCGAGAACCCGCAGCACCCCCATGGCGCCATCGTCGAAGCCCGGCACCGTAGCGGATCGGTCGGTCAATCTGCGGACGGGTGTCGAGCCGCCGGCTGCGGTACGTGCGTCCCGAACCTTCTCCAGAAACCTGCGCCACTCGCCCTGGAGCTGGGGCCCGCCCGACGTCTCGTCCAAGGCCAAGAGCAGGCTCGCGCGATCTTCGAGCAGGCGGATCAGGAAGGTGTCGCCGCCGCTGCTCGCCGTCGGGCCCAGGGTCTTGCCGCTCTGTCCCTCGCGCCACCAGGAAACACCAGCGTGATAGAAGGCGTCGACGGTCACGCCCTGGCAGTCGAGCTCCTCCTCCTGTGCTGCGTCCAGAATGTCGGCAAGTCCGCCATAATGGTCAAAATCGTTGTGCGAGATGATCATCGCATCGAGGTCGATCCGGTCCAGCCCGTAGTCCTCGAAGAACTTCCAGTCGACGAAGTCGGCAGCATTCTTGCCGCTCGGCTGCGATCGCCGCGGGTGCCCGCCATCGATCATGACGTGTCGGAAGTCCGGCGTCCGGATGAGCATGCCGTCGCCTTGGCCGACGTCGATGAAATAGACCTCGAGCAGGGGGCGTCCACCGAGGTCGGCGACATCCACCCAGCCACGGCGATTTCGCCCGCGAGCGCGTAC
>JBGAKU010000398.1:0-3311 GCA_044224255.1 Geminicoccaceae bacterium
CAGGTCGCGGTTGACGCCGCCGAACCGATAATAGTTCGCGTGCATCCGCTGGCCCGAGGCGGCCTCGTAGAACTCCATCAGCTTCTCGCGCTCCTCGAACATCCAAAGAAGTGGCGTCATGGCGCCGACGTCGAGCGCGAAGGTGGTGACGTTGAGCAGGTGATTGAGGATGCGGGTGATCTCGTCGAACAGCACCCGGATGTACTGCGCGCGGATCGGCACCTCGGTGCCGAGGAGCTTCTCGACCGCGAGCACGTAGCTGTGCTCCTGCATCAGCATGGCGCAGTAGTCGAGCCGATCGAAGTAGGGAATCGACTGCAGGTACGGCCGCACCTCGATGAACTTCTCGGTGCCGCGATGCAGGAGGCCGATATGCGGGTCGGCCCGATCGATCACCTCGCCGTCCATCTCGAGCAGCAGGCGCAGCACACCATGGGCCGCGGGATGCTGCGGCCCGAAATTGATGGTGTAGTTGTGCATCTCGATCTCGGGCATCGTTCCCCTCCGCTCCGGCCCGAGCCTAGTTCGTCGCTTTCTCATCGCCGGGCAGCAGCCCGCCGGCCCCTTCCCACGGCGACAGGAAATCCCAGCTGCGGAAGTCCTGGCGCAGCTGCACCGGCTCGTAGACGACGCGCTTCTGCTCCTCGTCGTAGCGCATCTCGACATAGCCGGTCATCGGGAAGTCCTTGCGCAGCGGATGGCCCTCGAAACCGTAGTCCGTCAGCAGCCGGCGCAGATCGGGATGCCCGCTGAACAGGATCCCGTACATGTCCCACGCCTCGCGCTCGAACCAGTCGGCCGTGGGATAGACCGAGCGCACCGACGGCACCGGCGTCGCCTCGTCGGTCTCGACCTTGAGCCGCAGACGACAATTGTGACGCAAGGAGAGCAGATGGTAGACGACGTCGAACCGCCGCTCGCGCGCCGGATAGTCGACGCCGCACAGGTCGACGAGCTCCTTGAACAGGAGCGAGGGCTCATCGCGCAGGAAGGTCAGGGCACGGATGATGGCGTGACCTTCGACCACGATGGTCAGCTCGCCACAAGCGATCACGCGCGACACGATCACGTCGCCCAGCACCGGCTCGATCCGCCCGGCGAGCTCCTCCAGCGCGGCCGACGGCTGGCTCCAGATATGGCCGCTCATCTCCCCTCCCCGGTGCCAGCTAGCGGACGATCGTGCCGGTACGCTGGATCTTCTTCTGCAGCAGCAGGATGCCGTAAACCAGCGCCTCGGCGCTGGGCGGGCAGCCCGGGACATAGACGTCGACCGGGACGATCCGGTCGCAGCCGCGGACCACCGAGTAGCTGAAGTGATAGTAGCCGCCGCCATTGGCGCAGCTGCCCATCGACAGCACGTAGCGCGGCTCCGCCATCTGGTCGTAGACCTTGCGGAACGCCGGCGCCATCTTGTTGCACAGGGTCCCGGCGACGATCATCACGTCCGACTGGCGCGGGCTCGGCCGGAACACCAGGCCGAACCGGTCCAGATCGTAGCGTGATGCCGCCGCGTGCATCATCTCGACCGCGCAGCAGGCGAGGCCGAAGGTCATCGGCCACATCGAGCCCGAGCGGGCCCAGCTCACGAGGTCGTTGAGCTTCGTGACGAAGAAGCCCTGCTGCTCCAGGCCGGCATTGACCTGGTCGAACAGGTTGGCCGGTGCGGTGGCCGGCGCCGTCGCCACGCTCACTCCCATTCCAGCGCTCCCTTGCGCCACTCGTAGACGAAGCCGACCGTCAGCACGATCAGGAACACGATCATCGACCAGAACCCGAACAGGCCGATGTTGCCCAGGCTCACGGCCCAGGGGAACAGGAAGGCCACCTCGAGGTCGAAGATGATGAACAGGATGGCGACCAGGTAGAAGCGCACGTCGAACCGGCCGCGCGCATCCTCGAACGGCTCGAAGCCGCACTCGTAGGCCGACAGCTTCTCCCGGTCGGGGCGCTGCGGCGCCACCAGCAGCGAGGCCACCACGATGATCAACGCCAGCGCCATGGCGATGGCGAGGAAGATCAGGATCGGCATGTACTCGGCGAGGTAACCGTCCATTCCGGTCCGCCCATTGAGGCATTCATCCCCGGCACCGGTAGGGTCCGGTGCGCGGCCGCGAGAGGGAGATTAGAGGCGCTCGCAACACAAGCCAAGGCAGGCAGCTTGCGCGCTTTCGCCGCTGTGGAAACTCGGGACTGACGATAAAGGTGGCGAGGACGACGGGACTTGAACCCGCGACCTCCGGCGTGACAGGCCGGCGCTCTAACCAACTGAGCTACGTCCCCTCGGGGTGGGCGGTCATGTAGAAGGGGGTAGGATGGCTGTCAAGCTGAGCGCATGCCGGGATCTGCTGACCGAGGCGCTGGCAGCACTGGCGCCGCATCTGCCCGCGGGCGTCACGGCACCGGCCGGGCCGTTCGAGCCGACGGGAACGGCGGAAGCGCGCCCTCTGCCGGTCCTCGCGAGCCTGCCGGCGCTGGTAGCACTCGCCTCCGACCGGACGCGAAGCCTCACCGAGGCCGCGGTGGCTGCCGCCCCGGCCCTGTGCTGGCGCCAGACCTATGACGGCCGCAACGTGGCCCCCACCTTCCTCGACCGCTACGGCTGGGCCGAGCTCCTCGGCCCCTACGGCCGCTTCGCCAGCACCGCCGCCCGGCTCGGCTTCCTCCTGCTCGGCCGGGACACGCTCTACCCGGCGCACGCCCACGCCGCGGAGGAGCTCTATCTGGTGCTCGCCGGCACCGCCGACTGGCAGAAGTGTGCGGAGCCCTGGCAGCCGATGCCGCCCGGCGCCACGATCCACCACACCCCGCACCTGCCGCACGCCATGCGCACGGCCGCGGAGCCGCTGCTCGCCACATATTTATGGTGGGGTGCGGATCTCGCGGTGCATGCGCGGATGGTGCCGCCCCGCGAGCGTTGACCCCACCCCCAACCACGGATTTACTTGCCCCATAGACGGGGCAGATATCCTCGATGGCGGGGACACCCGCGGGCCATGACGTCTTCCTGAGCCGCAGCCGGGCCGATGCCGCGGCGGACACGCCCCATCCTCGGCTGGTCTACGACCATCGCCTCGCCGTCTTCATCGACTGCCGCAAGCTTGCCGCCGGCCGCGCCTGGCAGCCTATCCTAGAGGCGGCGCTCGCCGACTGCCGCGCCATGCTCGTGCTAGTTGTCGTTGCTATGGAGGTTGTCGCCGGGCAAGCGGGAAAGAGGCGGTTTGCCGCCCAAGGCCGAGTGGGGTCGCCAGCGGTTGTAGCCATGCAGCCAGGGGCGCATGGCTTCGGTCCGCTCGGCCGAGCTGGCGAAGGCC
>JBGAKU010000050.1:0-27178 GCA_044224255.1 Geminicoccaceae bacterium
TGGAGAGGATCGGGATCGTCGTGCGTCGCTCGACGACGTTCTGGACGTGGGCCAGCGACCGCAACAGGGCCGAGCGCTCGATGGAGAGCTTCATGGGCGACTTCGATCCGTCGTGAGCTTGTCCACAGCCCGCAGGCCGCCCCGGCCCCGCGGGGACGGGCACGCTAGCAAAAATGCGCTAGCGGCAACACATTTCCTGCGGGCTTCGCGCTACACCTGCAGCTTGCGGCGCAGTGCCTCGAGGTCGTCGGCGATGGTCCGGTCCTCGCCGGACAGGCGCTCGATCTGGCGAACGGCGTGCATCACCGTGGTGTGGTCGCGCCCGCCGAACCTCTTGCCGATCTCCGGCAGGGAGCGCGGCGTCAGCTGCTTGGCCAGGAACATCGCGACTTGGCGCGGCCGGGCCACGGCCCGGCTGCGGCGCGCCGACGTCATGTCGGCCATGCGGATGGCGTAGTGCTCGACCACCGCCTTCTGGATCTCGTCGATCGTCACCCGGCGGTCGTTGGCGCGCAGCAGATCCTTCAGCACCTCCTGCGCCATCTCGATCGTGACGGTCTTCTGGACGAGGCTCGCCTGATGGACGATCCGGTTCATGGCACCCTCCAGCTCGCGCACGTTGCTGGTGATCCGGCTGGCCAGGAACTCCACCACGCGCTCCGGCATCTGCACCTTCAGCTGCTCGGCCTTGGCCTGCAGGATGCCCAGCCGCAGCTCGTAGGTGGTGGGGTGGATGTCGGCGACCAGGCCCCAGCCCAGGCGCGAGCGGATGCGCTCCTCCAGGCCGGACAGGTCGGACGGGCTGCGGTCGGCGGAGATCACGATCTGCCGGCCCCGGTCGACCAGGGTGTTGAAGGTGTGGAAGAACTCCTCCTGGGTGCTGTCCTTGCCGCTGATGAACTGGACGTCGTCGACCATCAGCAGGTCGACCGAGCGGAACAGCTCCTTGAAGCTCATCGTGTCCTTCGAGCGCAGGGCACGCACGAACTGGTACATGAACTTCTCGGCCGAGAGGTAGACGACGCGCCGACCGGGATCGAGCTGCTTCACGCGGTGAGCGATCGCGTGCATCAGGTGGGTCTTGCCCAGGCCGACGCCGCCATAGAGGAACAATGGGTTGAACAGGGGCTTGGGCGAGGACGCGACGCGCTCGGCGGCCGCGACCGCGAACTCGTTGGGCTTGCCGACGACGAAGGTCTCGAAGGTGAAGCGCGGGTCGAGCCTGGCGCCGAGGTCCTCGAGCGCGGTGATCTCGTTGGCCGGAACCGGCGGCTCGATCGCGACGGGTCGCACGATTGCCGGAGCGGCCGGCGCCACCGCCGCGGCACCAGCGGCGGTCGGCCGCACGTTCAGGGCGATGGTGCGCACGTGCGGATTGATCGAGGTCCACAGACCCCGAATGCGGTCAGCGTAATGCGCCACCACCCAGTCGCGCATGAACTGGGTCGGCACGGCGATCACGACCCGGTCGCCGTCAATGTGGGCGAGGTCGAGGGGCTTCAACCAAGTGGAGTAGGCGGTGTCACCGACCTCCGCGCGCAGGAGACCGCGAACCTGCGACCACTGATGTTCGATGTCTGATGTCTGCGGCAGCACCATAAGCACCTCAGACCCCGCCTTCCTGATCTCGAGACCCAATCGAGCCCTTCCTACCGGAGAGGGCGCCTCTTCAGCTGGCCGCCGCGACGGCCCCGACTGAATCGCCCAACGTTACCGCTTCTTCGTCGCCTTTTCGCACTGTCGTGCGCTCCTCTTTCAACCGCTAGACGAGAGGATTGCCTGAACAATAAGACTACGAGTGGGCGGCTTCAATTCGACAATTCACTACAACACATCAGCCGCTTATCTATCAATCTGCTATCCGGCTTGGCGGACGGCGCGAGGACGAACCCTAACCGCGGCACCCCGGGCTGACAAGAGGATCGAAGGGTGAACGTCGATTTTTGCGCGCAGGTTGAGAAATCCCGGGCCAGATTGCGGCCCTTCCGGCGCCGGCAACACGGAAAGCGCCGGCCACGAACGCGACCGGCGCGATAACGTATATGCCGGAGAGAGGGTTCCCTCGGAGTCTAGCCCCGGGGGAGGCGAATCAGGCCGAGAGGCCCGTCGGCGCCAGCGCCTTCACGCGACGCGAGAGACGCGAGATCTTGCGCGAGGCGGTGTTGAGATGGAGCACGCCCTTGGTGATCCCCCGACGGATCTCGGGCTCCGCGTCGCGGAACGCCGCCTGCGCCAGCGTGACATCGCCCTTCGCCAGCGCGTCCTCAACCTTGCGGACGAACGTCTTGATCCGGCTCATCCGGCTGCGGTTCACGGCGGTGCGCTTTGCCGTCTGGCGAATCCGCTTCTTGGCGGAACGATGATGCGCCACTACAACCTCTCAAAGGACGTGAGGGCGCGCTCTATACAGGCCGCACCCGTTGGCGTCAACGCGTCGGCTCGGCGCGTCAGCGATGGGTGAAACTCGGCGGCCGCTTCTCGACGAAGGCGCTCATGCCCTCGCGCCGATCGTCGGTGGCGAAGGAGGCATAGAACAGCCGCCGCTCGATCCGGATCCCCTCGGCGAGCGTGGCCTCGTAGGCCGCGTTGACCGCGTCCTTGGCCATGGCGACCACGATCCGCGACTTGGCCGCGATCGCCTCGCCCAGCCTGATCGCCTCGTCGAGCAGCTCGGCCAGCGGCACCACCCGGGCGACGAGGCCCGCGCGCTCGGCCTCGGCGGCGTCCATCATCCGGCCGGAGAGGACCATCTCCATCGCCTTGGCCTTGCCGATGGCGCGGATCAGCCGCTGGGTGCCGCCCGCACCCGGGATCGTGCCGAGATTGATCTCGGGCTGGCCGAACCGGGCATTGTCGGCGGCGAGCACGATGTCGCACATCATGGCGAGCTCGCAGCCGCCGCCCAGCGCGTAGCCGGCCACCGCCCCGATCAGCGGCTTCTTGTGCGCGGCGATGTTCTGCCAGGCGGCGATGAAGTCGCTGGTCTGCGCCGCCGCGAAGTCGCGGGCGAGCATCTCCTTGATGTCCGCGCCGGCCGCGAACGCTTTGTCCGAGCCGGTCAGGACGACCGCCCCGACCTCGTCGTCACGGTCGAGCTCGCCAAGGGCCGCGTCGATCTCCGCGATGAGCTGGTCGCTGAGCGCATTGAGCGCCTTGGGCCGGTTGAGGGTGATCAGACCCACCGCCCCACGGCGCTCGACCAGGATCGTCTCGTAGGACATGAGCATCTCCTCGTCCGCAGCTCATCCAGCGCGGCGTTAGAGACCGGATCGCAGGCCGACGTCCAGGGAAGAATCGCCACCTGTCAGCGCTGGCAGGTGCCGCAATAGAAGGTCGCCCGAGCGCCCTGGACGATCCGGAGCACAGGGTGGCCGCAACCGAGGCACGGCTCGCCTTCCCGGTCGTAGACCCGGAAGTTGCGCTGGAAGTTGCCGAGCTCGCCGTTCGACTGGACGTAGTCGCGCAGGGAGGAACCGCCGGCCTCGATCGCCTCGCGCAGCACCTGCCGGACGGAGCGCGCGAGGCGCCCGGCCGCGTGCGCGCCCACGCTGCCGGCGGCGCGGGTGGGGGCCAGCCGCGCACGGAACAGGCTCTCGCTGGCGTAGATGTTGCCGACGCCGACGATCAGGCGCTGGTCCATGAGCGCCAGCTTCAGCGCGGTGCGCCTTCCGGCCAGGGTGGTGGCGAGGCGGCGCCCGTCGAAGCCTGGCGCCAGCAGCTCGAGCGAGATGCTGCAGCCAGCGGTGGCGGTCGAGCTGGTCGACCAGCCACAGATCGAGCATGCCGAAGCGGCGCGGATCGACGAAGCGCAGGACCGTGCCGTCGTCGAAGGCGAAGGTGAGGTGCTCGTGCGGGCCGCAGGGCTCCCCATCGAACAGGAGCCGCCCCGACATGCCGAGGTGGAGCAGCAGGACCGCACCGTCGTCCAGGAACCACTCGATGAACTTCGCCCGCCGCGCGAACCCGACCAGGGTCCGGCCCTGCAGCCGCGCGGGCAGGTTCTCCGGCAGGGGAAAGCGGATGTCGGCCCGGCGCTGCACGAGGCCGGTGACGCGCCGCGAGCAACCTTGCCGCCAGGGCGCGCATGGTGGTCTCGACTTCCGGCAGCTCCGGCATCGCTCCGCTTCCGCCGCCTCACGCGGTTGCCCGGGCGCGAGCGCCGGCCTAGAAGACCGCACCCAGTTCCCAGGACGAGCGCCGCTATCTGCATGAGCCAGGATCGCCCCGCAAGCGCCGAGGGCAACGTCGGTGCTGCCCGTGCCGCCGCCGACCGGCTCGCGCGCTCGTTCGGCTTCGACGAGGTGGCGCCCGAGGAGAAGGCCGGGCGGGTGCGCGACGTGTTCCAGCGGGTCGCGTCGCGCTACGACCTGATGAACGACCTGATGAGCGGCGGCGTCCACCGGCTGTGGAAGGAGGCGCTGCTCGACTGGCTCGGGCCACGACCCGGCATGGCGCTGCTCGATGTCGCGGGCGGGACGGGCGACATCGCCACCCGCTTCCTCAAGCGCGTCAATGGCGACGCCAAGGTGACGCTCGCCGACATCAACACGTCGATGCTGTCGGTCGGCCGCGACCGGGCGCTGGATGCCGGCTGGCTCGCCGAGATCGACTGGGTGGCGGCCGACGCCATGGCGCTGCCGTTCCCCGACCGCAGCTTCGACGCAGTGACGATCGCCTTCGGCATCCGCAACGTCACGCGGATCGACCGGGCGCTGGCCGAGGCCCGCCGCGTGCTCCGGCCGGGCGGGCGCTTCCTGTGCCTGGAGTTCTCCAAGGTGGTCCTGCCCGTGCTGGAGCGGCTCTACGACACCTATTCCTTCAGTCTCGTGCCGTTGCTCGGCCGCTACGTCGCCCGCGACGAGGACAGCTACCGCTATCTGGTCGAGAGCATCCGGCGCTTTCCAGACCAGAGGGCCTTCGCCGCCCTGTTGCGCGAGGCCGGGCTCGAGCAGGTGCGCTTCCGCAACCTGTCCGGCGGGATCGCGGCAATCCACTCGGGCTGGCGGCTGTAGCCGGCATGGGCGCCGAGCGGGCGAGCCCGGCCGGCTGATGCTGCGCGAGTTGCGCAATGGCGCGCGGGTCGTGGCGACGGCGCGCTGCCTCGCCCGCCACAATGCCCTGTTCATGTTGGATCTCGTGCCGACGCCGGCTCCGGTCCTGTGGGCGGCGCGGCTGCTCGCCAACGGCCGGGCGCAGGGGCGGCCGGGCGAGCGCCTGGCGCGCGCGCTGCAGGAGCTGGGCCCGGCCTTCGTCAAGCTCGGCCAGTCCCTGGCGGTGCGTGGCGACCTGCTGGGCGAGGCGATCGCCCGCGATCTGTCGGAGCTGCAGGACCGGCTGCCGTCCTTTCCGGCGGCGCAGGCCAAGGCCGTGGTCGAGGCCGATCTCGAGCGGCCGCTGCCTGAGCTGTTCGCCAGCTTCGAGGACCGGCCGGTCGCCGCCGCCTCGATCGCGCAGGTGCATTTCGCCGTCACGCCGGAAGGCGAGGAGGTCGCGGTCAAGATCCTGCGACCGGGGATCGAGGCGGCGATCGAGCGCGATCTCGACTTCCTGCTCTGGCTCGCCGAATGGGCCGAACGGCTGCGCCCCGCGCTCAGGCGCTACCGACCGGTCGAGACGGTGCGGATGCTCGCGGCCACCACTCGCAACGAGATGGACCTGCGCCTGGAGGCAGCCGCGGCGGGCGAGTTCCGCCAGAACTGCCTGGGGGACGAAGGCTTCAAGGTCCCGCAGGTGGACTGGCGCCGCACCGGGCGGCGTGTGGTCACCTTCGAGCGGGTGGCGGGCCTGCCGACGGACGAGCGGGCAAAGCTCGTCGGGGCGGGGTTCGACCCGGACGCGATCCTCGCCCAGGCGGCCGTGGTGTTCTTCAATCAGGTGTTCCGCGACGGCTTCTTCCACGCCGACATGCATCCCGGGAACATGCTGATCGACGCCGAGGGCCACATCGTGGCGCTCGACTTCGGCATCATGGGCCGGCTCGACCTGTCCACCAGGCGCCGGCTCGCCGAGATCCTGGTTGGCTTTCTGGAGCGGGACTATGGCCGGGTGGCGGCCGTGTTCTTCGAGGCGGGCTATGTCCCGCCCCATCAGGACCAAGCGCAGTTCCAGCAGGCCTGCCGGGCGATCGGGGAGCCGATCCTCGGCCTGCCGCTCAACGAGATCTCGATCGGCCGCCTGCTCGGCCAGCTCCTGTCGATCGCCGAGCAGTTCGAGATGGAGCAGCAGCCGCAGCTCGTGCTGCTGCAGAAGACCATGGCGGTGTCGGAAGGGGTCGGGCGCGCGCTCAATCCCAACGTCAACATCTGGCAGGTGGCGCGGCCTTTGGTCGAGGCCTGGATCTGGGACAATCTCGGGCCCGAGGCCCAGCTCCGCCGCGTCGTGACGGAGGGGGTGGACATGCTCCAGGCCCTGCCGACCCTCGTGTCCCGCCACGAGCGGCTGCTCGACGAGCTCGAGCGGCGCGGTTCGAGGCGGGCGGTCACGGAAACGGCGGGCCGCGTCCGCCCCTGGTGGCTCGCCGCGGCCGCGCTGCTGCTGGGCATGCTGATCGGGCATGCCATCTTCTAGCGCGCCCGTGCGGTCCGGGTCTTGTGTGGGACCAAAAAAAACCCAGCTCAACACCGTACAACCGAACTGCGGAATGTCGGACCGTGGCGGACGGAAGGCGCATTCTCCTGATCATCGGCGGCGGCATCGCCGCCTACAAATGCCTCGAGCTGATCCGCCGCGGGCGCGAGCGGGGGCTCGCCTTTCGCTGCGTGCTGACCGCTGCCGCCCGCCAGTTCGTGACGCCGCTGTCGGTCGCGAGCCTCGCCGGGGACCGGGTCTACGAGGAGCTGTTCTCGCTGACCGATGAGGCCGAGATGGGCCACATCCGGCTGTCGCGCGAGGCGGATCTCGTGGTCGTGGCGCCGGCCACGGCGGACCTGATGGCGAAGATGGCGGCCGGGCTCGCGGACGATCTGGCCTCGACCCTGCTGCTCGCCTCCGACAAGCCGGTCCTGATCGCGCCGGCCATGAACCCGCAGATGTGGGCCCACGCCGCCACCCGCCGCAATCTCGCCCGGCTGGTCGCGGACGGCGTCCAGCTCGTCGGGCCCAATCCCGGTGACATGGCCTGTGGCGAGGTCGGCTCCGGCCGCATGGCCGAGCCGCACGAGATCCTGGCGGTGATCGAGGCCTGTATCGCGCCGGCGGGCCGTCCGCTGGCCGGCGTCCGTGCGGTCGTCACCAGCGGCCCCACCCGCGAGCCGCTCGACCCGGTGCGCTTCCTGTCCAACCACTCCTCCGGCCGCCAGGGCCATGCGATCGCCCGCGCCCTGGCCGAGGCGGGCGCTGCCGTCACGCTGGTCAGCGGGCCGGTCGCCGAGCCCGATCCGCCGGGCGTGACGACGGTCCATGTCGAGAGCGCGCGGGAGATGCTGGTGGCGGTCGAGACGGCGCTGCCTGCCGAGGTGGCGGTCTGCGCCGCGGCGGTCGCCGACTGGCGCCCTTCCGGGCTGAGCGAGGGCAAGATCAAGAAGCGCGAGGGTGCGGCACCGCCCGTCATCGAGCTGGTCGAGAACCCCGACATCCTGCGCACGCTGGCCGCGCACGCCCGGCGGCCGCGGCTGGTGATCGGCTTCGCGGCGGAGACCGGCGACCTGGAAGCGCTGGCGCGCGCCAAGCTCGCCCGCAAGGGCTGCGACTGGATCCTGGCCAACGACGTCTCGGCGGGGACGGGCGTGTTCGGCGGCGAGCGCAACCGCATCCTGCTGCTGACCGGCCCAGGGCCGGCCGAGCCTTGGCCCGAGCTGGACAAGCTCGCGGTGGCGCGCCGGCTGGCCGAGCGGATCGCCGCGGGGCTGGGCGGAGATACAGCCGGTGGCTGAGATCGCGGTTCATGTCGAGCGGCTGGCGCACGCGGCCGATCTGCCGCTGCCGGCCTATGCCACGGCGGGGGCTGCCGGGCTCGATCTGCTTGCCGCGGTGAGTGAGCCGGTGACGCTGGCGCCGATGGCGCGGGCGCTGATCCCGACCGGCCTTCGCCTGGCGCTGCCGGACGGCTTCGAGGCGCAGGTACGGCCCCGGTCGGGCCTCGCCTTGCGTCACGGGGTGACCCTGCTCAACGCCCCGGGGACGATCGACTGCGACTATCGCGGCGAGCTGGCGGTCATCCTGGTGAACTTCGGGGCCGAGCCGTTCGCGATCGAGCGCGGGGCGCGCATCGCACAGCTGGTGCTGGCACCTGTGCGGCGACTGGCCTGGGTCGAGAGCCCGGGCGGGCTCGACGGGACGATCCGCGGCAGCGGAGGTTTCGGCTCCACGGGGCGATGAGCGAGATGCCGACCGCATCCTGCGGCGATTGGGAAAGGGGTGAGGGCGGATGCTGAGGCCGTCGAAGAAGCTGGCGCTGGCGCTCGAGGCCGTGGTCGACGTCGCCTATCACGGGGGTTCGGACCCGGTGCAGAGCCAGGACATCGCACGGCGGCTCGGGCTGCCGCGACGCTATCTCGAGCAGGTGCTGCAGCAGCTCGTGCGCGCTGGCGTGCTCAAGGGTGTGCGCGGCCCGCGCGGCGGCTATCGGCTCGCCCGTGAGCGGCGCCGCATCAGCGCGGGCGAGGTGGTCCGGGTGGTGCAGGGCATGGAGGAGGCGGACGGCGATGACGGCCCCAGCTCCGAGTCCGTGCTCGCGGCCAAGGTGATCGGCCCGTTCTGGGACGAGCTGGAGAGCGAGCTGATGCAGCGGCTCGAATCGGTCTCGATCGAGGAGCTCTGCCTGCGGGCCGAGCAGCAGGCCGTCGAAAGCGAGGGGCGCCGGAGCTTCGATTTCGTGATTTGAGCGAGTTGCCTGGACGTGCCGCGGCGCATCATTAAGGTGCGCCGCCAGTCGTCCGGGGAAAATCGGCCATGGATGCAGCGATGGGGTCGGCATGTTCGCCACCGGCGACGGGGCGGATTCTGGATACGATCTGCGAGGCGATCGGCGACACGCCCCTGGTCCGCCTCAACCGGCTCCCGGCCGAGGCCGGGTGCCACGCCGAGGTGCTGGTCAAGCTCGAGTTCTTCAATCCGCTGTCCTCGGTGAAGGACCGGATCGCGCTGGCCATGGTCGAGGCCGCCGAGCGGGCGGGCAAGATCGGTCCCGACACGCTCATCGTCGAGCCGACCTCGGGCAACACCGGCATAGCGCTGGCCTTCGTCTGCGCCGCCAAAGGCTACCGCCTGATCCTGACCATGCCGGAGAGCATGTCCCTGGAGCGGCGCAAGATGCTGCGGCTCCTGGGTGCCGAGCTGGAGCTCACCCCGGCCTCGCAGGGCATGCAGGGCTCCTTGCGCGCGGCCGAGCGCATTCTCGCCGAGCATCCCAACGCCGTGATGCTTCAGCAGTTCGAGAACCCGGCCAATCCCGCGATCCACCGCCGCACCACCGCGGAGGAGATCTGGCGCGACACCGGCGGCCGGCTGGACGCGATCGTGGCCGGCGTCGGCACCGGCGGCACCATCACGGGCTGCGCCCAGGCCCTGCGCGGACGTGGCTGCGACATCCGCTTCATCGCCGTCGAGCCGGAGGACAGCCCGGTCCTCTCCGGCGGCAAGCCCGGGCCGCACAAGATCCAGGGCATCGGGGCCGGCTTCGTGCCCGCGATCCTGGACTGCAGCCTGATCGACGAGGTGATCCGGATCGGCAACGAGACCGCCTTCGCCACCGCCCGGCGGGCGGCGGCGCTCGAGGGCCTGCCGGTCGGCATCTCCTCCGGCGCCACGATCGCGGCGGCGCTGGAGATCGGGGCGCGGCCGCAGATGGCCGGTAAGCGGATGGTCGCGATCGTGGCCTCCAACGCCGAGCGCTATTTGTCGACGGAGCTGTTCTCGGAGGTCTGAGGGCCTACTGTGGTATAGCTGCATGGCAGTGATGCGGAAACAGCACGCCAAGTTCATGCTGCGCCGCAATATGTAGAGGGTGCTGGCGAGCGGCCAGCGGTCCTGATTTGCGGACGACCGATGTCTACCCCCCAGACGGCTCTCGCACGCGGCACGGCGCTGCGCGGGGTCGGCTTCGCCGTGCTGAGCTATGCCAGCTTCTCCACCGCCGACGCGATCATCAAGCTGGCGAGCGCCCGCTTCTCCGTGTTCCAGATCGCGTTCTCCGTGGCGTTCTTCGCCCTGCTCCCGGTCCTGGTGCTGACGCTCGGGCGGGGTGGGCTCAGGGCGCTGGTCCCGCAGCGCTGGCGGCTCGTGGCGTTGCGCGGCGTCCTCACCGCGGCGGGCGGCCTGCTCGCCTGGCGCGGCTTCGCCATGCTGCCGCTTGCCGAGGCCTACGCCATCCTGTTCGCCGCCCCGATTCTGGTCACCGCCTTTTCCTCCGTCGTTCTGGGCGAGGAAGTCGGCTGGCGGCGCTGGGCAGCGCAGCTCGTCGGCTTTCTCGGTGTGCTTGTCATGATCCGGCCGGACTTTGCCACGGTCGGGCTCGGTCACCTCCTCATGGCACTCGCGGCCGTTCTGGGTGCGCTGGCCCTGATCACCCTGCGGCGGATCGGCGGGCGCGAGACCAGCGCCTCGATCCTGACCGCCGTGTTCGTCGCGATCATGCTGGCGAGCGGCCCGATGGTGCCCGCGACCTTCGTCATGCCCGAGTGGCGCGAGCTCGGCCTGCTGGCGCTCGCCGGCCTGCTCATGGGCTGCGGCCAGGCCGGCCTGGTGCTGGCGACCCGCGAGGCGCCGGCCGTGGTGGTGGCGCCGTTCCAGTACTCGCAGATGATCTGGGCCGTGCTGTTCGGCGCGATGCTGTTCGGCGACCGGCCGGCACCCGCGCTGTTCGCCGGCATGGCGCTGGTGATGGCGAGCGGGCTCTACACGGTCTGGCGCGAGACCGTGCGGCAGCGCCCGGTGACGGTGGGCGGCGGCCGCGGCGAGGTGGTCGCGCGCGCCCAGCGTTGAGCGATCTTCCTCCGGGGCGCCCGATCCGCTAACGGGCGTCCATGACCCAGGAACGGCTCGTCCGGCTCGGCCCGGACTTCGATCAGGTCGCGCTCGCCTGCCTCGACTGGGGCGATGCCGCGGCCCGCCGCACCGTCGTGTGCGTGCACGGCCTCACCCGCAACGCCCACGACTTCGACGTGCTGGCGGAAGCACTGGCGGAGCGCGGCGCGCGCGTGATCGCGGTCGACATGGTCGGCCGCGGGCACAGCAGCTGGCTGGCGGACCCGCAGGGCTACCGGGTCGAGGTCTATGCCGCGCAGATGCGCCGGCTCATCGGGCTGCTCGGCCTCGGACGCATCGACTGGATCGGCACCTCGATGGGCGGCCTGATCGGGATGGTGGTGGCCGCGGCCGCCGACAGCCCGATCGACCGCCTCGTCCTCAACGACATCGGCCCATCCGTCGCCAGCGCCACGCTCGATCAGATCCGCAGCTATCTCGGGCTCGACCTCCTGTTCCGCGATCTCGGCGAGCTCGAGGCGCATCTGCGCACGATTCATGCTGGCTTCGGCCGACTGACGGACGAGCAGTGGGCCTTCCTGGCGCGCACGAGCAGCCGCGAGACGCCGGACGGGCTGCGGTTGCACTACGACCCGGCGATCCGCGAGCCGTTTCTCCTCGACACCGCCGGCGGGCTCGATCTGTGGGCGGCCTGGGACGCCATCGCTTGCCCGACCCTCGTGCTGCACGGCGCGGAGAGCCCGCTGCTGACGGACGACATCCTGGGCGAGATGCGGCGCCGCCGTCCCGGGACCGAGGTCGTGACCTTCCCGGAGGTGGGGCATGCGCCGGCCCTGATGGCCACAGACCAGATCGCCACCATCCTGCGCTGGCTCCGCCTGTAGCGGCGCAAGCGCGGCCCCGTTAGGCTCCGGTCACGCTTCAACGAGGTTCCCCATGCGCTTCGGCTTTCCCCGGCGATCCCTGGCGGTCGCGGCCCTTCTGGCGCTCGGCGCCTGCCAGACGCCCACCGCGCCGATGCGGGAGGAGGACATCCCCGCCGGGCGATCACTGGTGGGCGGTGGGATTACCGCTGGCGGGGCGGCGGTCGTCGCCGTGGGCGCGGACGCAGACTGCGGCGCGCCCGAGGTTTGGGCGCGCGGTGGCGGCGGCTGGGTCCAGCGCGCCATCGGCCCCTCGCTGGCGACGAACCCCTGTCCGGCGCTGGCCGCCCGCCTGTCCGGCGACGGCCATGTCCTCGCCGTCTACGACTTCAGCGAGGCGCGGGCCGCGGTCTTCGACCTCGCGGGCGCGCAGGTGACGCCCGCCGGGACGGCCGCGATCGCGAGTGCCATCGGCTCGCGCTTCCCGCCGCCGGGCCCGAGCGTCGCGCTCTCCGGGGATGGGAGCCGGCTGCTGCTCGGCGCGCTCAACCGCGGCTGTCGGTCGCCGGCCGGTTTTCGCATCTGCGGCACTGCCGAGCTGTTCGAGCGGGAGGGGGGAGCATGGCGCCGTGCCGCCATCCTGCGCCCCCTGGCGGCTGACGACGGCTTCGCGCAGTTCGGGCAGTCCGTGGCGCTGACCGCCGACGGCGGGTTGGCGCTCGCAGGCGGCACCGGCCTGCCCGGCGGCATCGGCACGCTGTGGGTCTACCGCCTCGGCACGCCCGAGCCCGCGGCGTTCCAGAAGCTCACGGCACCCGACGAGCAGGCCGAGTTCGCCAACAGTCTCGCACTTGCGGCCGACGGGTCGTGGCTGGCCGTGGGTGGCAGCCAGTCGGTGCATTTGTTCCGCCGGCAGGGCGAGGGGTTCGTCTTCGACCGCACCCTCGGCCCGCCCGATCGCTTGGTGGGCTACTATGGCGAGACCGTGGCGATCTCGGGCGACGGGCGCTGGCTGCTCGTTGGCGCACCGCGCACCGACTGCGACGCCGGTGACCGATGCGGTGTCGCCTATCTCTACGACCGGAACCGTGGCTGGGGGTTGGCCCGTACGATCCGACCGACCACCGAGGTCGCAGACGCCAATTTCGGCCACCACCTCGCGATCAGCCCCGACGGCCGCCAATTCGCCATCCAGGGCGCCGAGATCCACGTCTTCACCGCGAGCGGCCCCTAGCCGGCTCGCCAGTTGGACGGTCGCCCACGGCAGGCGGGCCGTCGCGCTGCCGTTCCCATGTACCGCACCCACTCGGCGTCGCTCAGCTCCCGGCCGGCGCGTGAGCACAGGGCCGTCACGATCGCGTCCGGCTCGACCAGCCACAGCCGGATCGTCCCGTCCTCGCCGCCGCTGGCGAGACGACCATCCGGCAGCACTGCGAGGGCATCGACGGGCGTGCCGTGCAGGAGGGTCACCGGCTCGGCGGAATTATCGGCCGGCCAGATCCTGATCCGACCGTCGAACCCGCCACTGGCCAGCCGGCCGTCCGCGAGCAGAGCAAGCGCCCGGACCGTGTCGCCGTGATCGAGCTCCAGCGGTGGGCTGCCCGATCCGAACGTCCAGATCTTGACGCGCCCGTCGGCCCCTCCGCTGGCGAGCCGGCCATCGGGGAGTTCCGCGACGGCCCAGACCTCGCCACCATGGGAAAGCTCGATCGGCGCGCCGCGGCCGTCGGCCGGCCAGACACGGACGATGCCATCCTCGCCGGCGCTGACCGGGCGGCCGTCCTTCAGGAACGCCGTCGCGTTGACGTGCGAGCCGTTGTCCAGCGTTGTCACGTCGCCCTCGAGTCCCGCCGGCCACAGCTTCACGGTGCCGTCGAAGCCGCCGCTGAGCAGGCGGCCGTCTGGTGCCACCGCCAGGCTGCGGACATCCGAGCCCTGCTCCAGCACGGGACCTGCCGGCGCGCCGGCCCGGGTCCAGAACCTGATCTTGTGGTCGAACCCGCCGGTCGCGATGCGGCCGTCGGGGAGCACTGCCACGGCCATGGTGCCCGCGCCGTGCGCGACCCGAGTGGTGGCACCGGCAAGACCGGCCGGCCAAAACGCGACGGTCTCGCCCTCGCCGACGCTCGCGAGCCCGCCGTCCGGCAGCGCCGCCAGCCCATAGACCTCGGAGCCATGTCGCAGAACGACCGGTTCGCCGCGGCCGTCCGCGGGCCAGATCCGGATCAGACCGTCGAAGCCGCCGCTGGCGATCCGGCCATCGCGCAGCACCAGCAAAACCGTGGGTGGCGGGCCGTTCTCGATCACCGTTGGCTCGCCGCCGTCGAGCGACCACAGCCTGATCCGGCCGTCGTCGCCGCCACTGGCGATCCGGCCGTCGGGCAGCACGGCGAGGCAGTATACGACGTCGCCATGGGTGAAGGTGATCGGCGGCCCCCGCCGCATGGGCCAGACCTTGACCAGCCCGAACCCGTCCGTGGCGCCGACGAGCCTTCCGTCCGGCAGAACGGCAAGTGCTGGCACGGTGCCGCCATTGTCGAGCACCTTCGGGTCACCGGCACCGTCCGCAGGCCAGATCCGGATCCGGCCGTCGTTGCCGCCGCTGGCGATGCTGCCGTCGGGCAGGGCGGCGAGCGACATGATCCAGGCGCCGTGATCCAGCTCAAGCGGTGAGCGGCCTGCTTCGGCCGGCGCCACGAGGACACTGTTCCCCACCGCACCGGCGACGCGTCCGTCGGGGAGCACCACCAGCTTGTCCGCATGCTGCAGCTCCGGCCACGGGACGGGATCGGTCATCTGCGGCGACCAGATCTGCACGCGGTCGCCACCGCTCACCACGCGCCCGTCCGAAAGCGACATCAGCGACGAGATCCGCCCATCCCCAGCGAGATCTCGCGGGCTCCCCGTGTCGGGCGCGTTCCAGACCACCAATCGTCGATCCTGACCGGCGCTTGCCAGCTGCCCATCGGCCAGCTGCACGAGCGCGGTGATCGCCTCCTGGCCGTGCCGAAGCGCGGCGAGTGGAAGGCGGGCAGTGACGTCTTGCGCCGTCTCGACCGCATCGACCTCGAGCGCGCGCTCGCCCTCGCATGCGAGATTGACGCTCTCGAGCGAGAGCGCCCCGGCCCGTTCGAGCTGCGGCGCCGTCCGGGGCGCCGAATCGAAGCGACGCGCCTGTGCGGCCAGCAGCTGAACGCGGGCGGTCAGCTCTCGCTCCAGAGCCAACAGGCGTTGGGAGTTCGCGAAGAACGCGGCACCGGTCGCTGCCAGCGCGAAGGTGGCGATCAGCGACAGGGCGGCAATGATCGAGCGCCGGGTCTGCCGATGGCGGCGGAGGTCCTCGCCGTAGATCTCGTCCTTCGAGACGCCGCGGAGCGAGGCGGCAAGCCCTGCGACCGCACCGACGAAGCGATCGTCGCGGCGCCAGCCGTCGCCCTGCGCCGATGGATCGAGGCCGGTCAGGTCCACCCAGAGCGGCTCCTGTGGGAAGGCGTCGAGCAGCGCACCTGGGATCGCGTCCGTGCCTGCGGCCGCGAAGCGATCGCCGACCCAACTCAGCCGCCCTGACACGAGGACGATCAGGATGCTGCCGGCGCCGCGATGGTCGAGCCACCACGCCACCTCCCGGCCCACCCATTTCGAGGTCGCGGCCTCGGGCGATGCGATCAGGATCAGCCGGCGCGACTGTCCCAGCGCCCGCTCAATCGTGCCCCAGAGATCCGGGTTGGCGCTGAGATTGATCTCATCGCGGAACAGCGTCAGGGCACGCCGACGCCAGAACGGCTTGGCGAACTGCTCGATCGCCTGCTGCAGACCGGAGGTGATCCCCTTCTGGCGTGCGTCGTGGCTGTAGGAGACGAACGCGTCGTACCGATAGGTGACGACCTCGGCGGGCTCGGCAGGTGCTACCTGCGATGAAGCCAGGTCCCGCGCCAGTTCGGTTGCCATCGCCACCCGCCGCTGCAATCGGCCGGGAGCGAGCTAACGCCAAAGACGATGGTATGTGCTGTGCGAAATCGCACAGCACGACAACCACCGACCGACCGCTACTCCCGCCGCAGCCTCTCCGCCGCCCAGAGCGCGGCATAGCTCAGCACAGCGTCGGCACCGGCACGCTTGAAGGCGATCAGGCTTTCCATCATCGCGGCGTCGGCGTCCAGCCAGCCCTTCTCGCCCGCGGCCTTGATCATCGCGTACTCGCCGGACACGTGATAGGCGAGAGTCGGGAGCTGGAACGCGTCCTTCACCCGGCGGATCACGTCGAGATAGGGCAGGCCGGGCTTGATCATGACCATGTCTGCCGCCTCGGCGACGTCCAGCGCCACCTCGCGCAGCGCCTCGCAGCCATTGGCCGGGTCCATCTGGTAGGTCTTCTTGTCGGCCTTCCCCAGACAGCCCGCCGAGCCCACGGCGTCGCGGAACGGGCCGTAGAAGGCCGAGGCGTACTTCGCGGCGTAGGACAGGATCATGGTCTGATCCATGCCCGCCTCGTCGAGCGCCTTGCGGATGGCGCCGATCCTGCCGTCCATCATGTCCGACGGGGCGACGATGTCGCAGCCGGCGCGGGCGAGACAGCAGGCCTGCCGGATCAGCGCCTCGACCGTCTCGTCGTTGAGGATCAGGCCGTTGCGCAGGAGCCCGTCCTGGCCGTGGCTGGTGTAGGGGTCGAGCGCCACGTCGCCGATGATGCCGAGATCGGGGCAGTGGCGCTTGATCGCCCGGATCGCCCGGCACATCAGATTGTCGTCGTTCCAGGCCTCGACGGCGTGCTCGCACTTGCACTCCGCCGGGGTGACCGGGAACAGGGCGACGGCCGGGATGCCCAGCTCCACCGCCCGCTCGGCCACCGGCAGCAGCAGGTCGACCGACAGCCGCTCGATCCCGGGCATGGACTCGATCGCCTGCCGCCGGCCGCTGCCGTCGAGGACGAACAAGGGCTGGATCAGGTCGGCGGGGGCGAGCCGGCTCTCCGCCACCATGCGCCGGCTCCAGCCGTGCTGGCGCAACCGGCGCATCCGCGTCGCGGGGAAGGGCGCCGGCGGCAGGAGGTGCAAAGGCTGGCTCACGACCGCGTTCTCCGGCCCGATGCTGCGTGCTCGTGCATTGGAGCGCTTCTAGTCCGTGGCGGCCGGTTTCCGCAACGGGCCGCGGCGATTGACCCCCCTGTTCCCGCTCGCTACCTGCACGCCGTTGCAGCAGGGGAGAGGTCCGGTGCGCTTCGAGCTGACCGCGGATCAGGAGGCCTTGCGCGAGACGGCACGGGCCTTCGCCATGGAGGCGTTGGCCCCCTATGCCGCCGAGTGGGACGAGAGGAGCCACTTCCCGGTCGAGACGCTGCGCGAGGCGGCCGCGCTCGGCTTCGCCGCGCTCTATGTCCGCGAGGATGTGGGCGGCTCCGCGCTCTCGCGCCTCGACGCCGCGCTCCTGTTCGAGGAGCTGTCGGCCGCCTGCACCCCGACCGCGGCCTATCTGTCGATCCACAACATGGTGTCGTGGATGATCGACACCTTCGGCGACGAGGCGCAGCGGCAGCGCTGGCTGCCCGACCTGTGCACGATGCGCCTGATCGCCAGCTACTGCCTGACCGAGCCTGGCTCGGGCTCCGACGCCGGGTCGCTGCGGACGAGCGCGCGCGCGGAGGGCAACAGCCTCTACCGGCTCGACGGCAGCAAGGCGTTCATCTCGGGCGCCGGGGCCAGCGATCTCTATCTCGTGATGTGCCGCACCGGCGGCGAGGGGCCGGCCGGGGTCAGCTCGGTGCTGGTCGAGAAGGGCACGCCGGGGCTCACCTTCGGCAAGCCCGAGAAGAAGATGGGCTGGCGCTCGCAGCCGACCGCGGTCGTGAGCTTCGACGGCTGCCGGGTGCCGGTCGCCAACCGGCTGGGGGCCGAGGGCGACGGGTTCAAGATCGCCATGCGCGGCCTGGACGGCGGCCGGGTCAACATCGCCGCCTGCTCGCTGGGTGCCGCCCGCGCCTGCCTGGAGAAGGCGACCGCCTATCTCAAGGAGCGGCGCCAGTTCGGCCGCAGCCTCGCCGAGTTCCAGGCGCTGCAGTTCCGGCTCGCCGACATGGCGACCGAGCTGGACGCGGCGCGACTGATGGTGCATCGCGCCGCCGCCAGCCTGGACGCGGGCTCGCCCGAGGCGACGCTGCACTGCGCCATGGCCAAGCGCTTCGCCACCGACGTCGGCTTCAAGGTGGTCAACGAGGCGCTGCAGCTGCATGGCGGCTACGGCTATATCCAGGACTATGGCGTCGAGCGCTATCTGCGCGACTGCCGGGTGCACCAGATCCTCGAGGGGACCAACGAGATCATGCGGTTGATCATTGCCAGGAAGCTGCTCGCTGCATGAGCGAGGAGATCCGTTTCGAGCGCCGGGGCCGGCTCGGGGTGGCCGTGCTCGACCGGCAGTCGGCGCTGAACGCGCTCAGCCGCGCCATGGTCCGCTCGCTCAGCGCCCAGCTCGCGGCCTGGCGCGCGGACCCGGAGATCGGGGCGGTGCTGGTCAAGGCGGCGCCGGGGCGCGCCTTCTGCGCGGGCGGTGACATCCTCGCCGTCACCGAGACCGCACGACGCGACGGGGTCGACGCGGCAGCACCGTTCTTCCACGACGAGTATCGGCTGAACTGGCGCGTCCACACCTTCCCCAAGCCCTATGTCGCGCTGCTCGACGGGATCACCATGGGCGGCGGGGTCGGGATCTCGGTCCACGGCTCGTTCCGGGTCGCGACCGAGCGCACGCTGTTCGCCATGCCCGAGACCGGCATCGGCTTCTTCCCCGACGTCGGCGCCACCTGGTTCCTGCCGCGCTGCCCGGGCGAGGTCGGGCTTTTTCTCGGGCTCACGGGCGCGCGCCTTGCCGGTGCCGACTGTGTCGACGCTGGCCTGTGCACGCACGGCGTGCCGGCGGCCGGGCTCGCCGCCCTCGAGGACGCGCTCGAAGGCTGCGCCGCTGCGGCCGATCCCCGCGCCGCGGTCGCAGCCTGCCTTGCCGCGCATGCCGGCGACATCGGCGTGCACCACCTGCCGGCGCTGCGGCCCGAGATCGACGCCTGCTTCGCCGGCGCGCGGCTGGACGAGGTCATGGCGGCGCTGGCCACCGCACCCGGCAAGGCCGCGGCCGGCTGGCGCGAGCAGCTCGGCGAGAAGTCGCCTTTGTCCTTGGCGCTGGCCTTCGCGCAGCTCCGCCGCGGCCGCGCGCTCGGGATCGAGGCGGCGCTGCGGCTGGAGTACCGGATGGTGCATCGTGTCCTGGCCGGGCACGAGTTCCCCGAGGGCGTGCGCGCGCTCCTGATCGACAAGGACCGCACGCCGCGCTGGCGGCCGGCGACGCTGGCGGAGGTGGACAAGGCGGCGGTCGAGGCCCATTTCGCGCCTTTGCCGGGCGGCGACCTGCCGTTCGACTGGGACGGGGTCTGAGCCCGCACGGAGGAGAGCGATGCGCAAGGTGATCCTGGCGGCCCTGGCCGTGCTGGTGCTGGTCGGGGCGGCGCTGGGGCTGACCCGCTGGCTGACGCCGGGGCCGCAGGAGGCCGCGGGCACGGGCGAGGTGACCATCGGCGGGCCGTTCCAGCTCGTCGACCAGAATGGCCAGGAGGTAACCGACGAGAAGTTCCGCGGCCGGCTGATGCTGGTCTATTTCGGCTACACCTTCTGCCCCGACGTCTGCCCGCTCGGGCTCACCACCATCGCCGAGGCGCTGGACCGGCTGCCGGCCGAGGACCGCGACCAGATCGTGCCGGTGTTCATCACGGTCGACCCCGAGCGCGACACGGTCGCGGTCATGAAGGACTATGTCGGCGCGTTCTCCGACCGGCTGGTCGGGCTCACCGGCAGCCCCGACGCGGTGCAGGACGTGCTGCGCGAATATCGGGTCTATGCCCGCAAGGCCGACAGCGAGACGGCCGACGGCGCCTATCTGGTCGACCACTCGACCTTCACCTATCTGATGGACCGGGAGGGCAGGTACCTCGCCCATTTCGGCCACTCCGCCACCCCGGAGGAGATGGCCGAGCGGATCGAGGCGGCGATCGGGGCCGGCTGAGCCCTTTCGCCCCTTGCCAGCCCTCAAAGGCCGGGCTAAACGCTCCCGACCTTCGCCGGCACCCCGGCATGCGCCCGTAGCTCAATGGATAGAGCATCTGACTACGGATCAGAAGGTTGGAGGTTCGAGTCCTTCCGGGCGCGCCAAATTCTCTGGGACATCAAGCATTTGGGGTGGTTGAAGGCCTCAGCGTCAAACTTCACCTCGGCCCGACGTCAAATTTTCGTTCGCCGGCTGTTCTGATCGCGACGCGCTGGGGCTCGTGCATTCGCACGAAAGCCGCATCGGCGTCGCATTTTAGAGCTGATCGCCAACTTCTTGCGCTCGCTGGCGCCGCCAGACCCGGTGGCGCACTGGTCCCGCACAACACTGCGCGAGAAGCTGGTCAAAATTGGCGCCCGGCTTGTCCAGCATGGCCGATATGTGATCTTTCAGCCGGCCGAGGTGACGGTGCCGTGTGCCCTGTTCGTCACGATCCTGCACCGGATCGCCAGCTTGCGAGGGCCGCTCGTTGCGGCGGCCTGACCGGGGGCGAACGATGAGGGCGGCCGGAGTCGAATGGCGCATAATGGTGCGGCGAAATTCAGCGAGAGGGCGTGACCAGCCCGGATCGGGCCGCGGGCCGAAGTTCAGCGCCTCTTCTCACCCGAGATGAGCTACCGAGCCTGCCCCCCGTTGACCCAGGATCGGCCGAGGAACAGAGTATCGGGCGTCGACCAATCCTTCGGGGAGATATTGGTAAGGACGCCTAGTGTGAGAATTTCCACAGACAGAATCTCGATCCTGGGCCGAATGACGGTATCCAGGGAATGTCGGTCCAGAGGTCAACGACGGCTTGCGTCAGGGCCGGGGGCCCAGCACTCGCGACATCCGCCAGCTCGAGGAGCACGAGCTGCAAGCGATCTACGAGGAGGGCTACTGTTTGCCGCTGCGCTGCAATCTGCTGCAAGGCCTGCTCGACCTCGTGCAGTTCGACGCCGTGGTGAACACGGGATAAGCCCGCCGCAAAGCGCTATGCAATAATTTATATGGCAAGATCGATGGCCAAGGCGTTTATATGTTACAGGCGGGCTGACAGTGAAGCCTGGGTAGGGCGTCTTGCTGATGACCTTAAAGATAAGCTAGGTCCATCAAATGTATTTCGAGACATTGATAGCCTTCGCCCAGGGGTCGAATTCCGTCGGGAAATCCAGAGAATCCTGAATGTAACCGAGAACATTATCGTGGTCATAGGGCCGCAGTGGCTAACTATGAAAGCGGACGACGGAGCGCGCAGGATAGACGTGCAGGATGACAATGTTCGGCTTGAGATAGAGGAAGCATTGAGATCAGAGAGGAAAATCATCCCTGCTCTTGTTGGTGGGGCCAAGATGCCCAGTGCCAGCGAGTTACCAGAAAGCATACGAGCTTTGGCAGGCCGAAATGCAATTGAATTTACGAATAGGTATTGGCGAAATGATGTCGATCTCTTACTTGATACCATAAATGATGTAAAAAAGAGAAATTTGATATATATGATCTCTCACTCTCGCGTGATTATTTTGATCCTATTATTTGCTACGGGCATCGCAGGAATATCATTGTATGCAGGCTGGAGATATACAGAGAGCGTTAAAAGTGATGCGGGAGATGATAGTAGACTTGAGGGGGCGTTCTATCCACGACTTCAAATATTTGCTGACTTTGATGCAGATATTCTAATTGACAATAAACCAAGAATTCATGTAGATCATAATTCGGGATTTGATTATGCGATGGCTAAAGTTCGTGTAACAGACAAATCGCAAATGACTATCAGGGCTAACGGGTTCGAAAAGACGGTGCATCTAATCGAATTCTGTGATTTGAAGCTTCCAGAGTGTGAGCTAAGGATTGGAAATGACACGCGTGCTGATATTAGAATTGATGATAACGAGTTAATAAAAGCAATGGGCAGTCCGTCAGATATTCCACACTTAGTTGGAGAACTAAAATCAAACCCGAGTCATTCAGCTAGAGCATGGGCAGCAGAAAGATTGGGATACATATCTGATCGATCTGCTGTTTCAGATTTACTTCTTGCAGCTCAGGAAGATCCGGATCCATACGTACAGGCGCAAGCTGCGAGTGCGCTTGGTAGGATAGGCGATTCGTCGGTTCTTGCTACACTTAGAGAGGCTTTTCAGAATTATAATAAGAAGGAGTCCTACGGCTACATGTTTGAAGCCGCAATCAGCAGTCTTGAGCAAGTGGAGAATTTACGCAGGCCGTGAGCCAGAGTTTAGAATTCGCCGATACTGTACGGATGTGCAGAGAGGATTGAATCTCCCTGCTCGTCAGCGCTATTTGCGCTATCGGACTGAAGCGATTCGTCCTCATCAAGTTGATCCACAGTGGATTTGGGTTCAGTTTCGTCCGTTGCTTCATAGCGAACTGGCCTTGAGCTTGCGGTCCCACTTCCGCACCGCGGCCTTGGCCAGGGGCACGGTGCGGGGCAGATAGATGTCTATGATCCTCTGGCACTCCTCGGTGTCGTGCCCGCTGATCGAGACAATCTCGGGGATGGTGCAGCCGGCCTCCATAAAGCCCTTGCCTGCCTAGTTGAGCAGGAAGAGCATCCGGCCGCGCGGCACGGTGGCAAGAAAGCGGCGCAGCGGATCGGGCGGCGGGACGTGCACCAGGCGGCCCGTGTTCTGCTACCGGATCGCAGCCGCCCGTCGCGAAGATGGGTCCGGCCCATCGTGACCCCCTCGGAGGGGCACTGCACCGTGTAGAGCAGGAGGTCGAGCGCGCCAGCGGCTCCAGCCGCATCTGGGGACGGCGGAGGCGCTGTCCGGCGTGGCGTGAACAAAGGTTGCGGTGGCGGAAAGGCTGCCGCCATATGCCGCGTGCATCCTTGGTCCGGCATGGCGCGGGCGGAAGGTCTCCATGGCGAAGCTGAGCGACGGCTTCAACCGGATGGCGCAATGGACCGCCGAGCAGGCGGGTCACCCGACGACCTTCGCGCTGGCGGTCGCGGCGATCGTGGTCTGGGGCATCACCGGGCCGCTGTTCGGCTATTCGGACACCTGGCAGCTCGTGATCAACACCGGCACCACGATCGTGACCTTCCTCATGGTGTTCCTGATCCAGAACACGCAAAACCGCGACACCCAGGCGCTGCAGCTCAAGATCGACGAGCTGATCCGCGCCAACGAGGGAGCGCGCAATCGGCTGTTGCGGCTCGAGGAGATGAGCGAGGCCGAGGTCAAGAAGGTCAGGGACGCGTTCCTCGCTCTCGCCCGCGAGGACCGGGTGATCGGGGACCTGCCGGAAGGCGAGGCCCCTTCCTGCAGCGGGCCGGGGACGGGCTCCGCGGGGTGACGCAGCCGCTGCGGTCGGGCAGCGCGCGGTCATCTGCTGCCGCGCGAGGGCACCAACCGCCGAGCCGGCCGTTCACGGTGCACCGCATCGCAACAGCCACGGCCGCCGATGATGCCCGAGCTCGCCCAGCGAGAGCTTTCGTCCGACCCGCCCGACGTCCGGCATCCGCGCGAATATACCGGATGGTTGTCGTGGCTGCCCTGGTGGCTGCCGATGTGGGTGCTCGTCGTCGGGTTCGGCGGCACGGCCATCGTCGCGGTCGCGATGGCCGTGGTGCTCACGCTGCGCATCTGAGGAGCCCGGCGTCCGTGCCTTGTCCGGCAGGCGTGGCGGCCTCGGCCAGAACGCGTTCGATCAGGGTGCCGGCGGTGCTCTCCCCAGCTCCTGCACCGCCTCGCGCGCCGCGGCGACCATGCGCGCGGACAACGATGTCGGCCTGCCGCCGGACCGAGCCCCGCGATCAGTTGACGTAGTATTTCTTCAGCGACGCCTGATAGTTGGCGCCGTCGTCGCTCTCGTAGACATGGTAGCTCTTCCGGTCGACGCGGGTGACCACGGCCCCGGCGATCGGCGCCCCGATCTCGTCGAGCATGGCCAGGGCCTTGCGCACGGCCGACACCGGCGAGTGGCGCCAGCGCGCGACGATCAGGACCTTGTCGCCCAGCTTCGCCGCCACCCGCGCGTCGGCCACGGCGAGCAGGGGTGCCGTGTCGACGATGATCATGTCGTAGCGGGACCGTAGATTGGCGAACAGCGCGTGCATCTTCGTGCTGCCGATGAATCCGGCCGGATTGGCCGGGGTGCGGCCGACGCCGACATAGTCGAAGCCGCCGTCCGAGGTGCGGATCGCCTGCTCGAGCGAGATCTCGCCGGCGATCAGCTCCGCCAGCCCCTCCGCGCGCTCGCCGCTCACGGCGCGCTCGATCGAGGGGTGGCGGATGTCGAGATCGACGACTAGCACCCGGCCACCCCATTGCGCGGCGCTCGCCGCGAGGCTCAGCACGAAGGCGCTCTTGCCTTCGGCTGACAGCGCCGAGCACACGACGAGCACCTTGGGCGGCCTGCCCTCGTTGGTCAGCTGGATGGCGGTGAAGATCGACCGCACCGACTCGGCATAGGCGGACAGCGGCCGCCGCAGCAGGTAGCGGTACTGGCCCCGCTCGCGGCGCCCGGCGATCTGGGGCACGCTGTCCAGCACCTTGATCTCGAACAGGTGCTCGATCTGGCGGGCGCCGCGGACGCGCCGGTCGAGGCCGTCGAGGATCAGCGCCAGCACGCCGCCGGTGAACAGCGAGATGCTGAAGCCGATCAGGCTGAACAGCCGCGGGCTGAGCGAGCTCGGGGTCGAGGGCGCCTTGGCGACCGAGATCACCCTCGCGTCCGGCTCCAGGATCTGCGTCTGCTCGCCCAGCTCGCTGTAGCGCTTGAGGAAGAACTCGTAGAGCTGGCGGTCGACCTGCGCCTTGCGCTCGAGCTCGCGCAAGCCGACCTGGGCGCCCGAGCGCAATTCGTCGCGGGAATGGGAATCGGCGATCTGGGCGTCGATCTGGCCCAGCCGGACCTGGGCCGCGTCGAGCTGCCGCTGCACCTCGCCGACGAGGCTGGAGATCTCCTCGCCCAGCATCGCCCGCACGCGGCTCTTCTCGGCGACCAGGAGCTGGACGCGCGGGTGGCGCTCGCCGTAGCTGGTCATCAGCTCGGCCTCCTGGCGCGCCAGCTCCAGCTCCTGCTGCCGCAGGCTCACCAGCATCGGCGAGGTGACCGTGCCGGCGACCGCCTCCGGGTTCTGCCGCAGCCGCTGCGCCGCCCGCAGCCGCGACTGCAGCTCCGCGACCTCGGCCGCGGCCTGGTTGCGCGCCAGGGTCAGGTTCGCCGCCACGTCCTCCTCGGAGCGGGCGCTGGGATCGCGGATCAGGTCGTTCTTGGCCCGGTAGGCCTCGACGGCGGCCTCCGAGGCGCGGACCTCGTCCTCCATCTGCGACAGCCGCTCCTCCATCCAGGTCAGCGTCTTGTTGGCCTCGGCCACCTTGCCCTCGAGCTGGCGGCGGACGAACAGGTCCGAGGCGTAGTTGACGATCTTCGCCGCCATGTCCGGCTCGGGGAAGGTGAAGCTCACCGTCACCACCCGCGATTCCTCGTCGTGGTTGACCAGGAAGCGGTTGCCGAACTCGTCGATCATATCCTCCATCATGGCGGGGGAGGGCTCCGAGGCGAGCGCCTCGGGCAGCGGGTTGGCGATGCCGACGCTGGCGAGCCAGCGGCTCGGGATCCGCGCCACGACCGCCTCGGCCAAGGACTCGAGCCGGGCCAGCGCGGTGAGGTGGCTGGTGTCGAGCTGCTTGCGCCGCAGCGGATCGCCGGCGAGGCCCAGATCCCTGACAATATCCGCCACGTGCTGGCGCGAGCGGATGATCCGCACCTGGGTCGCGATCACGGCCAGGTCGCTGGCGCGGTTCGAGGTCGGGGCCGGGCCTTCGGCGATGGGTGAGGGCTGGCTCTCGACCAGGATCTGGGCGGTCGCCGTGTATTGCGGATCGCTGCCGAGGGCGAGCAGGCTCGTCGCCGCGGTGCCCAAAAGAGTGACCGTGACGATCAGCAGGCGTCGGCGGCGGAGCAGCAGCAGCACGTCGCGCAGGGTGACCGCCCGTCCCGTCTGGATGCCCTGAGCGCCGGGCGCTCGCTTCACGACATCCGGGAAGACATCCTGCATCGCTCTCCGCCCTCGTCTGGATTAGGCGCCGCCCGGAGGCAGCGCCAGGGAATAGCCGCCACCACGGCCCCGTGCCTCAGCTCATGCCCAAGGCGCGATCAGGCGGCCCAGGACAGGCTGAGCACCTCTCGCGCCACCAGGCCGCCGTGCGATCGCGTCAACCAAGAAGAACACATCCCCGAATTCGAGATCGTTCGGCTTGTGGTTAAGCGATATCATAATATGCACAGCTCTGTGGATTTGACTTAACAGAAAGATAACAATCCATGCTACGGTGGGCAAGGTCGAATATCACTGATATTTCGGCTGGCGGCTCTAGATCAACTAAAAGGTGCGGAAATGGACTAGTCCATTTGAGCGCTACGTGGCGCCGTCTGACTTCAACTATTCGTTGTTCACTGCGGAGGCCGCATGCTAGGCCTGTCGGGGTTGCTTGCGCTGGCGCTGACGATATTGTGCTGTGAGAAGGCCCGAGTGATCGGTCGTCTGCTCGGCGTGATGGATCGTCCCGACGGGGGCCGGAAGCTGCACCGCGAGGCCACGCCGCTGGTCGGCGGCTTGGCGCTCGCCTTCCCGCTCCTGATCCTCCAGGTCACCTGGCTGGCCGGGCATCCCAATCAGGAGCGCCTGTTTATCGCCCTGATCATCGCCACGGCCGGGTTCTGGCTGCTCGGGTTCGTCGACGATCGGCGCGGGCTGCGGCCGCTGACCCGGCTGATCGCGTCGTTTCTGCTGTTCGGCACGATCCTGATGGTCGAGCCGAGAATGGCGATCAGGACGATCGACCTGGGCGCCGGGCTGCCCCGCTGGGACCTCGGGGCGCTGGGCATCCCGTTCACGGTCATCTGCCTCGCCGGCGTCCTCAACGCGATCAACATGGCGGACGGGCGCAACGGGCTCGTGCTCGGGATCGCCGTGTGCTGGGCCTACGGGCTCGGCGAGTACGCCCATCTGCATTTCCAGCCGTTCATGCATTTCCTGCTGATCAGCCTGGTGACGGTGCTGATCTACAACTGGTCCGGCCGGCTGTTTCTCGGCGATGCGGGCAGCTACGTGATCGGCGCCCTGCTCGGGCTGCTGACGGTCTATCTCTACAACGAGCCGCGCTCGGAGTTTCCGATGGCCGCGGCCGCCTTGTGGCTGATGGTGCCGGTGCTCGACTGTCTGCGACTGATCGTGCATCGGCTGAGCGTGGGCCGCTCCCCGTTCAGCGCCGACCTGCATCATCTCCACCACTATCTCTCCACCCGCCTGCCGTGGCGGATCGCGCTGCCCCTCTACCTGATGATCTCGG
>JBGAKU010000399.1:0-3243 GCA_044224255.1 Geminicoccaceae bacterium
CTCGATCTCCGGCAGGTCCAGGTTCTGGATGGTACTCGGGTCGACGCCCGAGCCGACGCCCTTGTAGTGCATGACCATGCCGGGGAAGGCGATCACCAGACCCACCATCACGACCTGGATCACCACGAACGGCGTGGCGCCCCAGTAGATCTGGCCGGTCGTCACCGGCTCCATCCGCTTTCGGGTGATCTTGTCGATGAACGGCACCTTGGGCGCCACGGAGCGCAGGTAGAACAGGGCGAAACCGAAGGGCGGGTGCATGAACGAGGTCTGCATGTTCACGCCCAGGATCACGCCGAACCAGATCAGGTCGATGCCGAGCCGCTCCGCCGCCGGCCCCAGAAGCGGCACGATGATGAAGGCGAGCTCGAAGAAGTCGAGGAAGAAGGCGAGGACGAAGACGAGGATGTTGACGAAGACCAGGAAGCCGACCTCGCCGCCCGGAAGGGCGACCAGCAGCTCCTCCACCCATTTGTGGCCGTTGACCCCGTAGAAGGTGAGGGAGAAGACGCGCGCGCCGACCAGGATGAACACCACGAACGCGGACAGCTTCGCGGTCGAATCCATGGCCTGCCGCAGCAGGTCGAACGACAGGCGGCGCTTCATCAGCGCCAGGACGAGGGCACCCGTGGCACCCATGGCACCACCTTCGGTGGGGGTGGCGACGCCGATGAAGATCGTGCCCAGCACGAGGAAGATCAGCGCCAGCGGCGGGACCATCACGAATACCGCCTGCTCGGCCAGCTTCGACAGGAGCCTGGCGCGGACCAGCCGGTTGAGCACCGCGATCACGAACGCCGCCACCACGCCGATCGAGAGCGCGATCACGACATAGTCCGCACCGGCCTTGACCTCGGTGTAGCGCATCGCGACCAGCGCCACGGCGGTGGCGATCGCGACCACGAGCACGAGCGACACGGTCAGGGTGCGCACCACGCCCTGCAGCGGCAGGTAGAGGGCGACGGCCAGGATCGCGGTGCAGATCAGGCGCACGACGAAGGGATCGAGCCCGAGCATGGGGGCGATGCCCCCGGCCAGCGCGCCGGCGATCAGCCAGCCGAAGAGGGCCGACAGCGCCGCCGCCACCGGCAGGGTCAGCGGGTTGTCCAGCGTCGCCGGCTCGCGCAGGGTCTGCGCCTCGAGCGGCAGCGCCGGGGCCGCGGCCGGGAACAGGATGGTCATCGCCAGCACGTAACCGGCGTAGAGTGCCGTGAGCACCAGACCCGGGACGAACGCCGCCGAATACATATCGCCGACCGAGCGGCCGAGCTGGTCGGCGAGCACGATCAGGACCAGCGAGGGCGGGATGATCTGGGCGAGCGTGCCGGAGGCCGCGATCACGCCCGAGGCCAGCCTGCGATCGTAGCCGTAGCGCAGCATGATCGGCAGCGAGATCAGGCCCATCGAGATCACCGAGGCCGCGACCACGCCCGTCGTGGCGGCGAGCAGCGCGCCGACGAAGATCACGGCATAGGCGAGGCCGCCGCGCACCGGGCCGAAGAGCTGCCCGATCGTGTCGAGCAGGTCCTCGGCCATCCCCGATCGTTCGAGGATCAGCCCCATGAAGGTGAAGAACGGGATCGCGAGCAGGGTGTCGTTGTTCATCACCCCGTAGACGCGCTCGGGCAGGGCCTGGAGAAAGTTGGTCGGGAACAGGCCGAGCTCGATGCCGATCAGCGCGAACACCAGGCCGTTGGCGGCGAGCGCGAAGGCGACCGGATAGCCGAGCAGGAGCAGGATCACGAGGCAGCCGAACATGATCGGCGCCATGTTGTGGACCAGCAGCGCCTCCATCTCAGCGCTCCCCGCTCGCGGGCAGGCCGCCCATCTCGCGCGCCATCACCTCCTCGGTGTGGACGGGCTCCTCGCCGTGCGGGTCGGGGATACGGTCCTGCATCACGGCGATCCGCTTGATGATCTCGGACACGCCTTGCAGGAACAGGAGGAAGAAGCCGAGCGGGATCAGGAACTTGGCCGGCCATTGCGGCAGGCCGCCCGCGTTCAGCGACTGCTCGTTCTGGTTCCAGGAGGTGACGAAGAACGGCCAGCCGTCATAGATCATCAAGAGCACGAACGGCATCAGGAACAGGAGGTGGCCGAGCAGGTCGATCCAGTCGCGCACCCGCTTCGGCAGCCGGCTGTTCACGATGTCGATCCGGATATGCTCGTTCTTGAGCAGCGTATAGGCCGCGCACAGCATGAACACGGCCCCGAACAGCTGCCACTGCAGCTCGAGCCAGGCGTTCGAGCTGACGTCGAACGCCTTGCGGACGATCGCGTTGATCGCGGAGACCAGCACCGCCACCAGGATCAGCCAGTAGGCCGACTTGCCGATGGCCGTGTTCAGCCGGTCGATGCCGGCGCTCAACCGCAGTGCCGCGTCCACGGGCAGTTCTCCCCAACTCCGATGAGGCCGCCCGTGCGACGGTCTCGTTGCAACGGTCGCGGCCGGAGCATAGCAGCCATGCGTGAATGCGCCAGACGGCGGCTGCGACAGGCGCCGGAAAAGACGCGATCGATGCCGCAACTCGCGCCGGCGGCTGTAAGTCTGGGTGGGGCGTGGCTGCCGCAGTCGGCTGGCGCCAACGCCGCGCGGGACCAGCGCCCGTGGTCAGCGCCGGCCGATCTCGGGTTCGTGCGTGTCACCGGGATACGGACCGGAGGGCGCGTCGGCGGATGGCGGGCCAGGGGCATCCTCAGATCGAGGAACGCTTGGCAACCGGGCGCGGCTCAGGTTCGGACGTGCGCCGTGGCGCATTTCGTTCGTGCATTTTGCGAGCTCGGCATTGTCGGCTTCCCAGTCAGGACGAAGTCGTGAATAGGATCATAGTCCGAGCTTTGGGGTCAAGCCCGGCGCCGGGTGGTCGGCTCTACGACGGGTCGGATCTCTGCTATCGTGGCACTGCTCAGGTCGGGGAATTGATCGCGCGACGATGTTCAAGGTGTTCCTAGGCTCGACGTTCAAGGATCTGTACGAGCACCGCAAGGCGGTGCTGGATGCGATCATTCGCCTCGGCTGTGCGCCCGTGGCGATGGAATGGTTCGGGGCCCGAGCTGGCACCCCAATAGACGAATGCCTCAAGGCGGTCGGCGACTGCGATCTCTATGTCGGGCTGATCGGGCACTGCTATGGGCACGTCCCGGACGGCGAGGCGGTCTCGATCACCGAGGCCGAGTATGAGGCGGCGGTGGCGAAGGAGCTGCCGCGGCTGCTCTTCGTGGCCAGCGACGATTTCTTGATGC
>JBGAKU010000400.1:0-3204 GCA_044224255.1 Geminicoccaceae bacterium
CCGACCGAAGGTGGCCTCGCCGTACCAGCCGAACCACCGGCCGACGCCCACTGCGCGCCCCAGATCGGCGAGCAGATGCGCCGAGGACAGCAGGAACAGGCTGGTGAACAGGAACGGCAGCGCGAACAGCGCCGCCGCCTCGCGCGGGTTCAGGGGCCGGCCCCGCATGAGCGTGGCCGCCACGTCGCCCAGGAGCAGCAGCGCGAGCGCGAGGCCGCCGCCCACCGGCGAGAAGGCGAGGGCCTCGGCCCAGGTGGGCGGCGCCTGCCAGACGCGCAGGCCGGGATCGACGGCCAGGGCCAGCAACGCGGCCATGACCGCCATCACGGCCACGGAGGCGAGGGGCGGCGTGCCCTGGTCGCTGCGGTTGAGCCATGCCACGCCACCGCCGAGCAGGCCGACGAGTGCGGCCCAGGGTAGGGAGCCGCCTTCAGCGCCGACGATGACCGAAACGACCGCCAGGGCCGCGGCGAGAAGGCGGGTGCCGATCCGGCCCCATTGGGTGGTGCCGGGCTGGTCGGCGCCTGTGGCGAGCGCTCGGTTCACGGCGAGGATCTCCGGCCTGCAGCGCGGCGCACGATTGTGGGTGCAGCCGGCGTCTGCGCCTTGGTCATCCCTGCGCTCGCTGACGAATGGGTCTGATTCCCGTCGACTTGCTCAAGGGGGCCCCTGATCGGCCCGTCACTCTGGGACGCTGTCTTACCCGACCCTTGCGCTAACAGAAGGCCGGAAGCCAAGCCAAGCGCAAACTGGCGGATCATGCGATCCGGCGGTCGAGTGTGCCTCGCGCACTCACGCCGAATGGGACTCCCGCATAGCGTCCAGCTCGAGCCAGCGGTCCTCCAGCGTCGCCAGAACGCCTCTCAGGCTGGCGAGCTTCTCCCCGATGAGCGCGAAAGCGGCGGGATCGCGCGTGTAGAGATCCGGATCGTCGAGCCGCAGCTCGAGCAGGGCGATCTCCTCCTCCGCCGCCGACATGCGCTCCGGCAGGCGGTCCAGCTCGCGCTGAAGCTTGGCAGGAAAAGCCGCGGGCGCGGCGACCCGGGCCGGCGGGGAGGGCGCGGGCCTTTGGGCCGCTGCGGTCGCTACGGCCTGGGTCGGCCGCTGGGCCAGCCAGTCCGTGTAGCCACCCGCATACTCGCGCGCCCGGCCCTCGCCCTCGAGCACGATGGTCGAGGTCACCAGGCGATCGATGAAGTCGCGGTCGTGACTGACCAGCAGCAGGGTTCCCGGATGGTCGGCGAGCATCTCCTCGAGCAGATCGAGGGTCTCGATGTCCAGGTCGTTGGTCGGCTCGTCCAGCACCAGCAGATTGGTGGGGCGGGCCAGGATCACGGCCAGGAGCAGGCGGTTGCGCTCGCCGCCGGACAGAGCGCGAACCGGCTGGCGAGCTTGCTCGTCGCGGAAAAGAAACTCGCGCAGGTAGCCGACGACGTGGCGTGATTCGCCACGCACCTGGACGCGGTCGCCCCCGTGGGGGCAGAGGATCTCCCAGGGGCTGCGATCCGGATCGAGCTGGGCTCGGTGCTGGTCGAAGCGCGCGATCTCCAGGCCGGTGCCGAGCCGCACCGTCCCCGCTTCGGGCTCCAGCTCGCCGGTCAGGAGCCGAAGCAGCGTGGTCTTGCCCGCACCGTTCGGCCCGAGAATGCCCACCCGGTCGCCCCGCAGGATGCGGGTCGAGAAGGGCTGCACGACGGTTCGTTCGTCATAGGTCTTGGTGATGCCCTCGGCCTCCACGACCATCCGCCCGCTCACCGCCGGGGTTCCGGTCGGCAGCTTCACCGTGCCCGGCGGTGGGATGAGCTCGCGTCGCTGGCGACGCAGGTCCTGAAGCTGGCGCAGCCGTCCCATGTTGCGGCGCCGACGCGCGGTCACGCCCCGATGCAGCCAATGCGTCTCCGCCTCGAGCCGCTTGTCGAGCCGTTGGATCTCCGCCTCCTCGGCCGAGAGCACCTCCTCCCGCCACGCCTCGAAGCCCTCATAGCCCCTGTCGCTGCTGCGCAGGGTGCCGCGATCGAGCCACCAGGTCCGCGTGGAGAGTCGGGTCAGGAACCGGCGGTCGTGGCTGATCACCACGAACGAGCCGCCGAAGATCGATAGGCGCTCCTCGAGCCATTCAATCGCGGGGAGGTCGAGATGGTTGGTCGGCTCGTCGAGCAGGAGCACCTCGGGCTCGCCGATCAGCGCCTGCGCCAGCGAGACCCGCCTAATCTCGCCGCCGGAAAGGCCGATCGCCATGCGGCTCGGATCCATGTCGAGTTCATCGAGCAGGATCTCTGCGCGGTAGCGGGCGGCGTCCGCCTCGTCCACAGACGGCAGACCGCGCAGCACGATGTCGGCCAGGGGGACATCCGGCGGCAGCGCCGGCTCCTGCGGCAGGTAGGAGACGGTCACCCGCGGCTGCACGAACGCCTCGCCGCCATCGAGGTCGACCAGGCCGGCGAGCACGCGCAGCAGGGTCGATTTGCCCGAGCCGTTGCGACCGACCAGGCAGACGCGATCGCCGCGGGCAAGGGTGGCGTCGAGCCCGGCGAACAGCTGCTGCTGGCCGATGCGCAGGCGGGCGTTCTTCAGCGCAAGGACGGGTGGAGCCATGGCCGCGGATCGCTGTGGGTAGGCGTACCGCCGCGCGGCATGCTAGGTGAGCCCCAGTTGCCAAGCGGGCCGGCCTCGATGCACCAGGAACTGATCGCAACGTTCACGCGGCTCGGCGTGGGCGATGTAGAGATAACACGCGACGTCGACAAGGCGCTGGCGCGCATCACGGCCATCTACGAGGCCGGGGTCGAGCGGCTGCGGGCCGGGCTCGCCCGGTTTCAGGAGGACGGGCTGCCCCCCGGCGCAGTCGACGCGTTCTACCCCTTCGTCGGGCTGAAGCTGAAGGCGGACGCGCTCAATCTGGACGGGCGGATCGCCTATGGTGCGCTGCATGACCCGGGCGTCTACGGCGCCACGCTGACCAATCCACGCCTCTTCCGCGACTACTACCATACGCAATTGTCGCTGCTGATCCGCAATCACGGGGTGCCCCTCGCGGTCGGTGTCAGCGACCGGCCGATCCCTCTGCCCTTCGTCGTCGACGAGATCGGCGCCGGCCTGCCGCAGGACCGGCTGCACGCGCTGCAGCATCTGTTCCCGATGCCGGATCTCAGCCACACCGACGACGACATCGCCAACGGCACCTGGCGCGCCAGCGGCCGCGAG
>JBGAKU010000051.1:0-25433 GCA_044224255.1 Geminicoccaceae bacterium
CAGATTTCTCCTGCCGGGGCAGCATCAGCAGCGATACGGGGGAAGCGGAGATCGAACAACACGTCGCTGCCCAGCCCGAACGAGCGGGAGGCCGGCCGCAGCGCCTGATCGAGCCGAGCTGCCGGTGTCACCGGCAGAGCCGGTCGGCCCGAGCCCAGAATGACCGGCGACACGGCGAGCTGGACTCGATCGACCACCCCCGCCTCGACAAAACGGCCGACAGTGACGCCGCCGCCCTCGATCAGCAGGCGGTTCAGGCCGCGGCCGGCGAGCGCCGCGATCACGGCATTTGGCGCGATCGACCCGTCGCTCACCGGGAGGCGGATCTCCACGGCCTGATCGGATAGGCGGCGCTCGGCGAGGGTCGCCGAAGTGCCGCGGATGACGAGCGTCGGCGCCGCACCGTCATGCAACAGCCCCGAACGGTCGGGCAGACGCCCCCGTGGATCAAGCACCACTCGCACCGGATTGGGCCCGGCGACATGGCGCGTGGTCAGGCGCGGCTCGTCGGCCAATGCCGTGCCGATCCCAACCAGGACGGCATCGCTCAGCGCCCGGAGCCGATGGAGGTGGATGAGGCTCTCCTCGCCGTTGATGTAGCGGGAGTCGCCGTCACGGGTAGCGATGAATCCGTCGAGACTCTGGCCCAGGATCGCAAGGACGCAGCCCTGCGACCCACGGGAGAGGGCGTGATCGAGATGGAGATCCGTGATCTGGCCGGCCGGCGGGTCGGGCTCGCATCGGCACCAGCACAGCGTTCCGCTCAGCGGGTCCACGACCACCTCGGCGGTGTCGTTGGGCACCGGCACCCAAGCGTCGGCGTCACGGCGCAACGTCCAGGCCGGCCCGTCGGGCCACGCGCTTCTCACGTCCGCGCGCCGGCGCAGCGTCAGGAGCAGCCGCCAGACGTCCTCGGTACCGATTGTCGGCATGGTGGTAACCTGAGCGGCCATCCCCGCCGCGCGCCACGCCCTTTCGCCGGCCATGCCCATCGGCATCCCCTTCCGGACCCTATCGCCCCGCACCGGCATCGGCAGGGTGGACCCAAGAGATCGTCGCAGACCTGCGCCAATCCACCAGCCCGGACACACGGCGTCGCACGATTGTCAACCGCGCTCGCCCACCTATGCTGCCCGACGGAGCATGGCCGCACCTGTCCCCCACGACGTGGCCAACCGCCATCAGCGTGTGGAGGCGATCGCCTTGCCCAGTCCGTCGCTTGCGAGCACGACGATGCGCGAGGCACGCCTCGACTTCTTTCGCGGCATCGCGATGTTCATCATCTTCATCGCGCACCAGCCGCTCAATCCCTGGAACAACTGGATCCCGGCGCGATTTGGCCCGAGCGATGCAACCGAGATGTTCGTGTTCTGCTCGGGCTTCGCCTCCGCGATCGCGTTCGGCGGCAGCTTTCATCGGCACGGCTTCGCCATCGGCACTCTGCGCATCGTGCACCGGTGCTGGCAGGTCTACTGGTCCCACCTCGGCCTGTTCCTGATCGTGTCCGCCTCTGCCGTCCTTGGCAGTCGCCTCAGTGGCGGCATCGACTATGTCGAGGCGTTGTATCTTCAGCACTTTTTCGCCGAACCGCGGCAAGGACTCATCGGCTTGGTCACCCTGACCTATGTGCCAAACTATTTCGACATCCTGCCGATGTATATCGGCGTGCTGGCAATGGTTCCCATCGTCATGGCGCTTTCGCGGCTCGGACCCGGTGTGGCGCTGGCTGCCCTCGCGGCGCTCTACCTGGCGCAGTGGCATTTCGGCTGGGATCTGCCTGCCGAATGGTGGTCCGAGCGGCCGTGGTTCTTCGATCCATTCGGCTGGCAGCTCATCTTCTTCACCGGCTTCGCGTTCGGCTTCGGATGGCTGCCCGAGCCGCCACGAGTCCGGACCCTGTTCTGGCTCGCCCTGCTGTTCGTGCTTGCGATGATTCCATTGAGCTGGCAGCCGCTCTGGTCGCGCTGGGAGTGGCTTGGCCAGCTCAGCCTGCAGCTTGCGCCCTACAGGGACAAGACGCAGTTCGGCATCCTGCGCTACGTTCACTTCCTGGCGCTTGCCTATCTGGCGTTGTGGATAGTCAACCCCATGCGAAGCCGCCTTGCCGGACGCTGGGCAGCGCCGATCACCCTGGTCGGCCAGCAGGCCCTTCCGGTCTTTCTCTGGAGCATGGTTCTGGCCTTCGTCATCGGTATGGTGCTGGATGGTATCGGCCGGAACTGGCTCACCGTGTTACTTGCCAACCTCGGCGGCTTCATCACGCTGGTCGCGGTTGCCACGCTCGCCCGTTACGTCCGGGCGCAGCCTTGGCGGCAGAAGGAGGGGCGCACACGCTACGCGAGCGCGCACCATCCGCCGATAGCCCTGGCGACGGAATCGTGAGCGTGGAGGACACCGTCACCATCCGGACCGCGCTCGTGTCGGACGTAGCCGCCTGCGCGCGCCTCTTCGCTCTCGGCCAGCAGGAGATCGAGCCGAGGTCGCCGCCATGGCGCGAATTCGAGTTCTCCGAGCAGGTCTTGGGCGAAGACATCCTGGTCGCGGCAAGCGAGGTCCAGGTCGTCGGCTTTCTCAGTTTGTGGCGGCCGGACGCGTTCGTTCACTTCCTGCACGTGGCGAGGCCCTGGCGTCGTCGCGGCGTCGGGGAGCGCCTCTTGGCGGCCGCCCGCCGCGAGGTGCCACGGCCGCTTGAGCTCAAGTGCCTCATCAGCAATCGCGCGGCGCTGAGCTTCTATCGCCATCTGGGCTGGCAGCCGACCGGCGCTGCCGACGGGGTGGCAGTTCCCTACGCCAGGCTGCGGCAGCCACGCTGAGCCGCGCTCACTCGACGGGCGGGGCCGCCCGGGCCGGCGCGGGCAGGCCCGGCGCGCTGCCGAGACGGGGCGTCCCGCTGCGCGCATGGCCTGAGGCAATGACGATGGGCGGCGGGTCGACCTCCTCCGGCGTCGCGCACAGGCCGAGGCGGGCCAGGCCACGACCCAGCCCGGTCCACGAGGTAACGACCCCGAACGGGACGGCGAGCACGAGCGGGCGCAGAGAATGGTACTCCCAGATCTGGCCGCCGAAGGGCCGAGCGCGCACACCGACGCGCCGACCACAAGCCCGAGTAGCGTCTGCGGCCACAGACCCCGCGCCGCCTCGCGCCATGGCAGAGTCCGCGAGTCGCGCCGCTGCGCGTCCCACTGGACCGCGCGGCCGGTGGCCAGCCCGACCACAAAGATCGATTGCGCCACGGCCATGATCGGTGCCAGGACGAAGGAGAACAGCAGCTCGATCCCGATCGAGAGCAGCACGCGCCCACCACCGCCATAGTCGCTGCGGAGCCGAGCGGAGCGTAGGACCTGGGCCGCGCCGGCGAGCTTCGGCGCGAAGACGACGGTCATGGTGGCCACAAGCAACACCCACGGCTCCCAGGGCGCGGGGCTGCCTAGGAGCGGCAGCGTCCCGGTGGCGCCGATGCCCGCGCCGAGCCCGATCGCCCGGCCGAGGCCCACGAGCGAGAACAGGATCCAGGCGGGACCCGAGACGTACATCAGGATCGCGAGCCAAAGCTGCAGCCGGCCGATGATGTGCAGGCCGGGTCGCCCTATAAGCTGCAGATATTGCCAGTTGCCCTGACACCAGCGCAGGTCACGCTTAATGAAGTCCGGCAGCGTCGGCGGGTTCTCCTCGAAGCTGCCGCTCTCATCCGGCAGCACCCGCACCTCCCACCCTGCGCGGCGCATCAATGTCGCCTCGACCTGGTCGTGGCTGAGGATGCGTCCCCCGAGCGGTGGGCCACCCGGCAGGGTCGGCAGCCGGCAGTGCTCGACGAACGGCGCGACGCGGATCATCGCGTTGTGACCCCAGTAGGGTCCACAGTCGCCCTGCCACCAGGCGCTGCCCACGGTGTGGGCGCGCATCCCATGGCGCATGCCGAACTGGAAGATGCGTGCGAAAGGACTGTGGTTGGGGAGCCCGACGATCAGCTGCTGCAGGATGCCTAGCTTCGGCCGAGCCTCCATGATCCGCACCAGACGCAAGATCGCCTCGCCGGCCATGACGCTGTCGGCGTCGAGGATGAGCATCAGATCGAATCGCGCGCCGTGCGTATCAAGGAAATCCCAGAGATTGCCGGCCTTGTTGTCCCGATTGTCGCTCCGCCGGCGGTAGTGCAGCCGACCGCGCCGATCGGACCGTGCGCACCACGCCTCGAACGCCGCCCGCTCGGCGGCGGCTGCCCCGGGGAGTTGCGTGTCACTGAGCAGGAAGGCCTCGAAATCGAGGGGGAAGCCGGTACCAGCGAGGCTCGCCACGGTCTGCTCCAGATGCCGGATCACCCGAGCCGGATCCTCGTTGTGGACCGGCATGACGATCGCGAGACGCATCCGGCTCGCCGCGGCACTGCCGACGACCGATCCTGGGAAGACGCGAGCCACCGGATCCCGCACGAAGGTCAGCAGCGCGAACCCCACGATCGCATTCCAGAAGCCGATCACATTCCAGGGAAGCATGGCGGCGAAGCAGGCGAGAAGGACGAGGTCGGCCAGCCCGAACCCGTCGGCGCCGAGCAGGCGCGTCATCGCCAGCAACGCGAGAGCGTAGGTCACCAGAACGGCGGTCGCGAACAGCATGCGACGCCGACCAAGCACAGGCTCGGCGACCGTCACATCCACACCGTTCCGATCCAATGTTCCCCGCTGCCCCATCCCGATCGCCGCTCTCGCCATCACGCCGGAACGGCCGAGCGGTCGCGACGCGACGGTGTGAATAGTGCGCGCAAGCGCATCGTCAATGGCACGATAGAGGAGCCGGCACTGGCATAGCCCTATACCCGGAGCTACATGAAGAGCGGTCGCGCGTGAACCGTGTCGCGGGCGGCCTCGTATGAAGGGGCACAGGACAAAGGGCCGGGCCCTACGAGGATTGCGCCGATGGATCTTGCTGCCGAGCCTACCCCGAGCGCGCCCCTTCTCGCCGTCCAACACGCGGCGCGCACGCTCCGCGTCGGTGGCAGGGTGCGTCTCATGGCCGATGCGGCGGCGAGCGACGCCCTCGCAGCCGAGACGATGGTCGACGGCCAGACGACGTTGCGGTCCGAGCTCCCACCCGCCAGCCTGCTCGCCTTGACCGGCGAGCGCATGCGAAGCCTCGGCCTGCCTTCCGATCCGAACCAGATCTACCTGCTGCCGCTCGCGCGCAGCGATCTCGTGCCAGGCCGCCTAGCCGCGCTCGTCGATCCGACGGCGCAGGACGGCTCCGTGGTCGACGTGCTGGCGCTGGCCCAGCCGACCGAGCGCGACGATGCCCGCGCCGCGATCGATCTCTGCAAGCTGGCTGGCTTGCTGCCCGCCGCGATCTTGATGCCGGCCGCGCCAACAGCCGCGGAGCTGGTTCAGGTCGCGATCAAGGACGTGGCCGGCTATCGGCGGTTGGCCGCGTCGAGCCTGCGTCCGGTCAGCGAGGCGCGGGTTCCGCTCGCGGATATCGAGGACGTGCGCATCGTGGCGTTCCGGCCGGCCGATGGCGGGCCTGAGCAGTACGCGATCCTGGTGGGGGAGCCGGAGCGCGCGGAAGCGCCGCTGGTTCGCCTGCACTCGGAGTGCTTCACCGGTGATCTGCTCGGCTCCTTGCGCTGCGACTGCGGCGATCAGCTCCGCGGCGCCATCCGCCGCATGGCGCACGAGGGGTCGGGGGTTCTTCTCTACCTTGCGCAGGAAGGCCGGGGCATCGGACTGACCAACAAGCTGCGCGCCTACATGCTGCAGGACAGCGGGCTCGACACCGTCGAGGCCAACCACCAGCTCGGCTTCGGCAGCGACGAGCGCGACTTCTGGGCCGCCGCCGCAATCCTGCGCCAGCTTGGCATCAATCGCGTGCGGCTGCTCACCAACAATCCGAGCAAGATCGACCAGCTGCGCCACTACGGGATCGAGGTTGTCGGCCGCGTGCCGCACATGTTCGCGGCCAACAAGCACAATCGCCGCTACCTCCTCACCAAGGCCGAGCGTAGCGGTCACCTGCTCACGGTCGACGAGCTGAAGGCCGCCAAGAGCGGGGCGGCGCGCCTCAACATTGTCTGATGCTCTTTCCGCATTGACCACGGCACCGCCGGTTCGGCCGATGTCTGTCGTGGACCGTGCCTACGGGCTGGGCCGTTCGCTGTGGCTGTACTACGGCGGCCGGGGTGGCGCTGCCCGGCTCGACCGGTTCTATCGGCCCTTCGTTCCCGCGAATGCCCTCTGCTTCGACATCGGTGCCCATGTCGGCAGTCGCAGCCGCTGCTGGTCACGCCTCGGCGCGCGTGTCGTCGCCGTCGAGCCGCAGCCCGACTTCGCCCGCCTGCTGCGGTGGCTGTTCCGGCGCGATCCACGGGTGACAATTCTCGAGCGGGCGGTAGGCTCCCGACGCGGGACGATCGAGCTCTTGGTCAGCCCGCGCACCCCTACCGTCACGACGGGCTCGCGACGTTTCGTCGACGAGGCCTCCCGCGTGCCGTCGTTTTCCTGGGTCCGCTGGGAGGCGAGGCTGCAGGTTCCGATAACCACCCTGGACGCGCTGATCGCGACCTATGGTGTGCCCGATTTCGTCAAGATCGACGTCGAGGGTATGGAGCACGAGGTGCTCGCCGGGCTGTCGCACCCGCTGCCGGCGGTCTCGCTGGAGTTCGTACCCTCGACGCTGGCGAGCGCGCTGGCGAGCATCGAGCGGCTCGAACGGCTGGGCCCGTACCGGTTCAACGTTTCCCTGGGCGAGGGTCTCTCGCTCGAGCTCATCGACTGGGTCGATGCGACGGCGATTCGGGCCTGGCTTGTCGCACGGGACGCCGAGAGCGATTCGGGGGACGTTTATGCGCGGCTCGATCAGACCAATCCGGCATAGGTAAGCCGTGGATCGTCTGCCCAGCATCCGGCCGGATCGGATCGCCATCTTCCGTCCGGGCCCCCTGTGTCAGGCCATGATAGCCTCGCGCCGGCTGCCCTACGTGTATATCCAGAACTGGAAGTGCGGCTGCTCCACCATCAAGAGCACGCTGTGGAACATCGAGCATTCACGCGGCCTGAGCATCCCGCCGGGCTACCCGCACCTGCCCGGCGACGATGGCCCGTTCGTCGCCGATCAGACGCGCTGGGAGCATATCGAGCGCGAGTTCGTCTTCACCATCGTCCGCAACCCCTACGCTCGGGTCCTTTCAAGCTATCTCGACCAGATCGCCCAGAGTCGCAACGAGCACGCATGGGGTCGATTCGCAAGCCGTCATGGATTGTCGGACACGATACCATCCTTCATCCAGTTCCTCCGTCTGCTCGCACAGACGCCGCATGCCGAGATGAACGCCCATTGGCGCCCGCAATACTGCAGCGTGGCGCCAAAGCTGGTCCCTTATGATCTCATCGGCTCCATGGAGAGCTTCGCCGACGATCTGAGGCACGCGATCACACGGATATTCGGCCAGGATGCCAAGTTGCACACCGTCGCCGGCCACCGGACGGATGCGGGAGCGAGGCTGCGTGAGTATTACGGTCCGGCGGAAGTGGCGCTCGTCCAGCAGATCTACGAGGAGGACTTCCGTAGCCTTGGCTACAGCATGGACCCTGCCGTCCAGGTTCGCAGCGCCGAGCTCGGGCGGCCGGACCCTGGCCCGCTGCGGGTTTGGGGCAGAGCGAACCGACTCCTCCAGTCGCTACAGCTCGACGCCGCACTCGCCGATCTGCGCAGCGTCCGCACCCACGTCCTGGGGCCGACCCTCGACGATCGGCTGCTCCAATGCTCACGGGCTGCGGCGGAAGCCGGAACACGCCTGACCTCGCCATCGGGTATCGAGCTGATCGAGCGTGATGGCGGCATCGCCGGCGCCGATGCGGATCTGTGGAAGCGCTACTCTCAGGCGCTCAGAACCGTGCATCGGTACGAGGACGGCCTTGCCGCGGGAATCCGGGCCGCAAGGCTGCGCGCTCCCGGCGCGCGGCGCGACATGCGCCTGCGGCGCGCGCATGCGCAACTGGCCTTGCTGCTGGCGAGCAAAGGCCGAGCGAATCGCGCCGTGGCAGTCTTGGCCGCCGGACGGACCGGTCCCGGGCAGGCCAACGAGCTCCACTGGCGCGTCTGGGATCGCCTGGCGCCCGGACTTCTGTGGATGCTGGCGGCGGCGGCGTGGCTGCTGGGCGCGTCCTGGTGGCATCCCGATCAATCCACGGGCACGCCGGGCCTCGATGGGAGCGCGCTAGGGCAGCATCAGGAGATCGAGGTGGCCGACACGAAGGCGTGAGCTGCGCTTGCGGAGCAGCTCGCGCCGGCGATCGGACCAGCGGGCGATCTCGCCGCTCTGCGCGGGTGCGATCTGACCGGCTGCGCGCGCATGGCCGTCGAGCAGGGCAGCCTGAATCTCGACATCGCCCTCCAGGAGTGTCCAATCGCTCCTGCCGACCTCGACCCGTTCCCCTTCCTCAGCGAGGATCTGTGCCAGCCTGCCACCTGCGGCCGGACCGAGCGCGGGGCCGAAGCCCTTGTCGGTTCGCTGGTGCTGATTGACCAGAAAGATCGCCTGCGCGTCGAAGCTATCGACCGGCTCCCACTCGATCCGACCGTCGAAGGTCAGCGCCACATAGAGCGCCGCCCCGGTCTGCCGACGCAGGCGGGCAAGCCGCCCGAGCCACTCGGCCGAGACGAGGTCGAGCAACGCCGAGGCCGTCAGCAGATCGCACGGCCCGTCGCCGAGAGCCTCGAGCTCGAGAGCGAGGTCGAGCTGGCGGTAGGTCCACGCGGCACCGTGGCCTTCCAGCCTGGCAGATCCGGCCCGGACCAGGCCGGCATCGCGTTCGACCAGGGTCCAGCTCTGCGCGCCGAGAGCCGGTGCGGTCCGGCGCAGATTGGCTCCGGTGCCGGCGCCGAGATCGATCACCTGCAGCCGCCTGCGGTCGCCGCGCCATGCCGCCAGCCGTGCAAGGAGCGAGATATTCCGCGCCGCCGCGTCGAAGCGCTCGCGGAGATCGAGCCACGCGGTCGAGAAGCCGTCGCTCAAGTGGCCTTCCCCAACAGCGCGTGCTCGACGCGGGCAGCCGTATCTTGCCAGCGCGGCAGCCGTTCCCGCGTTAGGAGCGCCCCCTCCCTCAGCCGAGCGAGCAGCGCAGGCTCACGGACGCAACGCGTCAGCGCCTCACGCAGCGCGTCGCGGTCACCCGGTGACACGAGCAGGCCGGCTGCCGACGGCACCGTGTCCGCCACTGCACCGCCGGCGGCAGCGACGATCGGCAGGCCGCGGGCCAAAGCCTCGGCCAGGGCCATGCCGTAGCCCTCGTAGAACGACGCGGAGACGAACAGGTCGCTTGCATCGTAGCGCATGGCGAGCGCCTCGGACGAGAGTTCGCCGACCAGACGAACCCGCTTGCCCAGTCCGGCTTCGCCGATCACGGCGCGCAGCCGGTCCGCCGTTGCAGGATCCGTCTCCAGGCTGCCGACGATGGTCAGCTCCCACCTGCCCGGTAAGCCGCTCAGCGCGTCCACGAGCAATGCCTGCCCCTTGCGCGGCACGACGGTGCCGACACAGAGCAGCCGAAGGACACCGTCACGGGAGCCGGGAGCGATCGGCGCGTCGTCCACGCCGGGCAGGGCCACGGTGATGGCGCCTACCGGCACCGACATCAAGGAGACCAGGGTGTCCGCCGTGCGTGGGCTCGTGACGACGACGGCGCGCATGGCGGCCAGCGCGGCGCGCTCGCTGCGCTCCAGGGTCGCCGCGTCGGACGGCGACAGGCCGGTCTCCAGGCACAGCGGATGGTGGACGAGAGCGACGAGGTCGAGCCGGGCGCCGACACGCTCGACCTGCCGGGGCATCGCCCCCAGCGCCAGCCCGTCGACCAGGACCGTGGTTCCATCCTGTATCCGGGCCAGTTCCCGCTCGACCGTCGCGAGCCGGGCCGGGGACGGGAGCGGAAATCCGTCGCCCAGGCTCAGCCGCTCGACCACCCAGCCGCGCGCCTCCAGCTCGATGGCCAGACGCCGGTCGTAGATGTAGCCGCCGGTGCGGGTCTCCAGATCGCCGGGATAGGCGAGGACGAGCCGCGGCTGGCTCACACCGTACCCTCGAAGGCCGCCCACGCGATGTGGCTCTCCCACAGGGTGACCTTGATCGCGGCGATGCCCTCGGAGCCCGGCCCGAGCCTGCCGTCGCGGGCGGCGGCGCTCATGCGCTCGAAGACGTGCCGCGCCAGGAACTCGGTCGTGGTGTTGCTGCCCTCGAACATCTCGAGATCGTCGAGGTTCTGATAGCTCAGCTCGTGGCAGACGGCCTTCAGCTCCGTGCTGGCACGACCGATGTCGACCACGATGTTGTCCTTGGTGAGCTTCTCGCTGCGGAACTCGCAGTCGATCACGAAGGTCGCCCCGTGCAGCTTCTGCGCCGGGCCGAACACCTCGCCCCGAAAGCTGTGGGCGATCATGATGTGGTCTCGGACACCGACGCTGTACATGGGGCTGCCTCCTCTTGGCTCAGGCTTGCGGGTAGCGGACGCACACACATAGCGCGCCGGTCGGCTCCGCGGCGAGGCGCGGCAGCGCGGCGGGCAACGCATCGAACGCGATCTCGTCCGAGATCAGGCTCTCCAGCACCGGGTCGCGCAGCAGGTCCAGCACCTTGGCGAGCCTGCGCGCATGCGGCCAGCGTGGCCGCATCGCGGGCGCCACCTGGCCCACCTGTGAGCTGACGATGCTCAGCCTGCGACTGTGGAACGCCTCGCCCAGTGGCAGGGCGGCTTCGCGATCGCCGTACCAGCTCACCTCGACCAGACGCGCCTCCGGCCCGGCCACCGCGAGCGCCGTGCGCAGGCCGGCGGGATTGCCGCTGGCATGGAAGACGAGGTCGGCCTCGCCGGCCAGCGTCTCGGGGGGCGCGAAAGCGACACCCAACGCCTGAGCCAGTGGAGCCTTGGCGGGCGCTATGTCGGCGAGCGTCACCTCGGCCCCTGGCAGCTTGCCGCACAACCAGGCGATCAGCGCTCCGACGACGCCCGCACCGATGACGTGGATGCGCTGACCGGGAACGGCCCCCGCGTCCCACACCGCGTTCAGGGCGGTCTCCATGTTGGCGGCCAGGACGGCCCGCCTCGGCGGCAGGTCCGGCGCGAGCGGCATGACCGCCGCGGACGGGACGACGTAGCGGGTCTGATGCGGATGCAGGCAGAAAACCGGTCGGCCGAGGAGATCCCCCGGCCCATGCTCGACGATCCCGGTGCTGCTGTAGCCGTACTTCACGGGAAACGGGAAGTCGCCCGCCTGAAACGGTGCGCGCATCGTCCGCCATTGGCTTGGCGGTACCCTGCCCTGCGCGACCAGGGCCTCCGTGCCGCGGCTGATCCCGGACCAGAGTGCCCGAACCAGAACCTCGTCCGCTGCCGGAGGCCGCAAGTGCTCGATGCGCACCTCGCCCTCGCCGGGGGCTGTCGCCCAATAGGCGCGCGACTGCGTCATGTGCCGCCCTGCATCAGGCTCTCCGTAGCGACCCGCCGGACAATCTGCATCCGCACCATTCGCAGGCAAGGCCTTGACCGCCCGCATCACTGGCGGTCACCTCGGCTGGACCCAAGGTCGGACGAGGGCGATGGCCACGGAAACGGTGACGCTACGCGTCGAGGGAATGGGATGCGAGGGCTGCGTGACCGCGGTCCACGAAGCGCTGAGCAGGTTGCCGGGCGTGCATCGGGTCACGGTCACCCTGGACGCGGGATGGGCCGAGGTCGAGGCCGAGGCTCCCGCCGACCGCCAGGCGATGGTCGCGGCGGTCGACCGGGCCGGCTATGACGCGGCGCCGACCTGACCGCATGGGCCCGCGCACCTTCCCGGGCATCCATGCCGTCCTCTACGCACTGTTCGACGCTCACGAACGGTTGGATCGCGCGGCGATGCGGGCCCAGGCGCAGGCCTGCCTGGGGGCCGGCGTGGACGGGATCGTCGTCCTCGGGCTCGCGACCGAGGTGGCGAAGCTGAGCGAGCGCGAATGTCGCGAGGTCGTGAGCTGGGCGATCGAGGACATCGGTGGCCGCGTGCCGCTGGGCGTCACGATCTACGGCAACTCGGTCGCGTCCCAGCTCGCCCTTCTGCGCGACGCCGAGCAGGCGGGCGCCGACTGGCTCATCCTGCAACCACCATCCGTCGGCCAGTTCGCGGCCACGGAGATGGCCCGCGGCTTCGGGCGCCTCGCCGATGCCGCCACCCGGCCGGTGGCGATCCAGAACGCGCCGGCGCTGATGGGCCATGGGCTCGATCCGGCCGACATCGCGGCGCTGGTCGACACCCACCCGAACATCACGCATCTCAAGGGCGAGATGCCCGTGCTCCAGCTCGCCCCCTTGATCGCGGCGTGCGGCGTGCGGCTGACCGTGCTCAACGGCCAGGGTGGCCTGGAGATGCTCGATTCCCTGCGCGCGGGCTGCCATGGCTTCGTGCTCGCACCGGACATGGTCGACCATGCGGTTCGGGTCTGGCGCCACTGGCAGGCCGGCGACGAGGTGGCCGCGGCCGGTGCCTATGCCATCGTCCTGCCGGAGATCGTGTTCGCCATGCGCTCGCTCGAGCATCTCGTCACCTACGGCAAACGGATCTTCGCCAGCAGGGCGGGGCTGGCCGTCGGGGATCGGGCGCCCTGCCAGGCGCCGACGGAGTTCGGTCTCGCCTGCGCAGCACGCTATGCGGCCAGCCTGGGCCCGTTCGGAGCGGCGAGATGTTGACCGTCCATAATCTCCGCGTGTCCTTTCCCACCAGGACCGGGCGGGTCGACGCGGTGCGCGGCGTGTCGTTCGCGCTCGGTCGTGAGAAGCTTGGGATCGTCGGCGAGAGCGGCTCCGGCAAGTCGACCATCGGCCGTGCCGTCCTTGGTCTGCTGCCTCCGCCTACCGAGGTCACGGCCGATCGGCTCGAGTTCGAGGGCATCGATCTGCTGCGCGCGTCGCGCGCGCGCTGGCGCCAGCTGCGCGGCCGCAGAATCGGCATGATCCTCCAGGACCCCAAGTTCTCGCTCAACCCGGTGATGCGGGTCGGCGCTCAGATCGAGGAGTGCCTGCGCGACCTGAGCGGCCGCGAGGCACGGCGCCGCGTCCGTGACCTGCTGACGGACGTGCGTATCCGCGACCCCGATCGGGTCGCCCATGCCTATCCGCACGAGCTTTCCGGTGGCATGGGCCAGCGCGTGATGATCGCGATGATGCTGGCCGGGGAGCCGGATCTGCTGATCGCCGACGAGCCGACCTCGGCGCTGGATGTGACGGTGCAGCTGCAGGTCCTGGCGATCCTCGACGATCTGGTGACGCAACGCGGCATGGGCCTGATCTTCATCAGCCACGATCTGGAGCTCGTCGCCACTTTCTGCGACCGGGTCGCCATCATGTATGCTGGCCGCCTGGTCGAGGCATTGCCGGCCGCCGGGCTGCACGCCGCCACCCATCCCTACACACGCGGCCTGCTCGGCTGTCTGCCCCGCCTCGATCGCCCCCAGGAGCGGCTGCCAGTGCTCGAGCGCGACCCTGCCTGGCTCGACGACCGGCGATGATCAGGCTCGAGCAGCTCACCGTCACCTTCGGCGACGGCAAGCACATGGTTCGCGCGGTCGATCGGGTGAGCTTCGAGGTGCCGGCCGGCAGTGCCTTCGGTCTGGTCGGCGAGAGCGGCTCGGGGAAAAGCACGGTTCTGCGCGCCGTGGCCGGCCTGATCGAGGACTGGACCGGCCGCATCCTGATCGACGGCCGCCCGGCCAGCCACCATCGCAGCCGTGCCGAGCGGCGTCGGCTGCAGATGGTGTTCCAGGACCCGTATGGCTCGCTCCATCCTCGGCACACGGTCGACCGGATCCTGAGCGAGCCCTGCCGCGTGCACAGGCTCGACCGCATCGGCGAGCGGGTCGGCGCGGCGCTCGTAGAGGTCGGTCTGGGGCCACAGTTCCGCTATCGCTATCCGCACCAGCTCTCCGGCGGCCAGCGGCAGCGGGTTGCGATCGCCCGGGCCCTGATCCTGGAGCCGGAGATCGTCCTGCTCGACGAGCCGACCTCGGCCCTCGATGTCTCGGTGCAGGCCGAGATCCTGAACCTACTGGTCGACCTGCGCCGCCGGCGCGGGCTCACCTATCTGTTCGTCTCGCACAATCTTGCCGTCGTCGCGCATATCTGTAGCCAGCTCGCCGTCATGCGGCAGGGCAAGATCGTCGAGGCCGCCACGGCCGACGATCTCGCCGCCGGCACACTCGAGCACCCCTACAGCCGCCAGCTCCTGGCCAGCAGCAAAGGCTACAGCCGTGAGGCGGCGCGGAAGGCTGCGGCGTCGGGCTGACGCGAGCCAACGCGTCCAGAATCGTCGACCGCCGAGGCACCGCCTTCGAGATGTGAGAAATCGCACATCCGCACTGCGCGACCTGACTAAACCTTAACGCAACAACCAGTAGCTGCCAGCCGCCATCCGCTTCCACGGTGGCCGCACGACCGGGAACGCCGCGATGAACGTGGAGACCTTGACCCTGGTGAATGTTGCGATCGTCCTGTTCGCACTATTCTTCTTCATCAGCACGCTCTCGTCGCACATGCTCGAGGTGCTGGTCGGCTTTCTCAACTGCCGCGGCCGACTGCTTCGCAATCAGCTCGGCAAAGCCCTCACCAAGGAGGCGGCTGAGGAAATCTATGAGAACCCATTGATCAAGTCCTTGGCGGGCGACGGTATCGGCAAGCCGCTCCACCTACCCTCCTACATCGAACCGGAGCTGTTCGCGCGCGCGGGGGCGGCCCTTGCGTAGAATGGCAGGAGCCCTGTCAGCAGTGACCCACTGTTCGAGCAACTGAAGGCCGACGCCACGCGGTCGGGCACGAGCCTGGAGGCCAAGCTCGCCGAGTGGTATCGCGCCTTCAATGACCGGCAGACCGGGGTCTATGGCCGTTGGTCGACATTGCGGTTGTTCCTCATCGGGCTGGTCCTCGCGGCAGCGATGGACCTCGACGTCGTGCATGTGGGCACTTGGCTCTGGCAGCGGCCCGAACTCGCCGAGCGATTCGCCAGCGAGATCGAGCAACAGTTCCCACAGGCCACGGCGGGAGACAAGGCCACGTTCGATCAGGCTACCAAGGACAAGCTGGCCGAAACCGTGGCATCGTTGCTGGCCAAGGTGAAGGCCAGCGCCGAAACACGGCCCGCCTTCGCCTGGCAGCGAGGGCCTTCGCTGCTAGACTGGCCCGACCTGCTGCTCAAGGCCTTGGGCTGGGGCTTGGCGGCGCTCGCTGTGTCGCTCGGCGCCCAGTTCTGGTTCAATCTCCTGAGCGAGACGCTCAAGCTGCGCGCCGCGGGTCGCAAGCCGGAGACAGATGCGTCGTCGGATCCCAAGGCGGCGACCACCACCGAGTCGTCAGCCAGCCCAACGCAAGAGCCCCGCGTCGTGCCGGCGACGTTCGCCTATGCCGCCGAGCCTCGTGATGCCTTGATCTCTCCAGTCGGCGTGCTGTCGGCAAAGTACGAGGTCGGTGGGCGAGGTCCGGGCACGGTGTCGTCAGGTCGGGGCGACGCCGGCGGCGTTTCCTACGGCAGCTACCAAATGACCAGCCAGCCCAATGGCGGCACGGTCGCGGACTTCGTGAAAAGCCAGCAGCAGCTTCAAGGCCGCTTCGACAAGCTTAAGCCTGGCACAGCGGATTTCACGAAGATATGGAAAGACTATGCGGCGGAGAAGCCAGAAGAGTTCTTCGCATTGCAGCACAAATACATCCAGCAAATCTTCTACGATCCGCTGGTCGAGAGCACCAAGGAAGATTTACAGCTGGATGTTGACAAACGCTCTAATGCGCTACAGAATGTATTGTGGTCAACGGCCGTCCAGCATGGGTCGAAAACGAACGTGATCAAGAATGCGGTCGACCGGCTCGACACTACGCCCGACTGGCAGCAACCCGGTCCCGACCTCGACCGGCGGCTGATCAAGGCCATTTACGCCGAGCGTGGCAAGCGAGATCACGACGGGGTGCTGGCCTATTTTCGGAGGAACTCGGCGGAGGTACAGAAAGGCGTCGCCAAACGCTTCGTCGACGAGGAGCGCGATGCGCTACGCATGCTCGACAATGAGGCCGGGATCGAGGCTGCCAACGTCTAGCCGGGCCGCGTGGCCGCATCGCTGAACTACAGGCGGGTGGTCGCAGCAAGCCTCACCTGCGTGCTCGCCCTCTTGGCTGCAGCCGCTGGAGCCTCAGGCCCGCTTGCAGTGGAGGGATGGTATACCAAAGCTGATGCGAAGCATACCGTCCTCGAGATCCGCGCCGAGGAGGGCGGTTACTTGGTTCGGCTGGTTCGGCGGCGCGCCTTGCCGGCGCCGCCGCGGCCAGCCCCGCAGACTGCTACATCCGGCGCCCAAGGTCGGCTGATAGACGGACGGATACTCGCTCGCTTTGCGCCGTTCCGGAACGATGTCTTCGATTTCGATGCGGCCGCAGCCCAACGCGAGACAAGATACATCGAGCTCGCTTTCCCGACCGGGCGGGCCGAGGTCACGCGGGTCGACGTCGCCGGGTACTGCGCACCCGGCTCCCAGTTCCTCGGCGACTACATTCGGACCATGGATCAGCCCAGGTAATCTCCGAGCTGCCGCATAAGAACGTAGCCGGCGATCCCGACGGCGATCGCGAGCAGGAACTGGCCGGTCCAGCGCATGGTAGCAAAACCCGCCGCGGCCGCCAGCCATCCGGCGGGGCCGGCACCGACCACCATCGGCGCCACCAGCGCGGCGAACACCGCCCCCGGCAGCTGCTCCAGCCACGCGCGCAGCAGCGGTCCCGGCGTGAGCCGGCGTGCGAGCCAGAAGCCGCCGGCTCGCGTGGCATAGGTGGCGACCCCCATCAGCAGAATCGCGAGCAGGCTGTTCGCGCTCATCGCGCGGTCCGCCACGCGCCGACCGCACTGCCGGCCAGGGCGCCGAGAACGATGTACCAAGTGCCCGGCAGCAGCCACTTGGACAGCAGCGACGCACCGCCGGCCACCAGCCACGGCAGCAGGTCGCTGGGCCCACGCCAGAAGCCGGCGAGAAGCGCCACGAAGAACGCCGTGGTCAGATATTCCAGGCCCCAGTCGTGGATCAGGTAGGACAGATCGCCGACGCTGCGGCCGAGCACGGTGGAGGTGAGCCAGACGGCGTAGAGCGTGAGGCCGGCCCCGAGCAGGAATGCCGCGTCCCGCCCGCCCCGACGCTCCTCGACCACGCTGACCCCCCAGGATTCGTCGGTCATGAAGTAGAGGCTGGCATAGGCCTGCGATGGCGGGATGCGTGCGAGCCAGGGCAGCAGCGCCGGGCCCATCAGGAAGTGACGCAGGTTGATCACCAGCACGCCGAGGACCAGGGCCAGCACCGGCAGCGGCTGCTGCCACATCTCCAGGGCCAGGAACTGCGACGCCCCGGCGAACACGAGCATGCTCGTCAGCGCGATCTCGAGCGCGGTGAGGCCTCGCTCGCCCGCGAGGAAGCCGTAGACCACGCCGAAAGCCACCGCGCCCGGGACGATCGGCAGGACCGCCCGGGCACCCCGGCAAGCGCCGTCGACGGTGAAGATGACCTCGCTCGTTCCTGCCCTGCTCACGTACTCACCTCGACGGTTCCCTCCATCACCGGCACCGCGCTTCCGCCGATCCGGACCTCGACGACCTCGCCATCGACACGATGGGCGGCCGCCTGGATCAGGCTCGGCCGACCCATCTCCACGCCCTGATGGATGCGCCAGCAATGCCAGCCTTCGGCGAGGCCGGGGCGGCCACCGAGGAAGCCCGCGAGCGCAGCCGCGGCGCTGCCCGTGGCGGGATCCTCGGGAATGCCGTGCAGAGGCGCGAACATGCGCGCGCGCAGCTCTCCGGGTTCGGACGTGCCGTCGCGCGTGAACAGGAAGATGCCCTCCCCGGCGATCTCGGACAATCCCGCGTGATCGCCGATATGCGCGCGTCGCAGGGCTTCGATGCCCGAAAGCTCGACGAGCGCGAACGGTGTCCCGCAGGAAGCGACGCAGGGCAGCCCACCGCCTTGCACGAGGTCTTCCGGCCCGAGGCCGAGCACTCGGCCGACCACCTCCGCCACCAGCGCTGGCCCGTGCTGCGGCCGCTTGGGGGCGGCGAACTCCGCGGTCGGCGTGCCGTCCTGCCCCGCCTGCACCCGCACCGGCACCGGCCCGGCCTTCAGCTCCAGGACAAAGTCGCCGGAAGGCGGCGTGCGCCCCGCCCAGGCGAGCGCCAGCGCGGTGCCCACCGTCGGATGGCCGGCAAAGGGAATCTCGGCGCGGGGCGTGAAGATCCGCATCGCCGCGAGATTGGCGGGATCGGCGGGCGGCAGGACGAACGTCGTCTCCGAGTAGTTGAACTCGGTCGCGAGCGCCTGCATCTGCGCGTCGTCCAGCCCGCCCGCATCCGCCAGCACCGCCAGCTGGTTGCCACTGAAAGCGCGGGTCGTGAACACGTCACAGGTGACGAATCGGTAGCGCATCACTGGACCCTCAATCGCGCCAGAAGGGCTTGCACGCCTCGAGCTCGGCGTCCGAGCGCGCGAGGCCGACGTCCTTCAGCAGGGCGTCGCTCAGCTCCAGCAGCGCACGCCGCTGTCGACGGCGCTCGGCCCAACTCTCGATCAGACCGATCATCCGGACCAGCAGGCCAGACATCGCCGGCGCAGGCGCGGCGGTGCGGCGAGCTTGGCCCAAGGGGGAAGTATGGCTTGCCATGTTCCGGCTCCTCTTTGCACCGATACAATCTCAGGATCTTGACTCGCATTGCCTGAGTCAATATGAAGATTGCCACCATGACAATTCAGCCAGCCGACTTCCGAGACCGCCCTGGGCCGACCTATCTGGCGTTGGCCGATGCGCTGGCGGACGCCATTGGCGACGGGCGGTTTGACGCAGGCGCGCGCCTGCCCCCGCAACGCGACCTCGCCTACCGGCTGAAAGTGACCGTCGGGACCGTGGGGCGGGCCTATGAGCTGCTGGCGCAGCGTGGATTGACTCGGGGCGAGGTCGGCCGCGGTACCTATGTCCTGGCACGCGACCCCTTGCCCACCATCGCCTCTGTCGGTCCGCAGGCGATCGGCGGACTGATCGACCTCACCGCCAACTTTCCCGCCGCGGTTCCGGCGCAGGCGGCACTCGGCGACCTGCTGCCGATGCAGGAATCCGCGGTGGAGGTGCTGGGTGATCTGCTGCGCTACCCGGACAGCGGCGGCGCGTGGCGCCATCGGCTGGCCGCCGCCGAGTGGCTCGACCATCTCGGCCTGACGGTGCAGCCCGAGAACGTCCTTCTCGGCAACGGGCTCCAGGGCACGATGGCCGCTGCCCTGGCGGCGCTGGCCCGCCCGGGCGACACCATCCTGACCGAGCAGCTCTGCTACAGCGGCGTACGCAGCCTCACCGGCTGCCTCGGGCAGCATCTCGAGCCCGTGGCGATGGACGAGGACGGGATGCTGCCCGAGGCGCTCGCGGCTGCCGCAAGGCAGCGCGGGGCGAAGATCGTGATCATGAGCCCGACGATCCAGAACCCGTCGACCGTGCTCACCCCGGCGGCACGCCGCGAGGCCCTGGCGGCGGTCGCCCGATCGCACGACCTCTTGCTGATCGAGGACGAGGTCTACGGGCCGCTGGTGCCCGATCGCCCGCCCGCGATGGCATCGCTGGCGCCCGAGCGCACGCTCTTCCTCTCCAGCGTGTCGAAGTTCCTCGCACCCGGCCTACGCCTCGGCTTTGCCACCGGTCCGGCCGACCTCGTGCGCGCCGTCACGGCAGCGCAGCGCGAGCTGTGTCTCGGCCTGCCGCCGTTCTCCGGCGAGCTGTTCGCCCGCGCGCTGCGCGCCGGGGTGGTGGCGGAGGCGTTGAGGCAGCAGCGCCTCGAGATGGCGGAACGGCAGGAGCTGGCGGCGGGCATCCTGGCCGGCCTGGAGCTGCACAGTCAGCCCACGGCACTCCATGTCTGGCTGCGCCTGCCGCAGCGCTGGACCGCGGCGGAGGCGGCGCTGGCGCTGGCGAAGATCGGCGTGCTCGTGACCCCGGCCGAGCGCTTCTTCATCGGGCGCGGGGCCGTGCCGCAGGCGATGCGCATCTCGCTCTCCTCGCCCGCGACGCGCGCGCACCTGCGAGACGCCCTAAGCAGGATCGCCTCCGTGCTGACCACCAGCACGCATGCGGGCGACCTCGTGCTCTAGGGAGCGCGGTTCGCCTCGGCGCAGCATAGGAGGGTCAGCACGGTCGCCTCGCCGCCAGCAGGGGAGTGAGGGGGCGTCGCGCCCGCATAGAAGCGAACTGCGACCCGGTCGGCGGGGATGCCGTGGCCGACGAGATACTGTGCCGTCACCCCAACCCGCAGCAGCGTCCGCTCCCAGGCATCGACCAGGAGACCCCGCTCGTCGGCGGCGCGGTCGATCAGCCCGTCGACCGCGATCTGCCACCGACTGCCCTCGGGCAGCGCCGCGATCCGCCGCTGCAGCGCGGCGGTCGTGCTCTCGAGGCGGCTGCGCATGGCGGTGTCGAGTTCGGCCGTGCCGCGCGGAAAACGGAGCTCGGCTCGGTAGAGCGGCGCGGCAGGCTGGTTACGCACCACTCCCTCCAACTCCTGCCGTAGCCCCCCGATGACGCGCCCGGCGTCCGCGAGGGCGCCACCCCGCTGCCAGGCCAGCACCCATCCGACGAGCGCGAGGCAGGCGACAATGGCCAGCGCCCCGGCAAGCGGGGCGAGCGGCAGCTGCCCGAGCCGTTCCACCACCCGCCAGGCGGCATCGGCGCCAGGGGCGGGGCGCTCTCCCGCCGCGGTGGCGTGCATGCGGTCGCCTGCGAGGCTGTCGGTGTCGTAGCGCAGGCGCTGCTGCGGATCGCGCAGCGCCTCATAGGCCTCGCGCAGCCGACGGAACGCCTCGCGATCGCCAGCCTCGCCGGCGCGGTCCGGATGCAGCTCCTTGGCACGGAGCCGAAACGCGGCCCGGATGTCGTCGGCCGAGGCCGTGCGATCCAGCCCGAGGGTCCGGTAGTAGCCACGGGGATCACCCACGGCTGCCATGCCACCGCTCTCCACCATGGGCGCCCGCGATCCTCGTCGGGCCGATCCGCGCCGCCATCGACCTTCCTAGTCGAGCCACGTTAACCCGCGACTAACCCGCTCCACCCTATGAAGCGAACGTCGCCTGGGAGCAGCACGCATGTCGGCCCTGCTACTCGAGATCAACCCCGTTGTCGGTACCGGCTCATCCGCGCCCGCCCGACCCGCTCGACCCTCGCTCCCGGCGCTGCTCGTGGGCGCGCTCGCACCATGGCTGCTCCTGGTCGGCCTGCAGGGAATCCTGGTCAAGGCCGCCACGGCCTGCCTCGCTGGTCCGTTCCCCGCCTGACCGGCCGGCTCAGCCCATCTTCAGCGCGGCCAGGAACGCCTCCTGCGGGATCTCGACCTGGCCCACCTGCCGCATGCGCTTCTTGCCCTCCTTCTGCTTCTCGAGCAGCTTGCGCTTGCGGGTGATGTCGCCGCCATAGCACTTGGCGAGCACATCCTTGCGGAATGCCTTGACCGTCTCGCGGGCCACGATCCGGCCGCCGATCGCCGCCTGGATCGCCACCTGGAAGCTCTGGCGCGGGATCAGCTCCTTGAGCTTCTCGCAGATGCCACGCCCCTTCACTTCCGCGTTGCTGCGATGAACGATCATCGACAGGGAATCGACCCGGTCGCCGTTGATCAGCACGTCGAGCTTGACGAGGTCGCTCTCGCCATAACCGTCGAGATGGTAGTCAAAGCTGGCATAGCCGCGGCTGATCGATTTCAGCCGATCGTAGAAATCGTACACGACCTCGTTCAACGGCAGCCGGTAGACCGCCATGGCACGGTTGCCGACATAGGTCAGCTCGAGCTGGATGCCGCGCTTCTCGGTACAGAGCTGGAGGATGCCGCCCAGGAACTCGTCCGGAACCAGGATCGTCGCCTTGATCCACGGCTCCTCGACATGGTCGATCCGTGTCGGGTCGGGGTAGTCGGCCGGGTTGTGCAGCTCGAGGGTCGTGCCGTCGCTCTGATGGACGCGGTAGACCACGGACGGCGCAGTGATGACGATGTCGAGGTCGAACTCGCGCTCCAGCCGCTCCTGGATGATCTCCAGATGCAGCAGACCGAGGAAGCCGCAGCGGAAGCCCAGGCCGAGCGCGGAGCTGCTCTCGGGCTCGTACTCGAAGCTGGCGTCGTTGAGGCGGAGCTTGCCGAGGCTGTCGCGCAGGTTGCCGTAGTCGTCGGCGTCGGTCGGGTACATGCCGCAGAACACGACTGGCTGGCTCGGCCGGAAGCCTGGCAGAGGAGTCGAGGCGGGCTTCCGGTCGTCGGTGATCGTGTCGCCGACCCGGGCGTCGCCGATCTCCTTGATCGCCGCGGTGATGAAGCCGACCTCGCCCGGCCCCAGCGCGTCGATCAGCAGCGCCTTGGGGGTGAGGACGCCCACGCGATCCACCGGATAGGCCGCGCCGTTGCCCATGAAGCGGATTTTCTGGCCCTTCTCCAGGCGGCCGTTCTTGACGCGCACCAGGGTCACGACGCCCAGATAGCTGTCGTACCAGGAATCGACCACCAAGGCCTGCAGCGGCGCCTCCGCCTCGCCCTCGGGCTGCGGCAGGCGATGGACGATCGCCTCCAGCACCTCGTCGACGCCGAGCCCGGTCTTGGCCGAGATCATCAGCGCGTCGCTGGCGTCGAGCCCGATGATGTCCTCGATCTGCTGCTTCATCTTCTCCGGCTCGGCCGCCGGCAGGTCGATCTTGTTCAGGACCGGGACGATCTCGAGGTCGGCGTCGATCGCCTGATAGGCGTTGGCCAGCGTCTGCGCCTCGACCCCCTGGGTCGCGTCGACCAGCAGCAGCGCGCCCTCGCAGGCGCGCATCGAGCGGCTGACCTCGTAGGAGAAGTCGACATGGCCCGGCGTGTCGATCAAGTTGAAGACGTAGTCCAAGCCGTCGCGCGCAGTATATTTCAGCCGGACCGTCTGCGCCTTGATGGTGATGCCGCGCTCACGCTCGATATCCATCGAATCGAGCACCTGCGAAGTCATCTCGCGTGCGTCCAACCCGCCGCACTTCTCGATCAGGCGATCGGCGAGGGTCGACTTGCCGTGGTCGATATGCGCCACGATCGCGAAATTGCGGATGCGTGAAAGGTCGGTCATGGGCTCGGCGTCCAATCATCGGCACTTGACGAGCGTTGGCCCAGCGCACGCGCTAGATGCCGAGCACCGTGGATCACGCGAAGCACGCGCACACCTCGTTGGTTCGACTCGTAGAAGATGACGTGCGGGGCGACCGCAAGCGATCGGACGCCCTCGCGAACCTCGGGCCGCTCCCTACCGATCAGCGGATTGCCTGCCAAGAGAGTACACGACTCTCTTAGCCGCTCGATGACGCTGTCGGCGCGAGCCCGACCACTATTCACCGCGATCCACGACCAGATTTCCACGAGGTCCCGTCTGGCCGGGATAGCCAGCGTGAACCGGCGGCGCTCAGCCACGTTGCCGCTGAATGTCCGTGAGCAGAGCCTCGCCTTCCGCGCGGATCTCCGCCGTTAGCTCCTCGGTCCACTCGACTTCCTCACCGCGCGCTACGGCCTCGTCGGCCTCGGCAATCGCCGCCTTCAACCACTCCAGCTTCGCCTGCTCGATGTGGTGGTGTTCCTCGAACGACAGCACCACCGCCACCGGCCTGCCGTTCTTCTCGATCGTCACCGGCGCCTTCTGTGCTTCCAGCAGAAGCTCGCCGAAATGGTTCTTGGCGTCCTTGGCCGACATGGTTCGCATGGCTCACCTCGTCGTTTCAGCCAAAGTAGCCATTCTGGCGTCCGAAGCAAGGCTCACTGCCGCAGCACCGCGCCGGTGGCCTTGCTCGCGGCCGCGACGATGCGCTCGGCGACGGAGTCGATCTCGGTCTCGGTCAGTGTCCGATCCGCCGCCTGCAGCCGCACGGCGATCGCCAGCGACTTGTGGCCCTCCGGAATGCCGGTCCCGGCATAGACGTCGAACAGCCGGATCTCGCGAATCAGCCGGCGGTCGACGCCACGGACGGCGTCGACCAGGTCGCCCGCGCGCACGGCGTCGACGACGACGAAGGCGAAGTCGCGGTCGACGGGTGGGTAGGGCATCGCCTCGAGCATCGGCCGGGCCTTGCCTGCGCGGGCCTTGGGCAGCGGCACGGCGTCGAGGTCGAGCTCGAACGCTGCGACCGGCACGGCGAGGTCGAGCAGCTCACGCACGCGCGGATGCAGCTCGCCGAAGGTGGCGAGCACGGCCCTGCCCTGCCGTAGGCTGCCCGAGCGGCCCGGATGGTACCAGCCCGGCGCCTCGGCCACGATCTGGACGCTCTCCGGCTTCACGCCCAGGACCGAGAGGGCGGCGAGCGCGTCGCCCCTGGCGTCGATCGCGTCGACCGGCCGCGGCTTCGTGGCCCAGTGCCGGGGTGCAGCCTCGCCGTAGCGCAGGCTGGCCAGTGCCACCATCTGCTCGCCGGGCCGATCGCCGGTGAAGCGCGGCCCGAGCTCGAACAGGGCGCCGTCCTCCTGCTTACGCGCGAGGTTCCGGGCCGCGGCAGCGACGAGGTTCGGCAGAAGCGAGGGCCGCATCGCCGACAGCTCGGCGTTGAGCGGATTGCGCTTGAGGATCGGCGCGCCCGCGCCGAAGGCCTGCGCATGCTCGGGCGGGATGAACGACCAGGTGACCGCCTCGGCATAGCCGAGATCGGCCACGGCCCTCCGGAGCGCCGCGCGCCGCCGCTGCACCGGCGTCAGGACGCCCGAGCCCACCGCGACGCCGCGGGTCACCGGGACGGGCGGGATCCGGTCGAAGCCGTGCAACCGCGCCAGCTCCTCGACGACGCAGGCCTCGGTGGTCACATCGTGGCGCCAGGAGGGCGGCTGGACCTGCCACTCCTCCGGGCCGCCATGCAGCCCGAAGCCGAGCCCGGTCAGCAACCGCTCGATCTCCTGCGAGTCGAGGTCGATCCCGGCCAGGCGCTCGAGGCGCCGGCGCCGGAAGCGCACGGCGGGCAGCGGGCCCGGAACGACACCCGCGACCACCATGGGGCCTGGATGGCCACCGCACAGCTCGCGAATCAGCCGCGTCGCGAACTCCGTCGCCGGCAGCACCAGCTCGGGGTCGAGCCCCCGCTCGAAGCGCGTGCGCGCGTCGCTCTCGATGCCGAGGCGGCGGCCGGTCGCGGCCGTGCGCAAGGGATCGAACAGCGCCACCTCAAGCAGCACGTCGGTGGTCGCCTCGTCCACGCCCGAGGCCGCCCCGCCCATGATGCCGCCCAGGCTCACCGGCCCGGCTGCATCGGCGATCACGGTCATGCCGTGGTCGAGCGGGTAGGTCCGGCCGTCGAGTGCCGCCAGCTCCTCGCCGGGCCGTGCCGGGCGCACCACCAGATCGCCCTGGAGCTTGCCCAGGTCGAACACGTGCAGCGGCCGGCACAGGT
>JBGAKU010000401.1:0-3182 GCA_044224255.1 Geminicoccaceae bacterium
CAGCTGATCGAGGCCACGGTGGCATCCATCCACCGCAACGGCTTTGCGGATACGACGGTCCAGACCATCAGCCGTGCCGCGGGGGTCTCGCCCGGCATCATCCATCACTATTTCGGCGGCAAGGGCGCCCTGCTCGCCGCGACCATGCGGACGCTGATGGTGGAGCTGCGCGGGAGCGTGGTGCCGGCCCTGCGCGCGGCACGAGGCCCGCGCGAGCGCATCGAGGCAATCATCGACGCGAGCTTCGCCCGTCGCCAGTTCCAGCCGCAGGTGATCGTCACTTGGCTCGCCTTCTGGGGGCAGGCGCCGCACGAGCCGGAGCTGGCCCGGTTGCAGCGGATCTATGCCCGCCGGCTCGAGGGCCATTTCCGCCACGATCTCCGCCCGCTGATCGGGCCGCGGGCCGGCGCGGCGGCGGCCGGGCTGGCGGCGATGATCGACGGCCTCTGGCTGTCCTACGCGCTCGGCCGCGCCGATGCCGGGCCGGGCGCCGCGCGCGCCCTGGCTCGCGACTATCTCCATCGCCTGCTGGCGGCCTGAGACTATGGAGTTCGACTATGTCATCGTCGGTGCCGGCTCAGCCGGTTGCGTCCTGGCCAACCGGCTGAGCGCGGATCCGGCGGTGCGCGTGCTGCTGCTCGAGGCCGGCCCGCGCGACGGCGGCTGGAAGATCGAGATGCCGGCCGCGCTCACCTACAATCTGATGAACGACCGGGTAAACTGGTACTATCAGACCGAGCCACAGCGGCACATGGACGGCCGCCGGCTCTACTGGCCGCGCGGCCGGGTGCTGGGCGGCTCGTCCTCGCTCAACGCCATGGTTTACATTCGCGGCCACGCGCTCGACTACGACCGCTGGGCGGCCGAGGGTGCGGCGGGCTGGTCCTACGCCGAGCTGCTGCCCTACTTCCGCCGTGCGGAGAGCTTCTCCCTGGGAGCCGACGCCTATCGCGGCGGCGACGGCCCGCTCACCGTGGCCCGGGGCACGGGCGACAATCCGCTGTTCGACGCCTGGATCGCCGCCGGCGAGGAGGCCGGCTATCCGGCCACGCCCGACATGAACGGCTACCGCCAGGAGGGCATGGGCCGGATGGACATGACCATCCGGGCCGGCCGCCGCTGCAGCGCCGCCAAGGCCTATCTGCACCCGGTGCTGCACCGGCCGAACCTCGTGGTGCTGACCCGCTCTCTCGCGACCCGGCTCGTGCTGGAGCGCGGCCGGGCGACGGGCGTCGAGCTGGCCGAGAACGGGGTCGCCAAGCGCGTGCACGCCCGTCGCGAGGTCATTCTGGCCGGTGGTGCGATCAACTCGCCCCAGCTGCTCATGCTGTCCGGCATCGGCCCGGCTGATCACCTGCGCCGCGTGGGCGTGCCGGTGGCGCACGACCTGCCCGGCGTCGGCCGCGACTTGCAGGATCACCTCGAGTTCTATTTCCAGGTCGCGTGCCGCGAGCCGGTGACGCTGCTCGACGCGATGCGGCCGCACAACATGGTGCGCATCGGCCTGCGCTGGTTCCTGCGCCACGACGGGCCGGCGGCGAGCTCGCATCTCGAGGCCGGCGGGTTCATCCGCTCCCGCGCCGGCATCGAGCATCCCGACATCCAGTTCCATTTCCTGCCGGCCCTGGTCGAGGACCACGGCCGGTCGAAGGGCCGGATGCACGCCTTTCAGGCCCATGTCGGCACGATGCGGCCCCTGAGCCGCGGCTGGCTCGAGCTGCGCTCCGCCGATCCCCGCCAGCATCCCCTGATCGAGCCGAACTGTCTCGCCGAGGAGCAGGACCGGATCGACCTGCGCGCCTGCGTCCGGCTCACCCGCGAGATCTTCGCCCAGCCCGCGTTCGACCGCTATCGCGGCCAGGAGCTCAAGCCCGGTGCCGCGGTCACCAGCGACGCCGAGATCGACGCCTTCGTCCGCGCCAGGGCCGACAGCGCCTATCATCCCTGCTGCACCTGCCGGATGGGCACCGATCCCCGGGCCGTGGTCGACCCCGAATGCCGGGTGCGCGGGGTGGACGGCCTACGCGTGGTCGACGCCTCGATCATGCCGAGCATGGTCTCCGGCAACCTCAACGCTCCCACGATGATGCTGGCCGAGAAGGCCGCGGACCTGATCCTCGGCCGGCCGGCCCTGCCGCGCGCCGAGGCCCCGGTCTGGATCGACCCGAGCTGGCGTACCCGCCAGCGCACCGGGCCGGGGCCGTCCGAGTTGGCGGCGGCGCAGCCCGCGACTAACCTCGCACCGCAGGCCAAGATGGCGTGAAGGAGGCCCTCATGTGGAAGAACCTCGTCGGCGGTCTGGGCGCCGCCCTGCTGGTCGCGGGCACGGCCGCCGCCGCTGAGCCCGAGAGCTGCAAGGCCGTCCGTTTCTCCGACGTCGGCTGGACCGACATCACCGCGACGACCGCGCTGACCTCGGTCGTGCTCGAGGCTCTCGGCTACGAGCCGACCGCCGACATCCTCTCGGTGCCGGTGACCTATCAGAGCCTGAAGAACGGCGACATCGACGTCTTCCTGGGCAACTGGATGCCGACGATGGAGGCCGACATCGCTCCGTTCACGGCGGACGGCAGCGTCGAGACGGTCCGGGCCAATCTCGAGGGTGCGAAGTACACGCTGGCGGTGCCGACCTATGTCGCCGAGCAGGGCCTCAAGGACTTCGCCGACATCGCCAAGTTCAAGGACCAGCTCGGCGGCGAGATCTACGGGATCGAGCCCGGCAATGACGGCAACCGCCTGATCCAGAAGATGATCGACGAGGACAAGTTCGGCCTGGGCGGTTTCGAGCTGGTCGAGAGCTCCGAGCAGGGCATGCTGTCCCAGGTCGAGCGCGTGGGCCGCGACCAGAAGCCGATCGTGTTCCTGGGCTGGGAGCCGCACCCGATGAACACGCGCTTCAAGCTCACCTACCTGACCGGCGGCGACGAGGTGTTCGGCCCCAACTTCGGCGGTGCGACCGTCTACACCAACGTCCGCAAGGGCTACCTGCAGGAATGCCCCAATGTCGGCAAGCTCTTGCAGAACCTTGTCTTCGCGCTGCCCATGGAGAGCAGCGTGATGGGCGGCATCCTCGACGATGGCGAGGAGCCCGAGACAGCGGCCAAGGAATGGCTCGGCGACAACACCGGCGTCCTGGACGGCTGGCTCGCCGGCGTGACCACCTTCGACGGCGGCGACGGCCT
>JBGAKU010000052.1:0-25588 GCA_044224255.1 Geminicoccaceae bacterium
GTAGTAGGGCTCCAGGACGACCGAGACCAGGCGCCGAAGCGCCCCGGGCCGGTCGCCCGGGGCGTCGGCCCGCCTCAGCGCGACGCCAGCCACTTCTTCTGCGCGTCACTCAGGTAGCCGGCCCATTCGTCGGCGACCTCGGTGGCGGTGCGCTTGCCCAAGAGCGCCTCCTGGCCGCCCTGGATCGAGAGCACATCGGCGAAGTAGCCGAACTCCTCGAGATAGGTCGGCATCGAGGTCAGCACCCAGCGCGGGTCGTTGAGCTCGGTGAACCAGCCCTTGTACTGCTCGGTGGCGAAGAACGGGTCGTTTTGGGCACTCTTGTGGGTCGGGAGCACGCCGACGAACTTCGACCATTCGAGGTTGCCCTCGGCCGAGGACAAGGCGGCGATCAGCTTCCAGGCCTCGTCCTTGTGCTCGCTCGCGCTGAACATCGCCCAGCCGGTGTAGCCGATGGTCGGGAAGGACTTGCCGTGCGGCCCGAGCGGCATGGGGGCGACCGCGAAGTCCCCCTTGGGCATCTTCTCGGCGATGGCGATCAGCGCGTCGGGGTCCTGGTCGAGCATGGCACAGCTGCCCGAGTAGAAGCCGGCCACGATCTCGTTGAAGCCCCAGTTGACGCTGTCCTTGGAGACGTAGCCGTTCTTGTACATGTCGACCAGGAACTGCAGCCCGGCCACGGCCTCGGGCTTGGCCAGGAACGAGTTGCCCTCCTGGTCGAACCACTCGTTCGAGCCGTAGGTGTTGGCCATCATCATCATGTAGCCGTTGGTGGCGCCGGCGCCGCCGCGTAGGCAGTAGCCGGTCTTGCCGCCGCCCAGCGCCGAGATCTTTTTCGACGCCTCCATGAACTCGTCCATGGTCGCCGGTGGGGCATCCATGCCGGCCGCCTTGAACAGCTTTTTGTTCCAGAACATCGCCCGGATGTAGAACCCATACGGGATCATGTAGGGCGTGTCCTTGACCACCGAGCCGAACTCGATGGTGCGGTCGGTCAGCTCCTTGGTCTCGGGCCACTGGTCCATCCAGGGCTTCAGGCTCTCGAGCTGGTCGTTGTTGGCGTAGAGCGCCAGCCAGCGGTCGGGCATCTCGACCACGTCGGGGATCTGCCCGCCCTGGACCATGGTGGCGAGCTTCTCGAACGCCTGGCCCCAGGGCAGCGAGGTGACCTCCACCGTCACGCCAGGATTGGCCGCCTCGAACTTCGCGATCATGCCCTTGAGCAGCTCGGTGCGCTGCGGGCTGGTGATCACCTCGGTGAGCTGAAGCGTGGTGTCGGCCTGCGCCTGCCCTGCGAGCAGCGCCACCGCCATGGCGGTCCCGACGATCAACTGCCTCATGGATACCTCCCTTGTTCTAGTTTCGCGCGGCCGCAAGCGCCCGGGTCAGGTCGTCGATCAGGTCGCCCGTCGCCTCGAGCCCGACATGCAGCCGCACGATACGCGGGCCGACGCCGAAATCGATCGCCGAGTTTGGTCCTGCCGCCGCCTGCTCGTGGGCCACCGCGGCCGGCATGACCAGGCTCTCGTGCCCGCCCCAGCTCACGCCGAGCTTGAACAGGCGCAGGCCGTCGCAGAAGCGGGGCACGTCGATGCTGCCGTCCACCTCGATGCTGAACAGGCCGGAGCTGCCGGTGAGCTGCCGGCCGTCGACCGTGCCGTCCAGGGCCGGATGCAGCACCCGGACCACGGCCGGATGCTTGCACAGGGCCTGGCCGACGCCGATGGCGCTGCGCTCGTGCGCGCGCATGCGGATCTCGAGCGTGCGCATGCCGCGGACCAGGAGCCAGCCCTCGAAGGGCGACAGCTTGGCGCCGAGATAGGGCAGGATCGAGCGGTTGATCTGGCCGATCAGCTCGGCCGAGCCCGCAACCACGCCCGCCACCACGTCGCTGTGCCCGCCGAGATATTTCGAGGCCGAGTGCAGGACGAGGTCGACGCCGTGCCTCAGCGGGCGTTGGAAGATCGGGCTGGCCCAGCTGTTGTCGATGATCGTGGTCGCACCCTCGCGCCGGGCCAGTGCGGTGAGCGTGGTGATGTCCTGGACCTCGAACACCCAGCTCGTCGGGCTCTCGAGATAGAGGACGCGCGCGCCGCGCAGCGCCCGCCCGACCGCATCCGCGTCGCGGCCGTCGACATAGTCGACGCGCACGCCCATGCGCGGCAGCAGCACCTCGAAGAAGCGGTAGGCGTCCGGGTAGACGTGGCGAACGCAGACCACACGATCGCCGCTCTGCACTTGGCTCAGCACGGCACCGCTGATCGCCGCCATGCCGCTGCCGAAGGCCCGGGCCGCCTCGGCCCCTTCCAAGCGGGCGAGCTTATCCTCGAACACGGCCGTCGTGGGATTGCCGACGCGACTGTAGACCGACTGGCGCGCCCGCCCGGCGAAGGTCTCGCGCATGTGTGCGTAGGATTCGAAGGTGAACAGCGAGGTCTGGTAGACCGGCGGGACCACCGCCCCTTCGGCGAAGCGCGGGTCGTGGGCGAGGATGGTGGCCGGGTCGAACCAGTCCGGATCGTCGTCCATGCGGCTCCCGCGCGCCCTCTGGCCGGCGCTCCCCGTGCGCCGCGATGCTCTCGCCTATAGGCGCGGCCGGCTATGTCGGCAACCGGCAGCTACATCGTCAGCTCGCCTGCCCGCGGCGATGGGAGCGATGACCAGCAAGGTCGACTGCGGCGTCGTCTTCTTCCCCACGCACGCCCTGACCTACTTGAACCGCAGCACGAAGTCGATCAGCCGCTGCTTGCCCCAATAGACCTTGCCGAGATGCATTTTCGGAGCGATCTCGCGGATCTCGTCGCGGATCCATTGGGCGACGAGCGAGGTGGCGGAGTAATCGAGCACGATGCACTCCTTGCCGTCGAGCCAACTGTCGGCCTTGTAGACCTTGGCGATGATCGCGTTCAGGCCAAATGGCAGGATGCGGTTGCGCAGGACGCCCTTCTCGGAGTCGAACACCTTGCCTTGCCAGGCGAACGTGCTGACGAACTTCGCGATCGCGGGGCTGTACGTCGTACCCGGAGCCACGATCGCCGTACCGTCCGCCTCGCCGCTCGGAATCTCGCCGGCGGGACTGTCGGTGAAGAGCTTGTCGAGGTCGGCCTGGGACATCTCTAGGAGCTGATCGACGGTGTAGGCCATAGCTGCTTACTCCTCTCCTTTCGATCGGGTGATCACGGCGAGCACTGCATCAGCGTGCCTTAACCACGACAAACTCATAGTTGGCGTTCCGGACGCCACTTTAGGTTGAAGAATGTGAAGTTTGGTCGCCAAAAATAACGGGCCGATCCGTGCGAAATCGCACACCGCGGCGACGCAGGTGGTGTAGCGTGCGGCATCATCGGTGGTTGCGGAACGCCCCGTTCAGGGAGGCGCGGATCATGGCACCGACCACGTCCGGTCCCACGTTCGCCATCACGCCGCGCGACATTCGGGTCCCCGCGGCGCAGATGCCGAACGTGACCTCGCAGGGGGCGGTCGACATCGCCGGCCTGCCGGCCACCGTGTACGGCGGGACGGCGGGCGATCTGCGCTTCGAGCGGCTGACGTGAACCAGATCTCCATTCGAGCAAAGGAGACCATCCATGGCCGAGATCACGACCAGCGGCAGTGATGCCGATCGCAGCTTCGGGGCACGGTGGGAGAAGGCGCTGGGCCAACTGCAGGACATCGCGGGCGCCTTGAAGCAGCGCCTGCCTGGTGGCCCGAAATGAGCGCGCTCGTCGAGCGGATCACCGCCCCCGGCCAGAAACGGCTGCTCGCGATCGACGGCGGCGGGATCCGCGGGATTCTGGCGCTGGAGATCCTCGCCCGGATCGAGGAGCTGCTGGCCAAGGGGCGCGCGGACTTCCGGCTCAGCCAGTATTTCGACTACATCGCCGGTACCAGCACCGGGGCGATCATCGCGGCTGGCCTCGCGCGCGGCATGACGGTCGCCGAGATCATCACGTTCTATACGGACGCGGGCGCCCAGATGTTCAAGCGGGCCAGCCTGCTCAAGCGGCTGAAGTACAAATTCGAGGACGAGCCGCTCGCCGGCAAGCTGAAGGCGGTCTTCGAGCCTGAGACCAAGCTCGGCTCGCCGAGCCTGAAGAGCATGCTGCTCATGGTCCTGCGCAACGCCACCACGGATTCGCCCTGGCCGATCTCGAACAACCCGTTCGCCAAGTACAACGATTCGGTCCGGCCCGACTGCAATCTCAACCTACCGCTGTGGCAGCTCGTCAGGGCAAGTACCGCGGCGCCGACCTACTTCCCGCCGGAGGTGATCGAGGTCGGCTCGCAACAGTTCGTCTTCGTCGACGGCGGCGTGACGATGTACAACGACCCGGCCTTCCAGCTGTTCCTGATGGCCACCGTCGACCGCTACTGGCCGAAGGCGCCGGAGGGCAAGCGCGGCTGGGCCACCGGCCGGGAGCAGATGCTGCTGGTCTCGGTCGGCACGGGGACGAGCTCGGGTGCCCGCTCGGGGCTCGATCCTGACGAGATGAACCTTCTGTTCAACGCGAGCAGCATTCCCGGTGCGCTGATGTATGCGGCGCTCAACGAGCAGGACCTGCTCTGCCGGGTGTTCGGCGACTGCCTCTCTGGGGACCTGATCGACCGCGAGGTCGGCGACCTGATCGGCTCGTCGGGGCCGCTCGCGAGCAAGGACAAGCTGTTCACCTATGTCCGCTACAATGCGGAGCTCAGCGCGGCAGGGCTGGCGAAGCTTGGCTGTTTCGACGTCGTGCCCGAGGACGTGCAGCGGATGGACGCGGTAGAGGGGATCCCGCAGCTGCGCAAGGTGGGCCGTGAGGCGGCGAAGGCGGTGCTGCCTGCGCACTTTGCAGCATTCCCGAGCTGACGAGGGCTCAGGAACGCTCGGCCGCCTTCGCGTCCTCCCACATCGCCTCGAGCTCCCCGAGCGGCCGCTCGGGGAGAGAGCGGCCGCCGCGAGCCCTGTCCTCCATCGACCTGAACCGCCGCTCGAACTTGGCGTTGGTCGCACGCAAGGCGGCCTCGGGATCGATGGCGAGATGGCGGGCGAGGTTGACGATCGTGAACAGGAGGTCGCCCAGCTCCAGCTCGCGCTCGGACAGTGGCGCGCCATCGGCGACGGCGGCACGCAGCTCGGCGATCTCCTCCTCGACCTTGGCCAGGATCGGCTCGGCGGCACCCCAGTCGAACCCGACGCGTGCGGCGCGCTTCTGCAGCTTGAGCGCGCGGGTCAAGGCGGGAAAGCCCACCGGCACGTCGGCGAGCACGCTTTGGTCCTCGCTGCGCGCGGCGCGCTCGGCCGCCTTGCGGTCCTCCCAGATGGTCTTGAGCGCCATGCTGTCGGCAGCCCCCTCGGTGCCGAAGACATGCGGATGGCGCTCGATCATCTTCTCGGCGATGGCGTTGGCGACCGTGTCGAAGTCGAAGCGGCCTTCCTCCGCCCCCATCTGCGTATAGTAGACTACCTGCAGCAGGAGATCGCCCAGCTCGCCAGGTAGAGCCTGCCAGTCCTCCCGCTCGATCGCGTCGGCGACCTCGTAGGCCTCCTCGATCGTGTAGGGGGCGATGGTCGCGAAGGTCTGCTCGAGGTCCCAGGGGCAGCCGCGCTCGGGATCGCGCAGCCGGCGCATCACGGCGAGCAGCCGGTCGATCCCGTGGCCGTCGCTCACAGCAGGTTCCCTTGCTGGCTTTCGCGCGACCGTGCCGTACGCCCCCGATCGGCCCGTCGGACGGGCAGGGTGCCGTCGGCGAAGACGATGTCGAGCTCGCTCTCCACGCCCAGAGCCGAAAGGCGCGGGATCACGTGACCACCGGCGCGCCCGCGGACGATCGCGTAGCCGCGCTCGAGCACGCGGGCGTGGCTGAGCGCCTCCAGCTGACGCGACTGTGCCTCGGCGGCGCCTCGGGCACGATCGAGCACGGCCGCCATGCATCGGTGGAGCGCGGTCTCCTCGCGACCGACGCGCGGCCGGAGCAGCGACAGGCGGCCGGTCACCAGCTCGGGGGCGAGGCGGGCCGCGTGCTGACGGAGCTCCGCCCCACAGCGGGCCACGCGGTCGCCGACGATCTCGGCAAGGCGACGGGTGCGCAGCTCCAGCCGCTCCTGCTGCTGTCGAACCAGCTCGGCGGGCGCGCGCAGCCGCAGCCGCTCACCGAGATCGTCCAGCCGCTGTGCCGCCAGCCCGAGCAGCTGCTGCGGCCGGGGCAGGCCGCGGGCGAGGCCGGCCAGGCGCTGGTCGAGCTGGCGCAGCCTTGCCTCGATTCCGTGCCCGAGCCTTGCGTCCAGCTCGGCGAGCTGCAGGGCAAGGTCGCGGCGCACGGGCACGGCGATCTCGGCCGCGGCCGTGGGGGTCGGGGCGCGGCGGTCCGCGACGAGGTCGATCAGCGTGGTGTCGGTCTCGTGGCCCACGGCCGAGATCAGCGGGATCGCACAGTCGGCGGCCGCACGCACCACGGCCTCCTCGTTGAAGGCCCACAGGTCCTCGATCGAGCCACCGCCGCGGGCGACGATCAGCACGTCGGGCCGCGGCACAGGGCCGTCGCCGAGCGCGTCGAAACCTCGGATCGCGGACGCGATCTGTGCTGCCGCACCCTCGCCCTGGACCAGCACCGGCCAAATCAGCACCCGGCGCGGGAACCGTTCGGCGAGACGGTGCAGGATGTCGCGAATGACCGCGCCGGTCGGCGAGGTCACCACGCCGACCACCTCGGGCAGGTAGGGCAGGGGTTTCTTCCGGGCGGCATCGAACAGGCCCTCGGCCGCGAGCAGCCGCCGCCGCTCCTCGAGCAGCGCCATCAGCGCGCCGATGCCTGCCGGCTCGATCCGTTCGACCACGATCTGATACTTCGACCGGCCGGGGTAGGTCGTGAGCCGGCCGGTGCAGATGACCTCGAGGCCGTCCGCCGGCTCGAAGCTCAGCCTCGACACCGAGCCGCGCCACGCCACGGCGTCGATGCAGGCCTTCTCGTCCTTGAGCGTGAAGTAGAGGTGACCCGAGGCCGCCTTCTTGAACCCCGACAGCTCGCCCCGGACGCGGAGCAGCCCGTAGGCGTCCTCGACCGTGCGCTTCAGGGCGAAGGCGAGCTCGGTGACGGTGTATTCGGACAGGTTGGTCGCGACGTCGGCCATGGCGGCGGTCTAGCAGAGGCAGACGGGGGCCGACAGGCCGGCCGCGATCAGATCGTCACCAGCGTTCCCAGCTCCACCACACGGCCGGCTGGGATATTGAAGAAGTCGCTGGCGTTGGTTGCCTGCCGCGACAGGCTCATGAACAGCTGGTCCTGCCATTGCGGCATGGCTGATTTGGGGGCCGGCTTGACGGAGCGGCGGCCAACGAAGAACGAGGTCCGCATGATGTCGAACTTGAGGCCCTGGCGTCTGGCGAGCACCAGGGCGCGCGGGATGTTCGGCGTTTCCATGTAGCCGAAGGTCAAGATCATGCGGCTGAAATCGTCCGACAGGCGGACGATCTGCACGCGGTCCTCCTCGTCCACTCTGGGAATAGTCGCGGTCCGCACGTTCATGACGATGTTGTGCTCATGCAGAACCATGTTGTGCTTCAGGTTGTGCAACAGCGCACCCGGCGCGATGTCCGGGTCGCTGGTCAGGAAGATCGCCGTGTTGGGCACGCGCACAGATGTGCCGCGCTCGAGCTGTCGGACGAGGTCGGAAAGCTGCAGGCCGGTATGGGTCTTCCGATAGACGATGCCCATGCCACGCACCCAGGTCCACATCGCGATCATGATCGCTGCCGCAATCAGCAGCGGCACATACCCGCCATCGAGGATCTTGAGGAGATTGGCGCCCAGGAACGCGGTGTCGACGATCAGGAAGGGCGCGATGAACAGGAGCGAGAGAGGAAGCGGCCAGCGCCACGCTCGCCAGATCACGATGAAAGCGAGGCAGGTGGTCACGACCATGGTGCCGGTGACGGCGATGCCGTAGGCGGAGGCCAGCGCTCCCGAGGTCTGGAAGGTGAAGACGAGGAGAAGGACGCCGAACAGCAGCAGACGATTGGTATCGGGCAGATAGGTTTGCCCAGCGTGGACGTCGGACGTGTACTGGATCTCCATTCTGGGCAGCAGCCCAAGCTGGATCGCCTGCTGCGTGACCGAGAATGCGCCCGTGATCACGGCCTGACTGGCGATGACCGTCGCGACCGTGGCGAGGATCACGAGCGGCAGCAGGCCCCACTGGGGCGCCATCAGGAAAAAGGGGTTCTCGATCGCCTCGGGGCTGTGCGAGAGCAGGGCTGCCTGGCCGAGATAGTTCAGAGCGAGCGCGGGGAAGGCTACCCCTATCCAGGCAGCCTGGATCGGCCCGCGGCCAAAATGGCCCATGTCGGCGTAGAGGGCTTCCGCGCCGGTCACCGCGAGAAAGACACTGCCGAGCACGACGAAGCCTACGCCGCCGTGCGAGGCGAGAAAAATGATCGCGTGGAGGGGGTTGAACGCGGCGAGCACACCCGGATCGTCGCCAATGTGCCGCAACCCGAGAGCGCCGATGGTGGCAAACCAGATCAGCATGACCGGTCCGAACAGCGCGGCCACCCTGCCGGTGCCCTGGCTCTGCGCCAAGAAGAGCAGGATCAGGATGCCGACAGTGATCGGGACAACAAATCGGTCGAACACCGGTGTGACGAGCTTCAGACCTTCAATGGCCGACAGGACCGAGATTGCCGGCGTGATCACGGCGTCGCCGTAGAACAGCGCGGCGCCGGCGACGCCCAGCAGGAAGACGGCACCGGTGGTCCTGCCGAGAGCGCTCTGCGCGAGCGCCATCAGCGAGAGCGTTCCGCCCTCGCCGTGATTGTCCGCCCGCATCAGGAACAGAACATATTTGGCGGTGACGATGAAGAGAAGTGCCCAGAGCAGCAGCGAGGTGACGCCCAGCAGCTCCCCGCGGTCGATTCCACCCTCCTGGGTACGAATCAGCGCTTCACGCATCGCGTAGAGCGGGCTCGTGCCGATGTCGCCGTAGACGACCCCGATCGAGCCGAGAGCCATGGCCCAGAAGCCGGCGTGGCGCTGCTTGTCCGGCGTGCTCTCGGCGTCGGCAGGCACACCCGAATTGGGCGCCGAGAACATCGCCTAGCGCCGCGTCGCCGTTCGCATGCGGCTCAGATCGTCACCAGAGTGCCGAGCTCCACCACGCGGCCGGCCGGGATGTTGAAGAAGTCGCTGGCATTGGTGGCGCGGCGCGCGAGCGAGAGGAAGATGTTGTCCTGCCAGCGTGGCATGGCGGACTTGGCGGCCGGCTTGATCGAGCGCCGGCCGACGAAGAACGAGGTCTTCATGATGTCGAACTTGAGGCCCTGGCGACGGGCGAGCACCAGCGCCTTGGGGATGTTCGGCGTCTCCATGTAGCCGAAGGTGAGCAGGACGCGGCTGAAGTCGTCGGACAGCCGCTCGATCTTGACCCGGTCCTCGTCGTCGACCCGCGGGATGGTCACCGTGCGCACGTTCATGATGACGTTGTGCTCGTGCAGGACCATGTTGTGCTTGAGGTTGTGCAGGAGCGCCGTCGGCACGACGTCGGGGTCGCTGGTCAGGAAGATCGCGGTGTTCGGGACCCTGGTCGGCGGGCTGCGCTCGAGCTGGCGGATCAGGTCGGCCAGCGGCAGTCCGGTATGGGTCTTGTGATAGATGATCCGCATGCCGCGGACCCAGGTCCACATGGCGATCACGATGCCCGTGGCGATCATCAGCGGGACATAGCCGCCGTCGTGGACCTTGATCAGGTTGGCGAGGAGGAACGTGCTGTCGACGAGCAGGAACGGCGTGATGAACGGCACGGCCACGATCAGCGGCCAGCGCCAGGCCTTCCAGACCACGATGAACGCGAGCAGCGTGTCGACGGCCATGCTGCCCGTGACGGCGATACCGTAGGCTGAGGCGAGATTGCTCGAGGTCTTGAACATCACCACGAGCAGCAGGATGCCGATCAGCAGGAGGCGATTGACGTCCGGCAGGTAGATCTGCCCGGCATGCACATCCGACGTGTACTGAATCTCCATTCTCGGCAGCAGGCCGAGCTGCACCGCCTGCTGCGTGACCGAGAACGCGCCCGTGATCACGGCCTGGCTGGCGATGACCGTCGCGACCGTGGCGAGGATCACCAGGGGCAGCACACCCCAGTCCGGGGCGAGGAGAAAGAACGGGTTCTCGAGCGCCTCGGGATGCTGCAGCACGAGCGCGCCCTGGCCCAGATAGTTCAGCGAGAGGGCGGGAAAGACCAGGCAGGTCCAGGCGGCCTGAATCGGCCGGCGCCCGAAATGCCCCATGTCGGCATAGAGCGCCTCGGTCCCGGTGACCGCTAGAAACACACTGCCGAGAACCACAAAGCCGATCCAGCCATGGGCGATGATGAATCGGAAGGCGTGATGCGGGCTGAATGCGGCCAGCACGCCCAGATCGTCGCTGATGTGGCTCAGGCCGAGACCCGCCATCACCAGGAACCAGACGGCGGTGATGGGGCCGAACAGCGCCGCGACCTTCCCCGTCCCGTGCCGCTGGGCCGCGAACAGCGCGAGCAGGATCGCGACCGTGATCGGCACGACATAAGGCTCGAACACGGGCGTGACGAGCTTGAGACCCTCGACTGCCGACAATACGGAGATCGCCGGCGTGATCAGGGCGTCGCCATAGAACAGGGCGGCGCCGGCGACGCCGAGCAGGAACACGGGCGCGGCGGCACGACCCATCGCGCGCTGCGCCAGGGCCATGAGCGACAGGGTGCCGCCCTCGCCGCGGTTGTCGGCCCGCATCAGGAAAAGGACGTACTTGCAGGTGACGACGAAGATCAGTGCCCACAGCAGGAGCGAAGTGACGCCCAGCACCTCCTCGCGCGTGACGCCGCCTTCCCGCGCATGGAAGAGCGCCTCGCGCAGGGCGTAGAGCGGGCTCGTCCCGATGTCGCCATAGACGACACCGACCGAGCCGAGCGCCAAGGCCCAAAAGCTCACTTTCGGGGCATGAGCCGCCTGGGCGTCGGCGGCATCGCCGCCAAGGCTCCCGTCAACGGTCACCGACATGGGCGTCTCGTCTCCGGCCGACGACGGTCGTACCGGCCGCTCGGCGAGGAAATCTCCATAGCGAACTTCCTTGCCAGGACAAGGTGACGAGGCGGCACGATCAGGCGCGACCGCAAAAGGCCCAGTCGAGCGCCCGCGCAACCAGGCTCTGCTTGACTGAGTGAGCGCGTACCGCCGCCAGCGTGTAGTCGCTGCCCGTCGCGATCGCGTCGGCGGCGAGCAGCCCCGAGCGCACCGCCGGCCCGATGCCCTCGCACAGGTCGCGGGTGGACAGGCCGGCGGAGTCGCCGATCAGGAAGGCCTGCTCGCGGCGCACCGTGTCGTGCCGTGGGCGAAGATAGTAGGTGTAGCCGCCAGGATCCCAGGTACGCTCGGCGACCAGGTCCCGTGCGGCGAGCGCGCCGGTGAGGCGTCGCCAATGGGGGCGGATCGTGTCCTGCCTCGCCTTGAGCCGGCTGGCCATCGCGCCGATCCCGACGTTCAGGTGGCCGCCGGCTTTCGGCACGTACCAGGAGTAGCCGGGCAGCCCGCCGTCGAAGAACCACAGCCGGCAGGTGCCGTCGCTCCAGTCGCTCGCGAACTCCTCCTCGAGCACCGCCGCCTGCAGCGCCTCGTTGCGAGGCGCCCGATCACGAAAGAGGCTGCGATAGACCGGGCATCGCGTACCGCCAGCACCCACCAGGTGGCGGCATCGCCAAGTGTCGTCGACCACGTAGCGGTCGCCGTCGCAGCGGACCTCGCGGACATTGTGCATCACGACCGGCGCACCCGACCGCCGCAGCAGCCAGTCGTCGAACTCGATCCGCCTGACCGAGTGCTCCCTGGCCCTGAGCGTGATGCCGAATCCCCGCAAGCTGATCCTGAGCGCGTCGAAGGTCAGGAAGCTCAGGGGATACTCGCCCGGCTCGATCTCGAGGTCGCGCAGGACCTTGGGCGTCACCCAGCCGGCACAGAGCTTGACGCGGGGAAACGTCGCGCGATCCAGCACGAGACACTCGACCCCGTGGCGACGGAGGCGCCACGCACAGCTCGAACCCGCAGGGCCCCCGCCGACGATCAGTGTGTCGACCTCGATCATACGACTCCGTTCGGCAGGTCCCAACGCGGTTGGGATAGCGCCGCCGCGAGCCTATGGCGAGGCGGGATTCCGGCCCGAGGGCCATCGGGCCGGAAGAGTGTGGTCAGGCGGCGGACGGATCCTCGCCGAGCTGCTCCTCCGCGTGCGAGACCTCCTCGGCCGCGAGCGTCGGGTCGGCGAGCGCACGCACGAGACCGCAAATGGCCTCCTGATGGCGCCGGCTCGGCAGGGCGGTGAAGTTGCGGGCGAGCTCGAGCAGAAGGCGCTGCTGCTGGGTGGGCTTGAACGCCCCGCCCTGAGCACCGACCCCTTCGTAGAAGTAGCTCACGTCGACACCCAGTGCCTGGGCGATCTGATAGAGCCGGCCACCGGCGATGCGGTTGATGCCCTTCTCGTACTTGTGGGCCTGCTGATAGGTCACGCCGATCAGCTCGGCCATCTGCTGCTGGGTGAGCCCAAGCATGATCCGGCGCTCGCGCATCCGAGCGCCGACGTGGCGATCAATGTCTTGAGGGCGCGCGCGACCTGCCTCGTTGGAGGCGCGCGCACGGGCAGCTGCTACCATGATTGTCTCCAGCACTCCATCCGGGATACTTTCCGTCGACCTTGCATTGTCTGCCTGCGCTTGAATCGATGCTGGCAAGTCTGTGCCGGGCATTCGCGCAATTATGACTCGTGGTTCACGAACGGAGGATCACCCGGCCTTTATCGAACTAGGGTTGACGTGCACGGTCCTTAAGCACGACGCACGATATAAATGCAAGGCGAAATCGCGCAAAAAACGTAACAAATTTTAGCAGCTCAATTCCCGGGTGTGAGGCGAACGCCCATCGCTTCCTCGTGCATCGACGAGGCTATGGAAATCCGGCAAAGTTCATCAATCCACAGGAGAGTACGCTCGGCGGGGCCGGTCAAGCTCTTCGATGGTGCGGGGCCAGTCCGAGCCCGGCAGCCGCGACGGGCCGCGGTCGGCGAGGAGGCGACGCTCGGTCTGGCGGTGCAGACAGTAGTTCGCCTCGTTCTCGGCGTAGCGGATTCGCTGGATGGCGATGCCACACCGGGGGCAGGGCTGACGATAGCGACCCTGGACCGCCATGCCGCCGTAGGCCGCGACCTTCTCCGCCACTGCGAGGCCAGCCTCGCGGCAGAGCCGCTCGGTTCATGTGGCGATCGTGGCCACCGTTGCCTCCAGGTGCTGGTCGATCAGAGCCCGCTTCAGCGTGCGGTTCTCATGCTGCAGAGCGGCCGCGAATGCGCCTTGGTCCGTCTGCAGCACCTCCAGCCCACCAGGATCATGTGCTGCGAGACCGGCCTCGCCGCGGAGGAGATACAGGGACGCGCGGCGCCCTCGAGCCGACGACCCTGGATCAGCGGCCGGAGCGCGTGCAGATAGGCTTCGATGTCGGGAAGCTCGGGCATGGCGTTCAGCCGAGCTCGAAGCTGGTGATCCCGAAGATCCGGTGGACGGGCAGGTCGGGCGCGGTGCCGCGATACATCCGCGCGGTCTCGAAGCGCAGATCGAGGCCGAGCTCGGCGACCATCGCCATCGCCTCGCCATTCGGCCCGGGGACGTCGAGGAACAGCTCCGCGCCCTCGGCGAATTGCGCGAGACCCCGGATCAGACGCTCCGCGGCAGGCCGCGATGGCGCGTAGAGCGGCCCGATCTTGCAGCCCTGGCGGCAGCGGCGGATCGTGCCTAGGCCCACCAGCCGGTCATCCTCAACCAGACCGAGGCTGCGACTGTGCGGCATGGCGAGCCACGCCGCGAGGAAGGCAGGTCGCGGCGCGGGGAAGAGCTCCCGGTCGAGGCCCGCGACCTGATCGAACGGCAGGCTGCGCGCGTCCACCAGTGCCGTCTCGGCGGCCGCGGCGACCTTGCCGCCGAAGCGGTAGTTCGGCCATGCGTAGACGAAACCCGACCGGCGATAATTGTCCTGCTGGGCGACGACCCCGTCGAGACCTACCGTCCGACCGGCGAGATGGGCGAGACCGGCATTCCACACCCCTAGACCGAAGCCGCGTCCACGGCTGGCCGGCGCTGCGATGTAGAAGCCCAGGAAGCCGAAGTCGGCCCCGTGACGGACGACGGACACCATGGCGACCGGCTCACCTCCGGCGAGCGCGATCACGAAGCCATGCGGGTCGGCGGCCTGGAACGGCGTGGCATCATCCAAACCGGGGTTCCAGCCCTCCGCGGCCGCCCATGCGAGCGCGAGCTCGACCTCGGTGCGGCTCATGGTACGGATCTCGAGCGTCATGCCCCGAGGATCGGCCTCTCCGACGGTCGCGGTCAAGCGGCCGCGCGACCGATGCCTCAAGACTGGATGGCGTAACCGCCGTCGACCGGAATCGCGGCGCCGGTCATGTAGTCCGAGGCGGGGCTCGCGAGGTAGACGGCGATGCCGGCGAAATCCGCGGGCACGCCCCAGCGTCGGGCCGGTGTACGCGAGAGGACGCGATCATGCAGATCGGGCACGTCGATGCGCGCTTGCCGGGTGAGGTCGGTGTCGATCCAGCCCGGCAGGACTGCATTCACCTGGATGTTGTCCTTGGCCCAGGCGGTCGCGAGCGACCGGGTGAGCTGGACGATCCCGCCCTTGCTCGCGGCGTAGGGGGCAGCGAACGGCAGGCCGAGAATCGACGACAATGAGCCGATGTTGATGATCTTGCCGCCTCCCGCGGCCACGAGCGCCGGGTAGACCGCCCTGGATGCGAGGAAGGCGCTGGTCAGGTTGCCGTCGATGATCGTCCGCCATTCCGCCAGGGTGTAGGTCTCGGGTGGCTTGCGGACATTGATCCCGGCATTGTTGACCAGAATGTCGACGCGGCCGAACCGGGCGAGGGCCCGCTCCACCATCGCGCCGCAGTCGGCCTCGTCGGTGACGTCGACCTCGAGGGAGGCCGCTTCCGCACCGATCCCGGCCAGGGACGCCATGGCTTCCGCGTTCTTGTCGGCATTACGCCCGACCACCAGGATGCTCGCGCCGGCCTCGCCGAGGCCCAGCGCCATCCCGAGGCCGATGCCGCCATTGCCTCCGGTGACGATCGCCACCCGCCCTGTCAGGTCGAACAGTCTCACGGCCAAGCTCCGCGGCGCACTCGCACGGCGATCGAGCATAGACCCGCTCAGACCACGTCCTTGCCGGCGTCCGAGCCCCTACCGGCCCGCCGCGCCCGCAGCCAGGAGAGGGCGGCCAGGCTGACCCCGATCACGACCAGCGACAAGGCCTCATGAGCGTGTCCGAGAATGATACAGCTGTGGTATGAATGGCATCGAGGTCGGGCTGGCTTCAGCTTTGCTTTGAAAATGCTTCGAAACGCCGCCCCGTTTCCCGCCGCGTCGCCATCGCCTATCGAGAGGGCGTCGGGCTGGTGCGGCCAGTCCGGCGGGAGGTGAGAAGAATGAGCTCCGGCACCGATGGTGACCGCCTGACGGCCCATGTCCTCGATACGGCGTTCCATGTCGGCGACTATTTGTGCGCCGGTGGGATGGTGCAGTCGGATCCCCCGTTCCTTGACCTCGTGCCGCTGCTCGTCGCGCCTGATGCCTATTCGACCTATCGCGGCAGCTGAGCGTTCGTCGTCCAGGCAGGCGAGGACTAGCGATGGCCGCTCAACCTGTTCTTCAATGGCGTCCGCAGCAGCACGGAGGCTGGCGCCGCTGCGGCGGAGACCGCGCACGGCTCCGGAGCGTAATACTGGATGGTATCGGACAAAGGCGTAGGATGCAGCGCGATGCGTAGAAAGGTCCGCTTCCTACTTGGTCGGGAGCTGGTCGAGTTCGACCGGGTCGACCCGACCGAGACGGTGCTCGACTGGCTCCGGCTGAGCCGCCGGCGTACCGGCACCAAGGAGGGCTGCAACGAGGGCGACTGCGGCGCCTGCACCGTAGTCGTCGCCCGGCTCAACGGCGACGGGCTCGACTACCGGGCGGTGAACGCCTGCATCCAGTTCACCGCCACCCTCGACGGCTGCCAGCTCCTGACCGTCGAGGATCTGAAGCAGCCGGACGGCAGCCTGCACCCGGTCCAGCAGGCGATGGTCGACTGCCACGGCGCGCAATGTGGCTTCTGCACGCCCGGCTTCATCATGTCGATGTTCGCTCTGACCCGCTCCTCGGATCGGGCCCCGGACGAGACCGCGATCGATGACGCGCTTGCGGGTAATCTCTGTCGCTGTACGGGTTACGCGCCGATCGTCCGCGCCGTGAACCAGGCGTTTGCGAGCAATCCCCGCGGCGATGCGCTGGAGGCGGCGGCCGCGGAGACGATCGCGCGTCTGCGGGCGCTGGAGGACGACGCGACGCTCGAGGTCGGCGACGGCTCCCGCCGCTTCATAGCACCCGCCACGGTGGACGCGCTGGCCGAGGTGCTGCTTGCCGAGCCCGAGGCCACCATCGTCGCCGGCTGCACCGACGTCGGTCTGTGGATCACCAAGCAGATGCGGCGGCCCGATGCGATCGTCTACATCGGCCGGGTCCGCGAGCTGCAGCGGATCGAGGAGACCGCGGACGCCGTGGTGATCGGCGCCGGCGTCAGCCACAGCGACGCGATGCGGGCGCTGGCACCCTACTATCCCGACCTCGGCGAGATGTGGCGACGCTTCGCCAGCGTCCAGATCCGCAACGCCGGCACCGTGGGCGGCAACGTCGCCAACGGCTCGCCGATCGGCGACGCCAACCCCTCGCTGATCGCCGCCGGCGCCACCTTGCAGCTCCGGTGCGGTGCCGAGCAGCGGACCCTGCCGATCGAGGACTTCTTCCTCGCCTACGGCAAGCAGGACCGTCGCCCGGGCGAGTTCGTCGAGAGCATCACCGTGCCCAAGCCTGCGGCCGGCTCCCGCTACCGCGCCTACAAGATCAGCAAGCGTTTCGACCAGGACATCTCCGCGGTGATGGCCGCGTTCCAGCTGCGGCTGGAGGGCGGAACGGTGGCCGACGTCCGGCTGGCCTATGGCGGGATGGCCGCGACGCCCAAGCGTGCGGCTGCCGCCGAGGCGGCGATGCTCGGCCAACCGTGGAGCGAGGCGACGGTCGAGGCCGCGGTGCGGGCCCTGGGTGAGGACTTCCAGCCGATCACCGACATGCGCGCCTCGGCTGCCTATCGCCTCTCGGTGGCGCGGAATCTGCTGCGCCGGCTGTTCGTCGAGACCACCGACACGGCGGAGACGCGCCTCGTCGGCGACCGGAGCCTCGCCCATGTCTGAGCGCATCCAAGGCGGCGTCCACGATTCGCGCACCCACGACAGCGCGCGGCGCCACGTCACCGGTGAGGCGCTCTACATCGACGATCTGCCCGAGCCGGCCGGGCTGCTGCACGTCCAGCTGGGCCTGGCCGCGAAGGCGCACGCCCGGATCGTGAAGGTCGACCTCGCGCCCGTGCGCACCGCACCGGGTGTGGTCTGCGTCCTGACTGCTGCCGACGTTCCCGGCGAGAACGACGTCAGCCCGACCCACCGCCACGACGAGCCGCTGCTGGCGACCGATCTCGTCCAGTTCGTCGGCCAGCCGATCTTCGCGGTCGCCGCCACGACGCGCGATCTGGCGCGCCGCGCCGCCGCGCTCGCCGTCGTCGAGTACGAGGAGCTGCCGGCGATCCTCGACGTCGACGCGGCCATCCCGACCGGCGTGCTGGTCACCGACCCGCTGACGTTGCGCCGCGGCGACGCCAAGGCCGCGATTGCGGGAGCGCCCCGCCAGCTGTCGGGGCGGATGCGCGTCGGCGGCCAGGAGCATTTCTATCTCGAAGGACAGATCTCGCTGGCACTGCCGGGCGAGGACGACGAGGTCACCGTCTACGCCTCGACCCAGCACCCGTCCGAGATCCAGCACATGGTCGCGAAAGTGCTGGGCGTCGCCTCGCACGCGGTGACCGTCGAGATCCGGCGGATGGGCGGCGCCTTCGGCGGCAAGGAGACCCAGGGCAACCTGTTCGCCTGCATCTGCGCGCTCGTCGCCAAGAAGACCGGCTGCGCCGCCAAGTGCCGGCCGGACCGCGACGACGACATGGTGGTCACCGGCAAGCGCCACGACTTCCTCGTCGACTACGAGGTCGGCTTCGACGACCAGGGCCAGATCCAAGGCGTCGACATGACCTTCGCCGCCCGCTGCGGCTGGTCGTCCGATCTGTCGGGCCCGGTCACCGACCGCAGCCTGTTCCACGCGGACAATTGCTACTGGCTGCCCGCGGTCGAGCTGCGCTCGCTGCCGCTCAAGACCAACACCTGCTCCAACACCGCCTTTCGCGGCTTCGGCGGCCCACAGGGCATGGTGGTTGGCGAGCGGGTGCTGGAGGAGATCGCCTACGCCGTCGGCCTCGACCCGCTCGAGGTCCGCAAGCGCAACTTCTACGGCACCGACCGGAACAACGTCGCGCCCTATCATCAGGTCATCGAGGACAACGTCGTCCATCGGCTGGTCGCCGAGCTGGAGACGAGCAGCGAGTACGCCGCCCGCCGCGACGCGATCCGCGCCTGGAACGTCGGGAGCCGCGTGCTCAAGCGTGGGATCGCCCTAACGCCGGTCAAGTTCGGCATCTCGTTCACGCTCACCTCCTACAATCAGGCCGGGGCGCTGGTGCACGTCTACACGGACGGCAGCGTGCACCTGAACCACGGCGGCACCGAGATGGGGCAGGGGCTCCACACCAAGGTGGCGCAGGTCGTGGCCGAGGAGTTCCAGATTGACCTCGATCAGGTGCGGATCACCGCGACGACCACCGGCAAGGTGCCGAATACCTCGGCCACCGCCGCCTCGTCCGGCAGCGACCTGAACGGCCAGGCGGCGCTCGCCGCGGCGCGCACGATCAAGAACCGCCTGATCGATTTCGCCGCCGAGCACTGGTCGGTACCGAGGGAGCAGGTCGAGTTCCTGGCCAACCGGGTCCGGATCGGCAACCAGGAGATCCCGTTCCGGGCCCTGGTCTGGCAGGCCTATATGAGCCGGGTCTCGCTGTCCTCGACCGGCTTCTACAAGACGCCCAAGATCCATTGGGACCGCGCCTCCGGCAGCGGGCGGCCATTCTACTACTTCGCCTACGGCGCCGCCTGCAGCGAGGTGACGATCGACACGCTCACCGGCGAATACCGGGTCGATCGGGTCGATATTCTGCACGATTGCGGCAAGTCGCTGAATCCGGCCCTGGACATCGGCCAGATCGAGGGCGGCTTCGTTCAGGGCATGGGCTGGCTCACCACCGAGGAGCTGTGGTGGGACGCGCAGGGCCGGCTGCGGACCCACGCCCCCAGCACCTACAAGATCCCCGCCTGCGGTGACCGGCCACGCGTGTTTAATGTCCACCTGTTCGAGAACGAGAACAACGAGGACGCGATCTTCCGCTCCAAGGCTGTCGGCGAGCCGCCGCTGATGCTGGCGATCTCGGTCCTGCACGCGCTCTCCGACGCGGTCGCGAGCGTCGCCGACTACCGCGTCTGCCCACGGCTCGATTCGCCGGCGACCCCGGAGCGGGTGCTCGAGGCCGTCGAGCGGCTGCGGGGCGAGGCCGGCTCCCGGGAGCGGGCGGCGTGAGCGACGGCTTGGCCGCGCACCTCTCCCGGCTGCTCGCGGCCGGGGCACCGACCGTCCTGGTGACGGTGGCCGAGGCCAAAGGCTCGACCCCGCGCGAGGAGGGGGCGACCATGCTGGTCACGGACGAGCACAGCCTCGGCACCGTCGGCGGCGGCCGGCTGGAATGGGAATGTCTGGCCCAGGCCCGCAAGCTTCTTGCCGGCGGTCAGGCCGAGGCTTGGGTCGAGATTCCGCTTGGGCCGGCGGTCGGCCAATGCTGCGGGGGTTATGTCCGCATCAGGCTGCGCCGCGCAGGGTCTCGCGAGCTCGCCGAGCTCGAGGGCGTCGAAGCTGCCGTCGAGGCATCGCTGCCCAGCGTGCTGCTGGGCGCGCTGGTCAGCGTCGGTCGCCCTGGCCGCAGCACTCGCTCCCTTGCCGCTGCGGCTGCGCTGGATCGACGCGCGGGCCGGTGAGTTCCCCCATCCTGCACCAGCGAGGTCGGCCGTGGTCACCGACCGCCCGCTGGTCGAGATCGAGCGGGCCACGCCTGGCTCATCGGCCTTCGTGCTGACCCACAGCCACAGCCTGGACTTCACGCTGTGCAGTGCCGTCCTCGAGCGTGACGACTTTGCCTATCTCCAGGGCTGATCGGCTCCGCCACCAAGCGCGCCAAGTTCGAGCGCGGCTTTCGCGAGCTGGGCATCGCCCCGGCACGGATTCGCCGCCATGCGCTGTCCGATCGGCGGCACTGCGCTCCGTGACAAGCGTCCACCCGTGATCGCCGCCCTGGCCGCTGCGGAGCTGCTTCTCGCCTTGGCACAAATTGGCACCACCGCGGTATCGACCGCGCAAGAAAGGGCCGCCTAGCATGACGGACGTCAGCACAGCGCCGCTGCGCCTGGAGCTGCGGGGGATCACCAAGCGGTTCCCGGGCGTGGTCGCCAACTCGGACGTCGGCTTCGCGGTCGCACCGGGCGAGGTCCACGCGCTTCTGGGCGAGAACGGCGCCGGCAAGAGCACGCTGGTCAAGATCATCTACGGCGTGCTGCATGCCGACGAGGGCGAGATGCTCTGGGACGGCAAGCCCGTGCGGGTGGCCGACCCCAAGGCGGCCCGAGCGCTCGGCATCGGCATGGTGTTCCAGCACTTCTCGCTGTTCGAGGCGATGACGGTGCTCGAGAACGTGGCGCTCGGCGTCGACGGCATCACGGACATGAAGGCGCTGGCGGCCCGGGTGCGCGAGGTCAGCCACGCCTACGGCCTGCCGCTCGATCCCGAGCGCGAGGTGCATACCCTCTCGGTCGGCGAGCGGCAGCGGATCGAGATTGTCCGCTGCCTGCTGCAGAGCCCGCGGCTCTTGATCATGGACGAGCCGACCTCGGTGCTGACGCCGCAGGAGGTCGACAAGCTGTTCGAGACCCTGCGCCAGCTCGCGGCCGAGGGCTGCTCGATCCTCTACATCAGCCACAAGCTGCACGAGATCAAAGCGCTCTGCGACCGCGCCACCATCCTGCGCGGCGGCAAGGTGGTCGGCCACTGCGACCCCAAGGTCGAGACCGCGAAGAGCATGGCGCAGCTCATGATCGGCGCCGAGCTCCGCACGCTTGTCCGCCGACAGGGCGGCGAGGCCGGCGAGCCGCGCCTCTCCGTTCAAGGGCTCGATCTGCCGAGCGAGGAAGCGCACGGGACGGACCTCAAGCGGATCAGCTTCGAGGTGCGCGCGGGCGAGGTCTTCGGGATCGCCGGCGTTGCCGGGAACGGCCAGAACGAGCTGCTTCTGGCCCTCTCGGGCGAGCGGACCGTTACCCCCGAAACGGCGATCCGCATCGACGGCAAGGCGGTCGGTCAGCTCGGCCCGACGCGGCGGCGCGAGCTCGGCCTGTGCGCCGTACCGGAAGAGCGCAACGGCCATGCCGCGGTGCCCGAGATGAGCCTGGTCGAGAACGGCGTACTCAGTGCCCGCCAGCGGCAGGGTCTCCTGGCCGGCGGCTTCATCAAGGGCGGCAAGGCACGCGACTTCGCGACCCTCGTCGTGAAGGAGTTCGACGTTCGCACGGCCGGCATCGATGCGCTCGCGCGCAGCCTTTCCGGCGGCAACCTGCAGAAGTTCGTCGTCGGTCGCGAGGTCCTGCAGAATCCGGGCGTGCTGGTGGTCTCGCAGCCGACCTGGGGCGTGGACGCGGGTGCGGCCGCCGCGATCCATCAGGCGCTGATCACTCTCGCCGCGAACGGCGCCGCCGTGCTGGTCATCTCCCAGGACCTCGACGAGCTGCTGATGCTCACCGACCGCCTGGCAGTCATCAACATCGGCGTCCTGTCCGATCCGCTCGTCACCGCCAGCGCCTCGGTCGAGGAGATCGGCCTGCTGATGGGTGGCGCGCACGGTATGGGCGAACCCGAGCCCGGCCACGGAGGCCTCGCCCATGTCGCTTAAGATCGAGCCCCGCCGGAGCGTATCCTGGCAGATGCAGTACGCCACGCCCGTCCTGGCCGTGGCGCTCACCATCCTGACCGGGTTCATCCTGTTCCTGTTCATGGGCTACAACCCGTTCCAGGCGCTGATGAGCTACTTCGTCTCGCCCCTCCTGAGCCTGAACGGCCTCACCGAGCTCGGCGTCAAGGCGGCCCCGCTGATCATGATCGCGGTCGGCCTCGCCATCGGCTTTCGGGCCAACGTCTGGAACATCGGCGCCGAGGGGCAGCTAACCCTGGGCGCGATCGCCGGCGGCGGGGTGGCGCTGGCCACCTGGGGCCAGACGGGGCCGTGGATCCTGCCGACGATGATGCTGGCGGGGATTCTGGGTGGCATGGCCTATGCGGCGATCCCCGCCTTTCTCAAGGCGAAGTTCGACGTCAGCGAGATCCTCACCAGCCTGATGCTCACCTACGTCGCTACCCTGTTCTTGAGCATCCTGATCTACGGGCCGTGGAAGGATCCCGAGGGCTACGGCTTCCCGCAGTCGCGCATGTTCACGGAATCCGCGATCGTGCCGATCATCCTCGAGGGTACGCGCCTGCACCTCGGCTTCCTGATCGCGCTCGCCGTCGCGGTGGCGGCCTGGGTGCTGATGACCCGCACGATCATTGGCTTCGAGATCCGCGTCATCGGCCAGGCTCCCGCCGCCGGGCGCTACGCCGGCTTCGACCGCAAGCGGATCATCTGGCTCTGCCTGCTGCTCAGCGGCGGGCTGGCCGGGCTTGCCGGCACGATCGAGGTCTCGGGACCGATCGGACAGATCATCCCGACGATCAGCCCGGGCTACGGCTTCACCGCGATCATCGTCGCCTTTCTCGGCCGCCTGCATCCGCTCGGCATCATTCCGGCGGGCCTGCTCGTGGCTCTCTCCTACATCGGTGGCGAGAACGCCCAGGTCGAGGTCGGCGTGCCGCAGGGCGTGACCGGGCTGTTCCAGGGCCTGCTGCTGTTCTTCCTGCTCGCATCGGATTTCCTGGTCCGTTACCGCGTCTCCTTCACATCCCCGCGCCGGGAGGTCGCCCCCGCATGAGCCTCGAGGTCGCTATTCCGGTCATCATGACCATCATCAGCGCCGCGACGCCCTTGCTCCTCGCCGGCATCGGCGAGCTCGTGGTCGAGCGCTCCGGCGTGCTCAATCTCGGCGTCGAGGGCATGATGCTGGCGGGTGCCGTCACCGCCTTCGCCCTGACCTTCTCCACCGGCAGCTACACGGCAGGAATCGTCGGCGCCGCCGTGGCGGGCATGGCGCTCGCCTTCATCTTCGGCATCCTGACGCTGACGCTGGTCAGCAATCAGGTGGCCACGGGCTTGGCGCTGACGCTCTTCGGTCTCGGCCTCAGCGCGCTCGTCGGCGCCGCGTTCGTGGGCTCGCCGGTGGCGCCACTGCCCAAGCTCGCGATCCCCGGCCTTTCGGACATTCCGGTCCTCGGCCGGATCGTCTTCGGCCAGGACATTCTCGTCTATCTCTCCGTGGCGCTCACGGTCGGGGTCGCCTGGTTCCTGCGCCGCACCCGTGGTGGGATGATCCTGCGCGCTTGCGGGGACTCGGACGTCTCGGCGCACTCGATCGGCTACGACGTGATCCGCATCCGCTATCTGGCCGTCCTGTTCGGCGGCATGTGCGCGGGCCTGGGTGGTGCCTTCCTCTCGCTCGCCTACACCCCGATGTGGGTCGAGAACATGACCGCAGGGCGGGGCTGGATCGCGCTGGCGCTGGTGGTGTTCGCTTCCTGGCGGCCTCTGCGCCTCCTGGCCGGCGCCTATCTGTTCGGCGGGGTCACCATCCTGCAGCTCTACGTCCAGGGCATGGGTGGGATCGGCGTGCCGGCGCAGGTGATGTCGATGCTGCCCTATCTCGCGACCATCATCGTCCTGACCGTGATCTCGGCCGGCTCGGTCCGCGGCCGGCTTGACGCGCCCGCCTGCCTGGGCAAGCCCTTCCGCCCGGCGACCTGACAATCGATCTATCAAAAGGGAGAACAGCGAGATGACGCTCCACCTCCGGCGCCGGGGCTTCGTGCTCGGCACCGCCGCTACCGGCCTCGGCCTTGCCGCCGGGTTGCGCCCCGCCCGGGCGCAGGAGCCGCTCAAGGTCGGCTTCGTCTATGTCGGCCCGACCAGCGACAATGGCTGGACCTATCGGCACGAGGTCGGCCGGCAGGAGGTCGAGAAGGCGTTCCCGGGCAAGGTGACCACCACCTTCGTCGAGAACGTGCCCGAGGGCCCGGATGCCGAGCGCGTGATCCGCAAGCTCGCGAGCGACGGCCACGGGCTGATCTTCACCACCTCGTTCGGGTTCATGAACCCGACCTTGAAGGTCGCCAGGCAGTTCCCGAACGTGAGATTCGAGCACGCCACGGGCTATCAGGTCACCCCCAATGTCGCGGTCTACAATGCCCGCTTCTATGAGGGCCGGGCGGTGATCGGCACCATGGCCGGCATGATGAGCAAGTCGGGCGTCGTCGGCTATATCGGCTCGTTCCCGATCCCCGAGGTCATCATGGGGATCAATGCCTTCACCCTGGCGGCGCAGAAGATCAACCCGAACATTCAGACCAAGGTGGTGTGGGTGAACTCCTGGCACGATCCCGGCAAGGAGGGCGACGCGGCCAAGACCTTGATGGATCAGGGTGCGGACCTCATCAGCCAGCATACCGACAGCGCAGCACCGCTGCAGCAGGCCGAGGAGCGCGGCAAGTTCGGCTTCGGCCAGGCCGCCGACCAGAGCGCCTTCGCGCCCAAGGGCCAGCTCACCGCGATCGTCGACAATTGGAGCCCCTACTACATCGAGCGCACCCAGGCGGTGCTCGACGGCAGCTGGCAGTCGCACAGCGTCTGGTACGGCCTGAAGGAGGGGATGGTCCAGATCGCCCCTTACGGGCCGTCCGTGCCGCCGGAGGTCGCGGCCGCCGCCGACACGGTCAAGAACGAGATCATCGCCGGCGTGCGCCACCCCTTCGCCGGGCCGATCACGGACCAGGCCGGCACCGAGCGGGTCGGCAACGGCCTCACCATCCCCGACGGGGATCTGCTCAAGATGGACTGGTACGTGAAGGGCGTGCAGGCCTGATCGTAGCGTGGCGGTGCGGGGCTCCCCACCGCCACGCCCCCGACTCAGCGGCTCGTGGGCCTCGGTCCATAGCTGCCCGGGAACCGCGGCTGGGCCGTCAGCCGCCGATCGCCGTCGCGATGGCGGCGCCGATCTCCTCGAGCACGGTGTAGAGCGAGCCGGTCTCGCCGCCCAAGGTCTGCAGGGCGCCGATGATGACGACGGCCATGAGGGCGGCGATGAGCCCGTACTCGATCGCCGTCGCGCCGCGGTCGTCGGCGAGCAGCTCCTGCAGGCCGGGGCGGCTGGCGGAGCGCATGGGCGGGTTGGTCGGCTGCATGGGGGCGAGCCTAGGCGCTCAGGCTTGAGACGCCGTTAAGCCGCCGCACCATTTCGATCCTCGTCGGCCGGGACGAGCGATGCGGCCCGCAACAGCAGCCGGGCATCCGCGTCGGTGCCGGCGGTG
>JBGAKU010000053.1:0-25101 GCA_044224255.1 Geminicoccaceae bacterium
CGCGGCGATCGCCGCCATCAGCTCCATCCGGTTGTTGGTGGTCAGCGGCTCGCCGCCCGACAGCTCGCGACGCTTGCCGTTCCAATCCAGGATGGCACCCCAGCCGCCCGGGCCGGGGTTGCCGCTGCAGGCGCCGTCGGTATGGATCTCGACGGGGGAATCGAGCGCGGCCGAGCTCATGCGAGCCCGTATGCGGCCGGATCGGCGACGCCCCGGTGAAAGCGCAGCTTGCGCAGATACTCGCGCGGATCCTTGGGCACCACCTTCGCCCCCTCGACCTGGTGCAGCCAGTCGTAGAGCCTGGTCATCAGGAAGCGCAGCGCGGAGCCGCGCGCCAGCACCGGCAGCGCCGCGATCTCGGCCCCCGACAGGTCACGCCGCCGCCGATAGCCCTGAAGGAGCGCCTTCGCCTTCGTGATGTTGAATGAATGGTCGGGCTCGAAGCACCAAGCATTGAGGCAGATGGCGATGTCGTAGGCGAGCAGGTCGTTGCAGGCAAAGTAGAAGTCGATGATCCCGGTCAGCCGGTCGCCGGCGAAGAATGCATTGTCGGGAAACAGGTCGGCATGGATCACGCCGCCGGGCAGCTCGTGCGGCCAGCGGGCGGCAAGCTCGTCGAACTCGGTGGCGATCTCCCGTGCGAGGCCCGGCTCCACCTCGTCCGCCCGTGCGCGCGAGCCGTCGAACAGCGCCCGCCAGCCGGCGAAGGACAGGGCGTTGGCGCGGGTGAGCGAGAAATCGGCAGCCGCGAGATGCATCGCGGCCAGCGCCTCGCCGAGTGCCGCGCAGTGCTCGACCACGATGCGCCTAGGCCACCTGCCGTCCAGACGGCTGACGATCGCCGCGGGCTTGCCCGCGAGCCTGCGCAGCGCATGGCCGTCGCGGGCATGGACCGGCAGCGGGCAAGGCAGCCCGCGACTGGCCAGATGCTCCATCAGGCCCAGGAAGAACGGCAGGTCGGCCAGCTCGACCCGCTTCTCGTAGATCGTCAGGATGAAGTGGCCGCGCTCCGTCTGCAGGTGGAAGTTCGAGTTCTCGACCCCTTCGGAGATGCCCTCGCAGGCCACCGGGGCACCCAACTCGTAGTCGGCGAGGAAGGCGCGGAGCTGGCCCGCGCCGACATGGGTGTAGACCGCCACGGGCTCAGGATGCCTTGCGCAGCAGCGGGATCGGCGGCGAGCGGAAGGTGACGCTCTCCTCGGCGACCCGCACCTCCTCGACCACGACCTCGCGGCGGGAGCGGCAAGCCTTGATCAACTCCTCGACCAGCAGCTCGGGAGCCGACGCGCCGGCCGACACGCCGAGCGTGCTGACACTCGTGAGCCAGTCCCAGTCGACATCGGCCGCGGTCTGGATCAGCTCGGCGCGACCGGCGCCATGCTGCCGCGCCACCTCCACCAGCCGCAGCGAGTTCGACGAGTTGGGCGCCCCGACCACCAGGAACAGATCGGCGCGCGGCGCGATCGCTGCCACGGCGCGCTGGCGATTGGTGGTAGCATAGCAGATGTCCTCGTTGCGCGGCCCCTCGATCGCCGGGAAGCGGCGGCGCAGCACCTCGACGACGGCAGCGGTGTCGGCGACCGAGAGCGTGGTCTGCGTGGAGAACGCGATACGCTCGGCATCCGGGACCTCGACCGCCTCGGCATCGGCGACGGTCTCGACCAGGATCACCGAGCCCTCAGCAACCTGTCCCATCGTTCCTACGACCTCGGGATGGCCGGCATGGCCGATCAGCAGGACGGTGCGGCCCTCCTTGTGGTGCCGTTCGACCTCGCGATGGACCTTGGAGACCAGCGGGCAGGTCGCATCCGCGAACAGCAGGCGGCGTCGCCGCGCCTCGGTGGGCACGCTCTTGGGCACGCCATGGGCAGAGAAGACAACGAGGCCGTCCTCCGGCACCTCGTCCAGCTCGTCGACGAACACCGCCCCAAGCGCGCGCAGCTCGTCGACGACGTGACGGTTGTGGACGATCTCGTGGCGCACATAGACCGGCGCGCCATTCTGGCGCAGGGCGGTCTTGACCATGTCGATCGCACGCTCGACGCCCGCGCAGAAGCCGCGCGGACCGGCGAGCAGGATCGTAAGCGGCTCCATATGGGCGGGCTCTCGGGGCAAGGACATCGCGCGCTGCCTAGCACAAACGTCAGGCTGGTGCGAGAAGGCCACCCACATCGGCGTTCGATGGCCGCTGCCCATCGAGCACTTTACCTCCCGGAGCGACTCGGCATATCACGGCCACCCCGATGTGGAGCCGAGGTTTGCCCCTACTCCCCCTGGCCGCGATGATTGTGATCGTCGTAGCCTCGAACTGGCTGGTCCAGTTCCCGATCAACGATCTTCTGACCTGGGGGGCGATCACCTACCCGTTCAGCTTCCTGGTGACCGACCTGACGACCCGGCTGCGCGGGCCGGTGCAGGCCCGCAAGGTGGTCTACCTCGGCTTCGCGCTCGCGGTCCTGCTATCGATCTGGCTCGCCACGCCGCGGATCGCGCTCGCATCGGGCACGGCCTTCCTGGTCGGCCAGCTCCTCGACATCCATGTGTTCCAGCGCCTGCGGGCCGGCAGCTGGTGGCGCGCGCCCCTGGTCAGCTCGAGCCTCGGCTCGGTCGTGGACACCGCCCTGTTCTTCAGCCTCGCCTTCGCCGGCACCGACATGCCCTGGATGACCCTCGCCCTGGGCGATCTCGGCGTGAAGCTGATCATCGCCGTCCTGGCGCTGGCGCCGTTCCGCGCCGTCCTCGCGCTGGCTCTGCCGGCCCCGCCCCTGCGCATCTGACCGGGCCGGGCCGTGGACGAGGACATCACGATCCAGAGCAGGCTCGAGCGCCGCCTCGGCTCGGTGCACGCCCGGCAACGGCTCGGCATCGAGGCCGACCACGAGACCCAGTGCTTCGGCCAGGGCCTCAATTTCATGCACATCGAGAACTGGTACTCGGTGCATTCCGTGATCCGCACCACCCTGCGCCTGTGCGGGCTGTACGGCCGTGGCTGCCGCAATGCCGGGCGGGTGGAGGTCCGGCACAACAGGGTCCGCATCGGCGGGTTGCCGGCCGCCTTCGAGGGCTACACCCTCTTGCAGCTCAGCGATCTGCATTCGGACATGAGCGGCCCCGCCATGGACCGCGTCGCCGAGCTCCTGCCCGGGCTCGCCTACGATCTGTGCGTGCTGACCGGCGACTATCGGGGCAAGACCTTCGGTCCGTTCGACGCCGCCATCGCGGGCGTGGCGCGGGTCCTGGCCCGCGTCTCCGGGCCAGTCTACGGCGTGCTGGGCAACCACGACACCATCCAGATGGTGCCGGGCATCGAGGATCTGGGCGTGCGGATGCTCCTCAACGAGACCGTCCCGATCCGGCGCGAGAATGCCCGCATCCATCTGGCGGGCATCGACGACGCGCACTTCTTCCGTGTCGACAACATCGAGAAAGCTGCCGCCGGTATTCCGCCCGGAGAGACAGCGATCCTCCTGTCGCACACGCCCGAGATCTACCGCCAGGCGGCGCATGCCGGCTTCGCGCTCCTGCTCGCGGGGCACACGCATGGCGGCCAGATCTGCCTGCCGGGCGGCTATCCGATCACCCTAGACTCGAACCTGCCCCGCCGCTTCGGCGCGGGCGCCTGGCGCTATGGCCCGATGGCCGGCTACACCTCGGTCGGAGCCGGCTCGAGCGTGGTCGCGGTCCGGCTGAACTGCCGGCCCGAGATCACGCTGCACCGGCTCGAGCGCGCTTAGGATCAGTAAGGCCGGTCGCGCACCCCGAGGCGATAGAGCAGCGGCGACAGCCCGACATTGCCGCCCCAAAAGATCACCGCAGCCAGAGCGACGCCGGCGGCATCGAGGCCGAGCGCATCGCGGCAGACGACCAGCGGCAGCAGCGCCTCCGGAAGCTGGTCCAGTGCCGGCGCGCGCCCACTGGTCGCGACCCCGACCCGCCGCTTCACGAAGCTGGACAGCAGATCCCCCACCATCGCGCATGCCCCGAACAGCGCGCCGATCGTCCAAGGCAGCCCGAGCAGGGGTGCCGCAACCGTCGGCACCGCGCAGCCGAGCAGGAGGCCACGCCACGTCTTCGACCTGCCCAGCGCACGTCGGCCGTCCCACAGCACCCGACCGCCATCCACCGGCCAGGACCAGCGCTGATCGAACAGACGCTTGCCAAGCACCGGCGCGCCATTCGCGAGCGCGAGCAACAGGACCGCATGGACCAGGGGCGTCAGCGGCATGGCGTGATCAGGTGCGAAACGCCCATAGCTTACTCAAGGTGAAGGTCACGACCGGGGTCACGCCAGCGATGAAAGGGATCGCCCAGCCATAACCGAGGCCCAGGTCCGCGGTGACAAGCTGGACAAACGCGCTGTTGAGGGCGAGGCCGAGCCCGGCCACCAACCAGAAGCGCACTACCCTTCCGGTGGAGTCGCGGAAGGTCCAGCGGCCGTGGCCGAAGAAGCTGACCTGCACGCCGGCCGCGAATCCCAGGGCGTTGGCGGCCAGCGGCGGCCAGCCGAGCATGGCCGCTGCTGCGACATAGAGCAGGACGTGAATCGCCGTGGCGCCAGCGCCCACCACCAGGAACCGGCCGTACTGCAGAGCCAGGGCAAGCGGGCCTGCCGCAAGAAGCGGGTGAAGACGAGGCTCACCGCGCACTGGCGGCTCCCCGAACACGGGACGGCTGCCACTCGCGGGCGCGGTGGCGCGGGCGGGCATCTGCTCGTGCATCGGGCGCGAGCCTGTGCAGGTTCCCGACACGGGTCAAGCTCATCCGCCGGCCGCGATCGAGAAGAGATCGACCGGCGGCACGACGAGATCCCAGGCGAGCTTGCCGCACACCAAAAGCACGAGCAAACCCAGCAGCGCACGGGTCTGCTCGGCGCGCAGCCGACCTGCGAAACGGGTCCCGAACTGCGTGCCGACCACGCCCCCGGCAATGAGCAGCAGCGCCAGCAGGATGTCGACCGAGTGGTTGGCGTAGGCCTGCAGGAAGCCGGTCACGGCCGCGACGAAGCAGATCTGGAACAGCGAGGTGCCGACGACCACGGCCGTCGGCATCCCGATCAGATAGATCATCGCCGGCACCATGACGAAGCCGCCGCCGATGCCGAGCACGGCGGCGAGCAGCCCACCGAACACGCCGATCGCGAGCGGCATCAGGATGCTGATGTAGAGCCGCGACTCGGGAAACCGCATCTTGAGGGGCAAGCCGTGCATCCAGAAGTGCTGATGCAGCCGGCCACGGGCAGGCACAGGCCGGCGGCTGCGCAGCATGGCACCCAAGCTCTCGATCAGCATCAGCGCGCCGATCGTGCCGAGGAACAGGACGTAGGCGAGGCTGACGAAGAGGTCGATCTGGCCGCGGCTCATCAGGAGCCGGAACAGAGCCACGCCGGCGGCCGAGCCGACCACGCCGCCCACGACCAATATCCAGCCCATCCGCAGATCGACCGCGCGTCGCCGCAGATTGGCCAGAACCCCCGACACCGACGATGCCAGGATCTGCATCGACTGGGTGCCCACCGCCACGGCGGGCGGCACCCCCATGAACAGGAGCATCGGGGTCATCAGGAAGCCACCGCCGACACCGAACAGACCGGACAGGAAGCCGATCAGGCCGCCAAGTGCCAAGACCCCGAAAAGGTCGACCGACATTTCGGCCACGGGCAGGTAGATATCCATGTCCTGGCTTGTCCCGCGGGGGCCGGCGTCGCCCCCACCTTCGACCGGGCGCCGCGGGAGTCAAGGAGCGACAATGGGTTGCATGCCGTGTCGCGATTTGCACTGGAACTTGTGCCGGGTCGCGACGTCATTGACTTGTCGGTTCGGCTATGGTCGTGACCATGGTGGTCGCCTTTTGCGGCACGGCGCAGGCGGCCAGGATCTTTGACGAGGAGTTTTGGGTGATCGACGGGGCGGAGCTGAAGCCGGCCGCGCGCGCGCTGTGGCAGCGCGTTTCTGGTGTCTGGCCGTGGTTGAAGTTTGTCCTGGGCGTCATCCTGCTCGGGCTACTCGGCTGGCTCGTGGACTGGCCCGGAACGCTGCGCATCCTGCGCCGCGCCGATATGGGGCTCGTCCTGCTGTCGGCCGGCATCATCGTCGCGGCCATCGTGGTCTCGACGATCAAGTGGCAGCGCCTCACGCGGGTGGTCTGCGGGCCGCTGCCGTTCCTGCCTCTGCTGCGCGCCTACTGGATCGGCAGCTTCATCAGCAACTACCTGCCGTCCAATGTGGGCGGGGACCTCGTCCGCGTCCTGGTGCTGCGGTCTTGGGCACCGATCGAGCAGCTCGCCGGCAGCGTGCTCGTCGAGCGCCTCACCGGCGTCGCCGCCCTCGCCCTGATCTCCGCGCTGTGCCTGGGGATCAGGCCGGTCGAGCCCTGGAAGCTGAATGTCGCCCTGTGGCTGCTGGTGGCCGCCATCGTGGGCGGGCTTGCCCTGGTCGTTGCCGCCGGCGCGCACCTGATCCGTGGCGGCTCGGCGCTGATGGCGCGCCTGCCGAGCCTGTTCCGGAAGGTCTCGGTCAAGGTCGACCGCTTCGGCGAGGCCGTGGCGGGCTATCGGCACGCACCGGGTGAGCTCCTCGTTGCCGGCGCCTGGTCGCTCCTATTCTATGGCCTCCTGATCCTCTACCAGTTCGGCCTGCTGCGTGCGGTCGGCAGCTCCATCACCCTCTCGGACACCGCGCTGGTAGCGCCGCTCGTGCCCTTGGTGTCCCTGCTGCCCGTCACCGCCAATGGCCTTGGGCTTACCGAAGGTGCCATCGTGCTGTTCTATACGCAGATGGGCGTGCCCCCGGAGCAGGCGTTCGCGGCGGCGCTGCTCAGGCGGCTGGTCACCATCGGTACCTCGTTACCGGGCGGTCTGTTCTGGATCTCGACCGGAAACACGGCCGGCGTCCCCGGGGAGAGCAGGAGCTGATGCGGCCGTTCTTCATCCTCGGAGCACCCCGCTCCGGCACCTCCCTGCTGAGCCGGATGCTCGACAGCCATCCGGCGATCGCGGTCCCCGACGAGACCAAGATCTTCGAGACCTTCGTGCCGCTGCTGCCGCTCTATGGCGATCTCCGCCGGCCGGAGCGTCTGCGGCGGCTGGTCGACGACGTCCTGGGATGGCGCTGGATCCGTCGCCTGCCGCATGTCCCCTCGGCCGAGACCGTGCTGGCACGGATCGCCCGGCCGGACCTCGGCGGCGTGTTCGCCTCACTCCTCGATTGCTGGACCGAGGCGCACGGGAAAAGGCACTGGGGCGAGAAAACCCCCAACAATGTCCATTTCTGGCCCGAGATCGAGGCCGCGTTCCCCGACGCGGCGGCCGTCCACATCCTGCGTGACGGCCGTGATGTGGCCATCTCGCAGATCAAGGCGCCCTTCGGCCCCAAGAGCATGGCGACGGCGGCCGAGCGATGGACCCTATTTGTCGGTGCCGCCCGCGCCATCGGCGAGCGGATCGGACCCGAGCGCTTCGTCGAGATCCGCTACGAGGACCTCCTGAGCGCGCCCGAGGCGACGATCACCGAAGTGCTAGGGCTCATCGGCGAGCCGTTCGACCCGTCGGTGCTCAGCTTTCACGAGCGCCGGCGGCCCGTCGGCACGGACCCGGTCAACGACCGCAACATCCAAAGACCTCTCCAGGCCGCCAACAGCGGCAAGTGGGAGGCCGAGGTCGGGCGCCACGAGATCGAGGTGTTCGAGGCGATCGCCGGAACGATGCTGGACGCCTGCGGCTACCAGCGCGCCACCGACGCGACGCCGATGAGTACATCCGAGTGGACGATCGAGCGCTACCTCCGCTACCCGCCGCGCAAGGTCGCGGCCATGCTGCGCAATCGCGCCGGGATCGCCGAGGGGCTGGAGCGGACCCGGATCAAGTGGCGGCTGCGCATGGACGGCCTCGCCGGGAGCGGTGGACGCAACCCGAGCACGCCGGCATCAGGTACGGCCGAGCAGCGCTGACGCCCGCTCACTGGCCCGACGCGGTCCCGGCCTCGCAGCGCGGATAGGCTTCGGCGAGCCGTCGCCGCGCCGCCTCGGCGGCCGGGATATCCGCGTCCAGCTTCGCCAAGCGCGCCGCGATGCGGCAGCAGGTGCTCTGGGCCTCGGGCCAGGTCCGGTCGGTCCAGAACGCAGGACGGATCGAGCAGAAGCCGGCCTTGGTGAGCAGCGACACGCCGTAGTACTGGGCGTCGCTGACGCTGCTGTCGAAGCCGCCTGGGGTGACGAAGCTGCCGTCCGGCTGAAGGCTGCGGGTCAGGCTCCACTGCAGCATCCGGTCGATAGCCGCCGCCGCCTCGGCCCGCTGGGCCGCGTCCATGTGCGGCCAGCCCAACTGCAGGATGCGCACGACGTCGTAGGCGTTGTGGTTGGTGAGCTGCCCCTGATAGCGCCAACCGAACGGGTACTCATGCTCCTCCAGCGCCAGCGTGGTCGCGATGATTCGATTCCAGTAGGCGACGTCACCCTGACGATAGGCGATGATGTGATAGGTGAAGCTGAGGTCGGTCGCCTTTTTGAGCTCACCGGCGATCTGATACCAAGGCCCCCAGTAGCCGGTGTCCGGATCCTGCCAGCCATCGATGAAGTCCCGAAACGCCCGGGCATAGTCTGGGCCGAGGTCCAGATTCGTGACATGGCGTGCGATATAGTCCTGTACATACTGCTTGAAGACGATCTCGGCCATGACCGAGGTCACCGCACCCAGCTCGTCTCTGCGGTTGAGCCCGGTCGCCGCGACGTCGGAGATTCTGATCTTCTCGAGATATTCGGCGAGCTCGGGCGCCGTGTCGATCGGATGCAGGAAATCGAGCTCGGTGTGCTCGGGCGCTACGTCACGGCCCGCCATGCCGTTGATCGCCTGGATCATCGGGTCGAGCTTCTTGAACCACTCGTCGTAGCAGACGCCCCAGGAGCCGTCGTGCGATTCGGTCGCCGCCTGCCTGAAGCGCATAGAGCTGCTCCTCAAGCGGCCGCAGCTTCGCCAGCCGATCAGCCTTGAGCTGGCGATAGTCGGGCTGGAAAGTGGCGAACTGCGCCTCCACCATGGTCCGCGTCACCGGCGGCTGCCAGCCGCTCTCGGCCGCCCATGGCGATCCGCCCAGCAGCAGGAGAGCAGCGACCGTGAGCAGTCCCAAAACGCACCGCATCGCCCACCCCCCGCTTGGCTGGCGCACGTCTCTGAGGTTGCCAGACGTCCGTAGCGGTTCGGCGACATCTCCGTCCCTCGACCGAACCACCCGGTGCGCGGGTCGCCGAGGCGATCCGCGAGGTGAATGGCATGAGTCCCCCGGGTGCAGGAGCACGCAGCTCGAGGGGTAGGGCCGAGCCGAAAGCCATGCATCCGCAAAGCGGGGCAAGATAGAACCGGAATTCGCGCGCTCGGCGAAGGAGGGCACCTTCAACTCCGCTCTCTCATCCTGGCGGCAAGTGCACCCAGAGGTCAGACGCGACCTGCTCCACACGGGGATAGGCCTCCCGCATCGCCACGTCTGTCGCCGGCGTGCAGCCGCTCTGATTCCACGTGATCATGAAGGCAAAACCGTGTGCCCGGATCATCTCGACCAGCGGCGTGTCGTCCCAACGTCCCACTCTGACCAGTTCTCTCACGATCGCGCACTCGAACACTACCGGCTTTCCGGCGCGCATGAGCAGAGTCTCGTCCACCGACGCCACGGGATTCTGGGCAGCGGCGATGCGCTCCACGAGCGCCGCTCGTCGGGCCGCCTCCTCCTCGGACATCCGGGGCGACCCCTCTCGCCATGGCAGCGCCGCGACGCCTACCACCAACAGGAAGGTCGCGCCCTCGAACCAGCGCCCCCGACCTGCTCCGTCGCGCGCGAGATGCACAAGCAGGACACCGATCAGCGCGCAGCCGGTAGTTAGCCAATCCAGCAGATAGTTGTAGTTGCTGCCGGATTTGCCCGTCAGCGGAAGCATGATCGCCGCCAAGGCGAACTTCAGCAGCAGCAGCGCCTGGCAGGCCGTCGCCCGGTCAGCCTTGCGCAGTACCCATGTCTCCGCAGCCCCCGCCCTTCGACGAAGCCGGGCGGCCGACGGCAGCAGCGCCCGCCCGAGCACCACGAACGCGACGAGCATAAGGACCATGAACGGGAAGCTCGACCGCTCTCTCCACAATATCCGAGCCACTCGCTCAAACGAGAAGCTGTTGATGTTGTAGCCGATGATGTTGAGCAGAAATCCATTTCTCGTCAGCATCTCCATCAGCCCGACCGCTCCGAGGCCCACCGCACCTGCAACCGCCGCGGCCCCCATCGCCCCGCGCGGATTGCGCAGCAGCGCGATCAGAAATACCGCAACCCCGGCAGGCAGCTGGGTCTGCTTGGTAAAGAGTGCGGCGACGCAGAGTAGAAGTGCAGCGGTGGTGCCCCAGAACCGCCCGCTCGACCAAGCTCCGACCAGCAGCCCCATCGTGCTGAGCATGATCGCCAGCATATCGACTCGCATCATGGGACCCCAGCTGCGTACGGCGTGCAGGCAGAGTACCAGCAGCCCGGCGGCGAGCGCGATCGCGACCTCGACTCCGCCGACGGGTCGGTCGTCGCGTTGCGCCGCGATCAGCACGAGCCCTGCGACCGTTGGTGCGATCAGCACCGTGGCGAGCGCCGACACAAGCCGTCCAGCCGCGAGGAAGTCCGGCTCTATTGAACGCGCCGCGCCGGCGAGCAGGTGATAGAGGGGCGGATAGTGGAAGACGATGAACGGCAGCTCCTGCGAGGTGCTGTACATGCGAGGCCCCGGGATCAGAGCCGCCTGCTGCCAGACAATCCCCTCTCCATCGCCCAGCTCGAACGGGTAACGAATTGCGGCCGCGAAATCGAGGCAGACGCCCACGACATGGAAAGTCAACAGTGCCAGCAACATGCCCAGCAGCGCAAGGCTGGTCCAGCGCTGGCGCGCCAAGTCGGAGTTACCGGCCATCACAACCATCCGAAGCAGGTTCAGCGCCTGGGCCGGGCGCGGATCAGCATCTGTTTGCCGATCGGCTTGAACGGAGAGACAAGCCAGGCCCAGATCAGGAACGGCTTGACTGGCAGCCGGCTCTTCACCGACAGCGGCATGAACCGAGGCTCCACGAGAAGTACCTCGTAGCCATTGGCAACAAGGTAGTCCGTCATGCTCACATGCGAATAGATACTCTTGTGATCAAAGTCATCAAAATATTCGCGATATGCATATCTATAATTTGGCTGCACGATGGTCAACGTCCCGTTTGCCGACAGCTTTCGGCGCAGGGCAGCCAGCACCACCGAGAGCTCGTCCTTCGTCAGATGTTCAAACAAATTACTCGCGAATGCGAAGTCGACTGCGCCGTCATCCAGGAACTCCAGGTCGGTGACGCTGCCTACCCTGTGCTCGATGCCCGGCGCCAGATAGGCCGGGAATCCATCCCAAGCATCGACTGCAACGCGGCGGCGGGCGACAACGGCGTTGATGAAGCTGCAATAGCCAGCTCCCAACTCAAGCACGCAATCACCCGGCGACACCATGGCGCTGAAACGATACCGCCATAAGGACTGCCAAAGTATATCCCGCCTCGGGTCCGGAGGCAGGCGCGAGCCGTGGTAATCGACGTCGGTCACGATGCCACGGCCTTCCAGCTCCAAACAATGCCGACCAGCATGCGTAGGCCGACCTTGAGCGCCCGCCCATTGTTCACGTTGCCACCCTTGCTCAGGCCAACACGGGGATGAAAGGTGATCGGGCACTCGACGATATCGCATCCTTGATCAAGTGCGGCGTCGAGAAAATGGGCGTTGAACTCGAGGTTCACCGCCGGATCTAGATATGGCATCAAGCGAATCAGTGCCTCGCGGCGGCAAAGCTTGTATGTCGTGCCCGCATCGGTGATGGTGCTCCGGCCCAGATGCTTTGCCTCGAGCACCTTGCCCATGAAGACATTGCCATAATACATGAAGGTGCTTAGCTGCGTCGTTCGGGCGCGAAGACGCTCTACCGTGCGAGTACCGTTCACGATATCGGCGTGCGGTGCGTAGGCGAGGAACTTGTCCAAGTCGTAGGCCCGGAAGGTCTGGTCACCTTCGCACAGCACGATCAACTCATGGTCTCGGTCGATCGCCTCCTGGTAACAGCGATAGACGCAGCGGCCATAGCCCTGCTGTGGCTCGTTGATCGCCGTCGCACCGGCTTCGGCGGCGCGCTCCAGGGTCCGATCGCGGCTGTTGTTGCTGACGACGATCACCTCGTCCACGCGCGGATGAGCCTGGAAATCCTCGACCGCGCCCGCGATGCTGGCCTCGTCATCATAGGCAGTGAGGACCACGACCAGACGCTTCGTGCCGATCGGCTCGTACCGGACATCCGCCCGGGAAGCGCGCTTGCGGTCCAGGAGGACGAAAAGGTCGATGGAAGCCAGAAACAGGCCAAGAACCAATGGAACCCCGCTGTACCAAACTATCCATTCGTTAATCAAAAGCATGCTTTGACCGCTAGCCAGCAGATGCCGCGGCAATGCAAGCAGAACGCCGCATAAGTACATCGCCAACGCACTGCATGTCAATAACATACCATACATAAGCAGCCGCGGTCGGGCAGTGTTCTTTGGCTGCACCAACTATAGCCTCCCGATATCATATCTACCGACTGCGTCATGGCTCAAGATTTTGACTGGCCTAGTGGAGCTGAGCTGGCTACAGGAGAGCCGGTTCGGCTGGAACCGGCAGGAGAAGGCGCGCATGCACTGGAGCTTCCTGTTGACCGCGATCGCCGCGACCGTTGTCGGGCAAGCACTGTTGAAAGCGGGTGCGGGAGCCAGCAGCTTTGTCGCGCAGCTTTTGGACTGGCGAACCGTCGCGGGGCTCTGCATCTACGGCTTGTCGGCGGTTCTCTACATTCTGGCGCTCCGCAGGATCCCTCTTTCTGTGGCGCTGCCATGCACCGCGGTGTCGTACGTCGTGGTGGCGTTGATCGGGCATATTGCGTTCCAGGAGCCGCTCGGGCCGCAGCGGCTAGTTGGCTTGTTGCTCATCGGCACGGGCGTGGTCATGCTAGCGACGTCCTGACGAAGTGCCGGCCGCAGACATCGGTCCCCCGGGTTCGCCATTCCTGCCGCCCAGTGACGACAAGCGCCTCCTCCAAGACGGCTACTCTCCCCACGGCGCGGTCCGGGTAGCTTGTTATCAGGCGCATCGGAGCTTGTCAGCCCTTATGGAACGGATCTGCGGAGGCAGCAGCGATCCGCGCCCCAATCTGTCAGTCTCCCGCCTATGGCGGGGCTCCGGTCAAGCTCTAGCCTCCTTGCCTTCCTTGCCCCCATCGGCCCTGGTCACGCGCCAGATCGCGTCACCGACATCGTCCGCGACCAAAAGCGAGCCATCGGGGCCGAGCGTCACGCCAACGGGCCGGCCGTAGGACAGCTTCTCGTCGGGCGATAGGAAGCCGGTGAGGATGTCTCGCGGCGGGCCGGACGGGCGGCCATCGGCGAACGGCACGAAGATCACCCGGTAGCCGCTGAGCTTGCTGCGGTTCCAGGAGCCGTGCTGGCCGATCACCATGCCGTCGCCGAAGCCCGGAAGTATCCCGGCCGGCAGCCAGCACAGGCCGAGCGATGCGGTGTGCCCGCCCAGGGCATAGTCCGGCGTGATCGCGCGTGCGACCAGTGCTGGGTCCTGCGGCACGCGGTCGTCCACCGTGCGGCCCCAGTAGCAATAGGGCCAGCCATAGAAGCCGCCGTCCTGGACCGAGGTCAGATAGTCGGGCGGGGTCTCGTCACCGAGGCCGTCGCGCTCGTTGACCACGGTCCAGAGCGCGCCACCGGTCGGCTCCCAGGCGAGACCCACCGGATTGCGCAGGCCCGAGGCAAAGATGCGGGCGCTGCCCGAGGCGAGATCCAGCTCCCAGACCGCCGCCCTGCCCTCCTCGACCGCCATGCCCTCCTCGGCGATGTTGCTCAGCGAGCCGACGCCGACATAGAGCCGCGTGCCATCGGGGCTGGGCAGCAGGCTGCGGGTCCAGTGGCCGGCGGGCTTGAACGTCGCGATCGTCCGCCCGGCGCCGCGCGCGCTGGCCGTCGTGGCATCCCAGGCGAACGCCACCACCGCGTCGGTGTTGCCGACATAGAAGCTGTCGCCGACCAGCGCCATGCCGAAGGGCTGGTTGAGGCCGTCGAGGAAGGTCTCCTTGAGCTCCGCCTTGCCGTCACCATCGGCGTCGCGCAGGCGCACGATCCGGTTCGGGCTGACGCCGATGGCGGCCGCGCGCTCCATCGTGGCGTGCATGGCATACTCGAACAGGCTGCGTACGCCGCCGGGCGTGAGCAGGGCCTCGGCCGCCAGCACGTCGCCGTTGGGCAGGACCAGGAGCCAGCGCGGATGCTTGAGGCCGGTGGCGAAGGCGTCGACACGCAGCCCCGGGGCCGCGACCGGCGCCTTGCCGGTTGGCCAGCCATGGGCGGTCGGCATCTTGAGCGTCGGGAACGAGCCCTGCGGCTTGGCCGTCGGAATCGCTGGTGCGGCCCCGAGCGCCGGCGGCAGGGGCGCGTCGCTGCGGTGACGCAGCATGGCGGTGACGTCGCCGATGACCGCGACCACGCGGCCGAACATGCCGGACAGGCTCATGGCATCCCTCCTGATGGCCGGCGGGCATGCGCGGGCATCGGACGCCCCGGCATTCCGGCTGCGGGCCGCACCATGCCCCGGGCAGCGGCCGGACGGCAACCGTTGCAGCGGCTATCCGGCGGCCGGAGGGGCACCCTTCACGTTCACGTCGTAGGCCGGGTTGGGCTGCGGGAAGCCGCAGCGGGTGATCGCATCGTCGATGGCGGACAGGTAGAGCGAGCGGATCCGGTAGGGCTCCATCAGGGTATCGTTGCGGACCCACACGACCAGCTGGAAGTCGAGCGTGACGTCGCCCAGGTTCTTGAGCGCTACCTCGATCGGGTGCTCGGCGTCCTCGAGCGTGGCTGGGATCGCGCGTGCCGCCGCGGCCATGGCGTCGTGGACCGCCTGCTTGCTGGTGCCGTAGCCGACACTGAAGTCGAAGCGCTGCCGGTGCGCGCTGTCCAGGGCGCTGAGGTTGCGCACCGACCCCTCGACCAGGGCCGAGTTGGGCATCAGGATGAGCGTCCCGTCCGGGGTGCGGATGCGTGTGCTGCGCATGCTCATATCCTCGACCGTCCCCTGCTCACCGGACGGCAGGGCGATGAAATCACCCACCCGAATGCTGCGCTCGCCCAGAAGGATCAGGCCCGAGACCAGATTGTTGACCATGGTCTGCAGGCCGAAGCCGATGCCGACCGAGAGCGCGCTGAAGATGATCGCAAGATGCGTCAGCGGGACGCCGGCCACACCCAGCCCGGCCATCACGCCGATGGCCACGATCAGCCAGCGCAGCAGCCGGGCGACGGTCATGACCGAGCCGCGATCGAATGAGCCGTGCCGTGCCGAGAGGCGCAGCAGCAAGCGCTGGAGAAGCCCGCCGAGCCACAAGGCAAGCGCCAGGACCAGCACGAGCTCGCCCAGCGCCCAGGCCGAGATCGGCTGCCCGCCAATGCTGAACAGCGTGCCGCCGATCGCGTTGCGGGCCCACTGGAGCAGGCTCGCCGGATCCAGATGGGCCGTCATCGGCCACCCCGGTCGCGCTCGCGCACGGAACCTCGGCGCTCAGGCGCGGGCCCAGGCCTCGCGCAGATGGTCGTGGCCGAAACGGTAGACCTCCTCGCGGGCGGGGAAGAAGTCGCGCCAGACCCGCGTGGCGGCGGCGAGTGCCGGCAGCGCGCGGCCGAAGGCCTCGATCACGTACCAGCCCTGATAGCCGCCGGCCTTGAACGCGCGGAAGGTGGCCTCGAACGGGACGTGGCCCTTGCCCGGCGTGCCGCGATCGTTCTCGGAGACGTGGACGTGGTTGATACGCGCGATGTGGGAGCCGATCGCGCCGATCGGGTCCTTCTCCTCGATGTTGGTGTGGAAGGTGTCGTAGAGCAGGCCGTAATTGGGCAGGCCGACCCGACCGACCAGCTCGGCCGCGTCAGCGACAGTGTTGAGGGCGTGGCACTCGAAGCGGTTGAGCGGCTCGACCGACAGCTTGAGCCCGAGCGTCGCCCCGTACTCGGCGGCGGCCTGGTGGGTCGCGACGATCCCGTCGCGCTCGGCCGCGGTCGGCGGCTCGCCGGTGAACTGGCCGAGCGGCTGGTAGAACGGACCGGCCAGCACCTCGCCACCGGCGGCGGAAAGGCAGTCGAGCGACCAGCGTAGCCCCTCGACCGCACCTTGGCGGCAGGTGGGGTCGGGGCTGATCGAGCTGTGCTGCTCGTCGGGCAGGACCGTGACCCCGGTGCAGCGCAGGCCCTCGTCCTTCAGCACCCGGCCGATGCGGGCGAAATGCTCGGGCGCGCCCTCGAAGATCGGGATCTCGACGCCGTCATAGCCGGCCTTCTTCAGCTCGGCGAACAGCGGGAAATGCTCGTCGGTGACGTGGGTGGTCCAGAGCAGGAGATTGAAGCCGAGCAGCATCACCCCGCCCTCACCCATACTGCTTGCTGAGCGCGTCCAGCGCGGTCTTGCACTTGGCCGTGGCCTGCCAGGCGTCGGGCCAGAAGCACAGATCGACCGTCCACCAGTCGTGGCCGACCTCCTCCTTGGCCAGGGCCGGGACCAGGGCGTCGAAGTCGAGCACGCCCTCGCCGAAGGGCGGGTGGGCCGAGGTCTCGTCCGAGCCGTCCGGAGCCTTGTGGCAGCTGTTGTCGCTGTCGATCAGGTGGATGTGGTTGATCCGGCCCGAGAGCTTCCTGATCAGCTCGAGCTGGCCGCCTTGCAGGGTCTCGGGCCTGCCCTCCTGCCGTGCGCCGACCACTGCCACCATCTGGCCATGGCAGGTGTCGTAGAGCACGCCGAAATGGTCGTGCTGGAGCCTGTCGAGCACGCGCTGGATGTCGGACGGCTTGTTGAAGGCGAAGCCCGGCTCGAACTCCCAGGTGACATACAGCCCCTTGTCGCCGGCATAGCCCAGGCACCGGTCCCAGGTGCTCACCAGGCGCTTGAGCAGGTCGTCATAGTCGGCCTCGCGGTGGATGGTCGGCGGCTGCACCGTGTCGACCCGCACGCCTTTGATGCCGAGATCGGCCGCGAAGTCGCAGTTGGCCTTGAAGCTCTCGACATAGTGGGACGTGTCGCGGGTGTTCAGGAGCTGCTCGCTCCACAGGTCCTGGGCGAAGCCCGAGAAGGCCAGCCCGTGCCGCGCCACCTCGTCCGTGAGACGCGCACGGTCGTCCGCGGTCGGATGGTTCTGCGGGTTCGGGTAGCCGTTGAACCCGCCCAGCTCCAGCCCGTCGAACTTCAGCTCGGCGAGCTTCTCGAGCACGGTCGGGAACGGGATCGGATTCTCGCCGTAAGGCCCGACGTTGAACGCCCAGGTCCCGATCGAGGTGCGCCGCATGCTTATGGCCTCCCTGCTGGCGGCGGCAGAGATAGCGGACGGCCGTGGGCGGCGGAACGGGAAACCGCTCGCGGGACCGGAGGGCAGTGGAGCACCCGTGGTCGGCGGGCATGTGCCGATCGCTCCGACAGGGGGGTGAGCGCCTGCGCGGGCGGTGACGAGACGCACGTCAGTTCCATGCCGTGATGATGTGCAGGGGACGTGGGCTGACACCTCTTGGCCAAGGGAATCCAGATCATCCCAAGTCGGGCTTGAGGTGAGCAATGCAAGGCGCGATGGCCTTGCGGCGGCACATTCGCAGACGGATGTTCCGTATGACGCCGAGTCGCCACCATACGGCTCCAAGCGAGGTTCATCGACATTCCGTTCCGTGTCGACTCCTTCCACACGCATGCGGAAATACTGCAGATCGTTTCTGATATCCTGTCGTTCAGGAAGGACCAGCCAGGATGCGTCGTGGAGGCCGGCTGCTTCAAAAGGGTGGCAGCACGGCAAAGCTGTCGCTGGCGGTCAGCATGGCCGAACGCCTGTTCATGTTCGACTCCTTTGTTGGCCTGCTGCCCAACGACGAGCCGCATGAGACGACCATGTATGGCGGCAAGGTCGATTTTACTGGCGGCCAATATTGTGGGTCATTGAACGAGGTCAAGGACAATGTCCGCTGCCATGGCGCCGATTCGCATGTGCACCTTCGCGCCAGGCTCGTTTTAGGACACCATGCCGACGTTCGCTGAGCCCCACCTCGTCGCCTTCATCGATGTGGATCTGGTGTCCTCGACTGAGACCTGTCTGAAGTACTACCCGTTGTTCGTCCGGGAGGCGTCATCTATTCGCAGGACGGTCACATCCCATTGGTGGCTGCGTTGCTGGATGACGCGGGCTTCTGGAAGGAGGTGGGCCTATCATCGAGGGGCCTCGGCACGCAAAAGCTCGTGCGCATCCTGAAGTGCGAGCGGTAGGCCACTCGCCCGGTCCGTCCAACGGATAGCACGCGGCCAGCGGGCCAAGAGAGCTGATCAGGAGGAAAAGCGATGGCGTCAGTGATGGTGCCCACGCAGGTGCGCGGTCGGCTGTGGCGGCGCCTGCGTCGACGCAGCACCCAAGTGGCGGCTGATCTGGGAGCTACGCTCGCAGCCATGTCCCGCGGCCAGCATCCGTTGCGGATGATGAGGCGCCTGGTCGGGGCCGCCGCGCGACAGGGCATGCGGCCGGTGGACGGCTTGCTGTTCGGGCTCGACCGTCGATCCGACAAGGAGGCCGGCGAATTCCTCTCGAAACGGGCGCTGATCCGGCTCGAGAACACCCTCAATCCCCTGAGGCACCACCATCTGGTTCGGAACAAGCTGGGCTACCACGTGGCCTGCGTGAGCGGCGCGTTCCTGCCCATCGAGCGCGGCTGAGGATCTGCTCCCTGGTCTCGGTGACACGTCGCGGCCCCAGCAGGCGCAGCCGGAAGGCGACCCGGTGTCGGCTGTGCGAACGCAACCTGCACCCGGTGAACTCTCGTCCGGCCCTCGTACGAAGGCCCCAGGACCTATTCTGTCACCTTCACAAGGCCGCCCTCCTCTGGCAGGTAGGCTGCGCAACCGGCCGGAGGGGGCTCGGTCGCCACGAACGGAACGGCTCAGTTGGAACAACACCTCTCTCCCGCCAGCGAAACGCACCGATCGGCGCCGTCTGAGCGACCACCACGCTGGCGACGCTATCGACGCCGCGCCCGGGACGCCGCGGCCGAGCTGGGCGCGGTCCTCGCGGTGCTGCGACAGCAGCCGCAGCCGGTGCGCATCCTGCGCCGGGTGATCGAGGCCGCGGCAAGATCGGGCATGCGGCCGCGGGACGCGTTCGTGTTCGACCTCGACCGCCGGGCGGACGAGGTCAGCGGCACCTTCCTGTCCAAGCGCGCGCTCGTCCGCATCCAGGACGAGCTGAACCCGGCGCCGCACCGCCATCTGGTCCAGGACAAGCTGGAATACCATGCCGCGTGCCTCGCCCGGGGCGTCGCCGCGCCGCGGGTGCTGGCGCTGGTGGATGCCGGGGCGGGCGACGACGGCTCGGCCGCCAGGCTGGATGCGCGCCGGATCCGCAGCGAGGGCGAGATGGCCGCGTTCCTGAGCGCGTTGCCCGACCCCACACGGTTGATCCTCAAGAAGCGCAACGGCAGCCATGGCGACGGCATGCTCGCCCTCACCGTCACCGCCTCCGGCGCGGTCGATGCGCAGGGCGCCACGCTCGAGCCGGGCGCGATCCTGCGTCACTGCTCGGCGACCGACTCCGGCGGCGGCTACCTCGTGCAGCGCTGGCTCGAGCCCGATCCGGCGCTGCGCCCGCTGATGCCGGGCCCGGGCCTCGGCTGCGTGCGGATGATCACGGTGCTGGTCGGCGGCGAGGTGCGGATCCCGTTCGCGTCCGTCCGGATCCCGGTCGGCCGGAACATCATCGACGATCTCGACTATGGCCGTCACGGCAACCTGATCGCGGCGGTCGACGTGAGGGACGGCACGGTGGGAACGGCCAGGGGGCCGTCGCGGACACAGCGGCATCGGCTCGAGGTCTTCGCCACGCATCCCGACACCGGCGCCGCGATCGAAGGTTCCCGCATCCCGCATTGGCCCGAGATCCGCCGCACCGTGGCGGCGGGCGCACGCGCCTTCCCCGAGCTGCTCACCCTGGGCTGGGACGTGGCCGTGGCGAGCGAGGGCATCCGCCTGCTCGAGGGGAACCACCACTGGGATCCCCACGGGGCCCAGATCACCCTGCAGCGCGGGATCGCCAGCGAGATGGCCGCCCTCGCCGTCGAGGCGAAGCAGGGCTCACGGCGAGCGCAGCCGCATCCCGCCACCGACACGACCCGCCCGGTCGCGATCGGCTCGTAGGCGGCGGCGGCCATGGCCGGCCGGGCGCCGGCGCGGCGGCCGGGTTCGGGCGTGCAGAACATGCGGGGCGGCGTGCTGTCGGGTTCGCTCGTGCCGCATTAGGAATTCGCTCGCGCAGAATCCGTGCCGCGTGCGCTCGGGTTCGGGCGTGCCGCCAAGAAGCTCGTTGCGGCAGCAGGGGCAAACCCGAGCGCTCGGATCGGCACCTGTGACGGGCGGCAGCGTGAGCCGCGAGAGGAGTATCTGGGGCGGCGTGTTATGCTGAGCTAGGATGATATTCCCTCGACGATCCCATGGGCGGGTGGCGGAGTCAAGGCCGGCGTTGACGGGGCGGTAAGGATCTTGGGGTAGACCGGTAAATGGCGGAGGGGTCGCGCGAGCCGGGGTGGCGCGGGGCAGGACCCGTCGGCCTGGCGGAACTTTCCCGGCGGCCCGAGGTAACCATGGAGCGGGCCGGTCGGGGTGGCCCGGTGTCGGTTGTGGTCGCGGGTCGATGACCGAGATGCGTCGATCGGATGTGCGGTGGCGCACAGCCGGCCCGGCCGCGTCGTGGCAGACTCGATCCACTTTCGAAGGAGTCGGATCATGGACGCCACCTTGTGCGCCACCCGCACCCAGCCCCGCCCCGAGATCTGCGAGCGCCGGCCGGCACGGGCCGCGCGCGGCGGCGAGGCGCCAGCCGGACTGGACCGCTACCGGCAGGTCTGCCGCGAGGTCGAGGCCGCCCGGCTGTTCCTGGCCGAGCTCGCCCGCCTGCACGGCCCGATGGCCTGAGACCGGCCATGACCTCGCCTGGGCCGACTGGGGCCACCGCAGCGCGCGCCCCCACCGATCTCGAGCGCCAGCTGCGCGGCTGGCGCCTCGCCACCGCCGAGATCACCTACCGCCTGCCCGACCACCCAGCACTGCTGCAGACCTTCGTCTGGCAGCACTACGACCTGGCCCCCGACTATCCCGAGCTGCGCCGCTTCCTGGCCTTCTGGGCCGAGCACATCGAGGGTCCGCTGCACTCGGTCCGCGTCGGCCACAACGAGCTCTTGAAGGCCCCAGCCATGACCCCGGCCGCCGGTCTCTGGCAGCTGCACTGACCGGTCGGCCGATCCCGGCCGCCCAGCCCCTCGGGTTGGGTTCGGACGTGTCTCGTGACAATCCGTTCGTGCGTTTTGCATCGTCGGCCGCGCCGAGTGGCCGGCACGAAGGGGCGGGCGCTCGGGTTCGTGTGTGTCGCGGGATAAATCGTCTGTGCAAAAACCCGGCATTATGGAGCAAACGCACCTTCCGCTAGGTCGCCGCCGCCGCCCGGCCATTCTACCCTCGCGGCATGTCCGATGCCATCGCCGCCCTACAGTCCAAACGCGCCGAGCTGGCCGCACGACTGGCCGACCTTGAGAGCCAAGCGGTCCCGATCCGAGCTGACATCTTCCACCTGGACGCCGCCCTGGCGATCCTGCGCGGCCGTGGCGTGCCGCGGATGCGGGCGCAGCACCGGCCGGAGTGGTTCGCCAATCTTGGGCGGCTGATCCTCGACATCTTGCGGGGCGCTCCAGAGCCCATGACGGCGCGGGCCATAGCCGTGGAGATCATGCGGCTGGCGGGGCACGACGTGGGTAACAAGGCAGCCGTCGCGGTCGTGGAGCACCGCGTATACGCCTCGCTCGCGCGCCGCGTGGGGATCGTGGAGCGGGTGGCCGTGGGGCAGCGGAGGAAGGGGTGGCGGGTCGTCAGTTGACGCCACACCCGACCCGCGCGACGGTTCAGGGGCTCGCCCTCAGCAAACAACCACAAGGAGGCGAGCAGTGGCCGGCAAGGGAATCGTGAATGATGATGCGACGATCACGCTAACTTGCCCCAGGTGCGGGCAAAAATTCCCGAAGACCGTCGGCGAGCTGAAACGTGAGGCGGAGTTCCTCTGTCCTCACTGCGGGGCGACATTCGAGAACGAACGGGGCGCTGCTGACTTCAAGAGCGTTGAAGACTCGCTCCGTGAGTTCGGGAGAGGCCTGAGCGGCAAGCGCAAGTTCTGAAAGCTGGCGCCCGAACTCTTCTATGCCGTAGCTGACCTGTATCGCGTCCATGCCGCAGAGGATGGCGGTGCCGGTTTGATCGGTCAGCCGATTTCTCAAGGAGGCAAGCGCATGTCTGGCAAGGCACCGGTTCCAACCGCTCGTGAGGCACGCGAGGCGGGGCGCGAGAGTGCGGCCGACATCGTTCTGGCGATGCTGATCACCGAGCTTGCCGTCAAAGATAGCGATACTGGGGCATTGCCCGACCGCATACAGATGATGGCCGATTTAATGACACCGGATATACTTCAGGCTCTCAAGGATCCGTTTCGAGACAATCCGGCCTTTTCCTCCGCAGTTGAGGATGGGTTGCTTGGCCGGATAGATCGGATTTTGAGTCTGTCCCGCAGTATGCTCGCAAGGACTCATCAAATACGCCGCGACGGACAGCAAGACGAATAGTTCGGGATATGAGGTCGATAAGGTTCTGTTTCGCGTCGTCCATGGCGCATTCCGTCATTGTGTCCGCGGAAAGCCTGCCATAGCGAACCGCCGACGCAGCCGATTTACGCCACATGCCGCTGCCAGTACCCGCACCAGTTCCGGCTCTTGGGGTGGTGCAGGGCATCGGCGGTCATGCGCTCGTACTGGGTGCCGTTGTCCTCGCGGCGCATGTCCTCGCGCCACGCCATCTCGCCGGCATAGAAGCCGAGATAGTCGCCGCTGATCCGGTGGTGCTGGCCGAACTCGGCGCGGCGCAGGCGCGAGAAGTAGCTCTCGGCCTGATTGGTGCAGGCGCCATCGTCCGAGAACGCGAAGCTGTGGTTGATCCGCTTGGCCTCGAAGCGGGCGTGCAGGGCATCCCAGTGCGGCGCCTCGTCGGCATAGACCGTGCTGCCGGGCTGGACGCGGCGGGCGACGGTGGCGACACCCTCGTCCTCGGCCCGGACCACGAAGGGCAGTGAGCGGCCCTGACGCTCGCGCATGATCACCACGACGCGACGCTTGCCGGTCTGGTGCTCGGCCAGCCGGCGGTCCTTGCGGTCGGCCTTGTAGTTCTCCTGCCGGATCGAGCCGCCGAAGTAGGCGCCATCGACCTCGACCTCGCCCTTGGGCTGATACTTGGCCTGATCGGCCGCCATCGCCTCGCGCAGCTTGTGCGCCAGGACGAAGGCCGTCTTGTAGGAGACGTCGAGGTCGCGGCCGAGCTGCAAAGCGCTGATGCCCTTGGCGGCGTTGGCGAAGATCGCGATGGCCATCAGGTAGTCGCGGATCGCCAGCTTGCGGCCGTGGAAGGTCGTGCCGCTGGTGACGCTGAACTGCTTCAGGCAGCCCTTGCACTTGAACAGGCGGCGGGTGCGGAACTCGTAAGCCGCACAGCAGCCGCAGTGCGGGCAGACCGGATCGCCGCCCGTCTCGTGCCACCGCAGCGCCCGGAACGTCGCATGGGCCTGATCGTCCGACATGCGGGCCACCTGCACCAGCGAGAGGGTGCGGGCCTGGGCGGACAGGAGGAAGTGGGAGGCCCTCGCCGTTGCCATAGGATGCGTTGCTTACGCAACGATATCTATGGCATATCGGTATGGTTGTCAATGGCAATCGCATCGAATATGATGGCGCTTGCCACAACGGCTGAGGCGCACGATGAAGTCTGACGCCCAATGGCAGACAGAGGTGAAGGGCATGCTCCGGGCGGAGATGACGCGCCGGGGCATCACCTATGACGGGCTCGCGGCGAAGCTCGCGGACCTAGGGGTCCAAGCTGATCCCCATGCCCTTCGCAACAAGGTCGCCCGCGGTGGGTTCTCCGCAGTGTTCTTCGTTCAGTGCATGGCCGCTATGGGGGTGAAGTCGATCCAACTGGGGCTAGACTGAACATCTCGGGTTCTGCGGCAAGGCCCCTGATTCTCCCTGTAGCGATCGAGGTATGGTTCTTGCCAATCGTGACCCCGTCCCAAAGCGGTAGTTGCGCTATCCGCTTTGGGTCGTTCGCGACATGGACCAGGATCTTGAGTTCTCCAAAGCGAAGATGAACAAGATCACCGCGAGCTATCACGGCCTCAGCTTCAGCCGCTATCTCTGCTGAGAACGTAACCCTTAGCACAACTGATAGTTCGGCTAGGTTTGCGACCTCACTAGACCGCCCGGTGTCAGAGACGATTTGCAAATGCACCAATTGAACCCGATCGCCGAGCGAGCCGCCGATCGCTTTGCGATACAGGACGTGCCCAGCAACCCTGCTGACAGAGATCGTCTCACCAGTCGCGTTGAAGCCTGCGATGGAGATGTCGATCTGGCGCTTGCCGGCGAGACGCTGAGCGTCGGCGCGGATGTCGCCCACATAGAAGCCGGCCGGGAAGGAGCTGGTACCAGGAAGCCCATTCTTCAGCGGAGGCGAAGGCGACGCGCTCTCAGCCGATGCCGCGGCCGCGTTCCGTTCCGGCGCAGACTCCGCAACGGAGGTTGGCTTGTCTGGTCCGTCCAAAGCGGCCCTGGAGCCGAGCATGCGCCTGAACGCGAAGTAGCCCATCACAGCCACTATCACGCCTAGCGGCAGCCAACTCTCCCTGAGCCACGTCCAAATGCCGCTGCCCACGGCTAGCAAGCCGGCCAGCGCCAACCGGGGCAAGCCCCCAGTCGAGTCGTTAAGAGCGGACCACCAGATTTGCGCGCCGTCGACGGCGCGAGTGGCGCGGCTCCAATAGTCGCCGATATTAACCGATCGCTTGAGCATGCCCCGACCCTAGCCGCTTCCCAGCCGGGTCGGTAAGTATGAGCAGCCGTCTTAGTTATGCAACCGTAGCGCTTGGTGCGCTTGCTCCATAATGCCG
>JBGAKU010000402.1:0-3119 GCA_044224255.1 Geminicoccaceae bacterium
CCTGATCTACGGTGCCGGAACCGTCGGGCTGACCGTGCTGCAGGTGGCCAAGCTGAAGGGCGCGCGCTGCCTGATCAGCGATCCCGACGCGGCCCGCCTGGAGCGGGCGCGGGCCTTCGGGGCCGACATGGCGCTCGATCCGCGCCAGATGCCGGTGCCGGACGCCGTTCGCGACGAGCTGGACGGCCTCGGCCCCTCGGTCGTCATCGACGGTGCGGGGATTCCGGCGCTGCTCGCCGAGGCCTGCCGGGTCGCGAGCCCTGCCGGGCGCATCGGCCTGCTCGGCTTCTCGGACGCGCCGTGCGCGGTGAGCCAGCAGGAGATCGTCAAGAAGGAGCTCACGCTCGTCGGCTCGCGGCTCAACCGCCGGCTGCTGCCGGAGGTCGTGCAGTGGCTCGAGAGCGGCCGGCTGCGGCCGGCGGCGATGATCACGCAGACCTTCGCCGCCGCGGACGCGCGGGCGGCCTTCGATCTGGTCGAGAACCACCCCGAGCGGACGGTGAAGGTGCAGCTCGCCTTCGATCGTTGAGGCGGCCCGGGCCGCGGGAACCGAGGAAGTGGGACGAGGCATATGGAGCAAACCTGGCGCTGGTTCGGCCCCGACGACGTGGTCCGACTGGCCGATGCCCGGCAGGCCGGCGCCACCGGCATCGTCACGGCGCTGCACCAGATACCCTACGGTGTCGTCTGGTCGGAGGACGAGATCCTGCGGCGCATGGCGCTGATCGAAGCCGACGCTTCGCTCGGGCTGCGCTGGAGCGTGGTCGAGAGCCTTCCCGTGGCCGAGCCGATCAAGCTCGGCGAAGGTGACCTGGAGCCGCTGTTCGCGAACTACCGTCAGTCGCTGCGCAACCTCGCCGCCTGCGGCGTGACCGTCGTCTGCTACAATTTCATGCCGGTCCTCGACTGGACCCGCACCGAGCTGCACGCGGTGCAGCCGGGCGGGGGGCGGGCTCTGCGCTTCAACGCGCACGAGTTCGCAGCCTTCGACTGCTGCATGCTCGAGCGCCCGGGTGCCGAGGACGAGCACCCGCCAGAGGTGATGACCCGGGCACGCGCCTGGTTCGCCCAGTCGTCGGAGAACGACCGCCGCACGCTCCTCGCCAACGTCATGGCCGGCCTGCCCGGCGCGTTCGATCGCTACGACGTCCCTGGCCTGCGCCGGATGCTGGCCCGCTACCATGGCATGAGCAGGGACGGACTGCGCGCGAATTTGGCCCGTTTCCTGCGCGAGGTCGTGCCGACGGCGGAGGAGGTCGGCATCCGCATGTGCATCCATCCCGACGACCCGCCACGGCCGACCTTCGGGTTGCCGCGGATCGTCAGCAACGAGGACGATCTCGCCTTCATCCTCGCTGCCTGCGATTCGGAGGCGAACGGGATCACCTTCTGCACCGGGTCGCTCGGTGCCGGGGCCGCCAACGACGTGCCGGCGATGGCGCGGCGCTTCGCGTCGAGCATCCAGTTCGCGCACCTGCGCAACGTGGCCAAGGAAGCCGACGGCTCGTTCATGGAGGCCGATCACCTGGGCGGCGACGTCGACATGGTCGCCGTGGTGACCGCCCTGCTCGAGGAGCAGAACCGCCGGCGTGACACCGGCGACCAGCGCTGGCGGATTCCCTTTCGTCCCGACCACGGCCACGAGCTGCTGGACGATGTCGGCAAGGCAGCTTTTCCGGGCTATTCGGCGATCGGCCGCCTGAAGGGCATGGCGGAAATCCGTGGGGTCATGACGGCCGTGGCCAGCCTGCGCGGCCTGCCGATCTGAACGGCGCGGCACTCGGATCGCCGCGGACGATGCCGGAGGACTGGCGGGCCGCCGAGCGCGATCGGCGCCGCTAAGCATTTGACGTGCCCGCCCTGAACCAAGCCTGCCAGGAAGCACTTGTCCGCGCGCTCCAGTCATGGCCAAGCTGACGGCGTCCCGCGACCGACGATGGAGCAGGTGCCGGTTTGGAAGTGAAGTGGCTGGAGGATTTCCTGAGCCTTGCCGCGACGCGGAGCTTCTCGCGCTCGGCCGAGGCGCGGCGGGTCACGCAGTCGGCCTTCAGCCGCCGCATCCGCTCGCTGGAGGTCTGGCTGGGCACCGAACTGCTCGACCGCTCGACCTACCCGATCACGCTGACGCCAGACGGCCGCACCTTCCGCGAGACCGCCGAGGAGGTCGTGCGGCTGGTCTATCTCAGCCGGACCGAATTCCGCGACCGGCATCGCGGCGAGCGCGCCCAGACCCCGGCGATCGCTCTGACCGCGCTGCACACCCTGGCGATCACCTTCCTGCCGCAATGGCTGACCAGGGTCCGCACGCGCACCGGACCGCTGACCACGCGGGTGCTGCCCGAGAACTTCAACATTTGCGTCCAGGCGCTGGTCGAGGGCGGCTACGACTTCTTCTTGAGCTTTCATCATCCGAGCATCCCGATCCCGCTCGAGGCCGGCCGCTACCCGCATCTCGTCGTCGGACGCGACGATCTCACCGCGGTCGCGCGGCCCGATCAGGCGGTGACGTGGCGGACCGAAGGCCGGATGCCGCTTTTGCAATATTCACGCGGCTCGTTTCTCGGTCTGCTGGCCTCGATCGCGCAAGGCCAGGAGGGCGCACCCGCGGTCTACGTCGCCCACACCAACGAGAACTCGATGGCCGAGGCGATGAAGTTCATGGCGTTGGAGGGCCACGGTGTCGCCTGGCTGCCACGCAGCTTGATCGCCCGTGACATCGAGGACGGCCTGCTCGCCGTGGTGGCGCCGGAAATGCCGATGGAGATTCGGCTCTACCGCAACGCGGAGCGGTCGCGCCAGCTTGCCGAGCAGGTCTGGGCGGCGGCGGCCGCGCTGGCGCATGGTTATGCGCAAACGGAATAAACCAGTCGGCAATAGCATTGGCGCGCTATTTGGCGTTCAAGTATGACTTCGTGGCGGCCTAGGAAGTAATCCTTCGCCGCGACTGTGAGCACCGTCTCAAATCCGACGACGACGCGCCGCCGCTGCGCGCCCGGGCCTGGGCGTGCACGGCTCTTTGTTGCAACCCGTGGCTGCACCCGCCTCGGCGGAGCGATGCCGCATGCCCAAAGGACTGCCATGTCTGCCTCAAGTATTCGTCTTGAACATGACTTGCTCGG
>JBGAKU010000403.1:0-3118 GCA_044224255.1 Geminicoccaceae bacterium
CGACCGGGCAGCCCAAAGGCGTCGTCCGCGACCATGGCGGCTACGCCACGGCGCTGCTTTGGTCCATGCGCAACATCTACGGCGTGCAGCCTGGTGAGGTCTATTGGGCGGCGTCCGACGTCGGCTGGGTCGTCGGCCACAGCTACATCGTCTACGCCCCGCTGCTGAACGGCAACACGACCCTCCTCTACGAGGGCAAGCCGGTCGGCACGCCCGATCCCGGCGCCTTCTGGCGGGTGATCGAGGAGCACAAGGTGAGCGTGCTGTTCACCGCCCCCACGGCCTTCCGCGCGATCAAGAAGGAGGACCCCGAGGGCACTTTCATCCGCAAATATGATCTCTCGAGCTTGCGGACCCTGTTTCTCGCCGGTGAGCGCTGCGACCCTGACACGCTGTTGTGGGCCGAGGCGCAACTCGGTGTGCCGGTGATCGACCATTGGTGGCAGACCGAGACGGGCTGGGCCATCGCCGCCAACCCCATGGGCATCGAGCGCCTGCCGGTGCGCCCCGGCTCACCGACCGTGCCGATGCCAGGCTACGACGTGCAGATCCTCGACGAGCAGGGGGAGCTGCTGCCGGCTGGCCAGATGGGCGCCATCTGCATACGGCTGCCGATGCCGCCGGGCTGTCTGACCACCCTTTGGCATGCCGACGAACGCTATCGCCACGCCTACCTCACCCGCTTCCCCGGCTGGTATCTGACGGGCGACGCCGGCTACAAGGACGAGGACGGCTATCTCTACATCATGAGCCGCATCGACGACGTCATCAACGTCGCCGGCCATCGCCTCTCGACCGGCGGCATGGAGGAGGTGCTGGCCTCGCATCCCGACGTGGCCGAATGCGCGGTGATCGGCGTCGAGGACCGGCTGAAGGGCGAGCTGCCGCTCGGCCTGGTCGTGCTCAAGGCCGGCGTCACGCGCGATCCCGAGACGATCCGCAAGGAGCTGATCGCGCGCATCCGCGACCAGATCGGGGCGGTGGCCGCGTTCAAGCTCGTGGCCGTGGTCTCGCGGCTCCCCAAGACGCGATCCGGCAAGATCCTGCGCGGAACGATGAAGAAGATCGCCGACAGCGCCGAATACAAAGTCCCGGCCACCATCGACGACCCGATGATCCTCGAGGAGATCGCGGAGAGCCTGAAGGAGCTCGGCTACGCGCAGGGCAGCGCCGCATAGCTTGAACGCCGCGGCCATCCGGCCTAGCTTCTTTGCTGGCTAGGCTGGATCCGCCCATGACCACCGTCACCGTCGACACCGCCAAGACCAATCTCGCGCGCCTGATCGATCAAGCCTTGCGCGGCGAGGAGGTCGTGATCGCCCGCGACGACAAGCCCGTCGTTCGGCTTGTACCGGTGGACGCGCCGAAGCCGAAGCGACAGTTCGGGTCTCTCAAGGGCAAGCTCGTGGTTCCGGACAGCTTCTTCGATCCATTGCCGGAGGAGGAGCTGCGGCTCTGGGAGGGTGGCTAACTCTTGCGGCTGCTCCTCGACACCCACGCGCTGCTCTGGTGGCTTGCAGGCGACCAACGTCTGAGTCGGGCCGCGATGCTTGCGATCGATTCGCCAGATGCCGAGGTGCTGGTCAGCGTCGTTTCAGTATTCGAGATCGCGACCAAGCATCGGATCGGGAAGTTGCCGCTCCGGCCAGAGATCGGGGCCGATCTGATCGGCACGATCACGGGTCATGGCTTCGGTCATCTGCCGCTCGATCCGAAGAGCGCCGAGCGCGCCGGCAACCTTCCAGGCCCGCATCGCGATCCGTTCGACCGGTTGCTGATCGCGCAGGCGATCACCGGCGACTTTGCGCTCGTCTCGAACGAGGCGGCGTTCGACGTCTACGGGGTGCGGCGCCTATGGTAGGTCAGGCGGTCGCCCGCGCCCCGTCGCGGAGCGGCGCCAGCGCGTCGTAGACCTCGCCGCTGACGGGTGTCGCGACGCCGTGCTCGGCCCCCAGGCGGACGACGGCGCCGGTGAGCCAGTCGAGCTCCAGGCGCCGGCCGGCCTCGAGGTCGTGCAGCATCGAGGATTTCATCTCGGTCGGCAGCTTGCGGGCGAGCTCGATCCGCTGCGCCTCCTCACCCTCCGGCAGGGCGGTGCCGCAGGCGCGGGCGACGGCTGTCGCCTCCGCGACCAATGCCATGAAGTGCCGCCACAGCATCGGGTCCTCGCGGACGGCACCGATCGTGGTGCGGCCAAAGCATGTGATGCCGGCGAAGGGGGCGAGGAACACGAACTTGCGCCAGACCTCAACCGCGATGTCGGGGGAGAGCAGGCAGTCAATCCCGGCACCCCGACAGGCCGCCTCCAAAGTCTCCAGGCGCCAGGATTGGGTCGGGTAGGGCTCACCGAACACCAGCCGCGCCCCCTTGCCGACATGGCGGATCACGCCCGGCTGCTCGATCGCCGCGGCGATGTAGGCAGCACCGCCGCAGACATAGCGCCGGCCGAGGACGCGCTCGAGAATCGCCTGCGCCTCGACCCCGTTCTGGAACGGCACAACGGCGGTATCAGCCGAGAGCAGCGGCTTCACCTGCGCCGCTGCCGCCTCAAGGTCGTACATCTTGACCGCGACCAGGACGAGGTCGACCAGCCCGGTGGTACGCCAATCCTCGTGCAGCTTGACCGGCTGCAGGTGCAGGTCACCGACGGGCGAGAGCAGCTTCAGACCGTGCTCGCGCATCGCCTGGGCATGGGCGCCGCGGGCGATGAAGGTGACGTCGTTGCCGTGCGCCGCCAGGCGCGCGCCGAAATAGCCGCCTACGCCGCCGGCACCCAGGACCGCGATCCTCATGCACCCCTCCCCGGCCGCGCCAGATCGCGCCGGCCCGCGTCCATCAGCTCCCGCATCCGCCGCAGCGCCTCCGGCAGCCCAATCGCCACCGCCTCGCCGACCAGGAAGTGGCCGATGTTCAGCTCGACGATCTCGCCGATCGCCGCCACGGGACGGACGTTCGCATAGGTCAGGCCGTGCCCGGCATGACACTCCAGGCCAATGGCGGCCGCGTGGCGAGCGGCCGAGCGCAGACGCGCCAGCTCGCCGACCCGCGCAGCGCCGGTGCTGTCGGCGTAGGTCCCGGTGTGCAGCTCGACCACGGGCGCTCCGGCGGCGACGGCGGC
>JBGAKU010000054.1:0-24966 GCA_044224255.1 Geminicoccaceae bacterium
CTGAGCGAGCTCGCCCGTGCGGCGCTGGCCGAGCACGATCTGAGCCCGCACGCGGTAGCCTGCGTCGTCTCCCTCGACCTCAAGGCAGCTGAGCCCGCCGTCCATGCGCTCGCGGCCGAGCTGGGCGTGCCCGCCCGCTTCTTCGCAGCCGAGCGGCTGGCGCTGGAGGCCGAGCGGTTGGCCAGCCCCTCCGAGGCCGTATTCCGCGAGACCGGCTGCTGGGGCGTCGCCGAGGGTGCGGCGCTGGCGGCGGCGGGCCCGGACTCGCGGCTCCTTGTGCCCAAGCGCAAGGGCGCCGGGGTCACCTGTGCGATCGCGCTCGCCCCGCATGAGCTTGACCCGGCGCAGATCGGCCGGCCGCAGGGCCGGCTCGCCGTGGTCGGCCTCGGCCCCGGCGGCCCGGACTGGCGCACGGCCGAGGCCCGCCGGCTGATCGCCGCAGCCGATGATCTGGTCGGCTACGGCCTCTATCTCGACCTGATCGGCCCCGACGCCGCCGGCAAGGAGCGGCACGAGTTCCCGCTCGGCGCCGAGATCGAGCGCTGCCGCTTCGCCCTGCAGCGCGCCGCCCAAGGCCGCTCGGTCGCCCTGATCTGCTCCGGCGATCCCGGCATCTATGCGTTGGCCACCTTGGTCTTCGAGCTGCTGGCCGAGCCGGACGACCCGGCCTGGGCGCGCGTCGCGGTCACGGTCAGCCCGGGCGTCTCCGCGCTCCAGGCCGCCGCTGCCACGATGGGTGCGCCGCTCGGTCACGATTTTTGTGCCATCTCGCTCTCGGATCTGCTCACCCCCGTCGAGGCCATCGAGCGCCGCGTGCGCGCCGCCGCCGAGGGCGACTTCGTCGTCGCGTTCTACAATCCGGTCTCGCAGCGCCGCCGCACGCTGCTGGAGCGCGCCCGCGACCTACTGCTCGAGCACCGCCCCGGCGGCACGCCCGTGATCCTGGCCCGCAGCCTCGGCCGGCCCGACGCCGCGACCCGGCTGATCCGGCTGGACGAGCTGACCTCCGAGCAGTGCGATATGCTCACCCTCGTCCTGGTCGGCAGCTCCGACACGCGCCGGGCGCCGCGCCTGCATGGCCAGGACTGGGTCTACACCCCGCGCGGCTATCGGGTGCGATGACCGTCCATTTCATCGGCGCCGGCCCGGGCGCTCCCGACCTGATCACCGTGCGCGGCCTGCGCCTGATCCAGCGCTGCCCCGTCTGCCTCTATGCCGGCTCCCTGGTGCCAGAGTCGGTCGTGGCCGAAGCACCGCCCGGCGCCCGCGTCCTCGACACCGCACCCATGCACCTCGACCAGATCCTGGCGGAGATCGAGGTCGCCCATGCCGCCGGCCAGGACGTCGCGCGCGTGCATTCCGGCGACCCCTCACTCTACGGCGCCATCGCCGAGCAGATCCGCCGCCTGGACGCGCTGGGCATCCCGTGGACCATCACACCGGGCGTACCCGCCTTCGCCGCCTCGGCGGCGGCGCTGGGCGCCGAGCTGACCCTGCCCGGCATCGGCCAGTCGGTGGTGATCACCCGCACCGCGGTCCGTGCCTCGGCGATGCCCGAGGGCGAGAGTCTCGCCGCCTTCGCGCGGACCGGGGCCACGCTGTGCATCCATCTCTCGATCAACAATCTCGCAGCAGTCGTGCGCGAGCTGGCGCCGATCCTCGGCGGCGACATGCCGGTGGCCGTGGTCTACCGTGCTACTTGGCCGGACCAGCAGATCCTGCGCGGCACGCTCGCCACCATCCGCTCGGCCGTGAAGCAGACGGGCTTCACGCGCACCGCACTGATCCTGGTCGGGCGAGTCCTGGACGAGAGCATGTTCGCCGACAGCCGGCTCTACGCCGCCGATCACACGCACGTGCTGCGGCCGAGCACGCCCGCAAGCCAGGCCATCGCCTCTGGCACCGAGCCGGAGGCACCTTCAGGCGCCTGAGGCCGGGTCAGCATCACCACTGGCAGCCCCAAAGCGCGCGCCGCCTCCAGCTTGGCGTAGGTCAGCTCGCCACCGCTGGCCTGGATGAACAGCGCCCTCACCTCGTGCCGGCGCAGCAGCGCCACCTCGTCCTCGACCGGAAAGGGGGGCCGCCCCGTCACCCAGATCACATTGCCCGGCAGGCTGGGCGGCCTCGTGATCCCGCGCATGACGAAGGTGAACGCCTCCGCCCTGCCCAGCTCCTCCAGCGCCTTGCGCCCGAGCGTCGCGAACACCCGCCGCGCCCGCGGCCGCAGCCAATCGAGCCCTTGCGCGATCGTCTCGACTGCATGCCACCGGTCGCCCGGCTGGAGCTGCCACAGCGCCCGCTGCAGCCGGAACCGCGGCACCCCAGCCTCAGCGCAGGCCCGCGCCGCATGCTCGGTGATCCGCGCCGCGAAGGGATGGGTTGCGTCGAACACGGCAGCGACCCCGGTGGCGCGCAGATAGGCCGTGAGTCCCGCCAGCCCGCCGAAGCCACCGCTGCGCATCACCACGCCCTCGACCGGCGCCGCCTCGGTCAGCCCGGCGAGCGAGAGGATCGGCAGCGCCTCGCCGCTTGCCGCGATCGCCCGCGCCAAGGCACCCGCCTCCGCCGTGCCGCCCAGGATCAGCACGCGTCTCACCACCCGGCTGCGCGTCCCACCACCGCTCCCTGCCGGTCCACCACCAGGATCTCGACCGCCATCTCGGGCCCGAGCATCTCGCACGCCACTGCCCGGACACGGCTCGCGACGAGATCGGCAAGCGGGAATGCGGCGTCCCGCGCCTGCGTCAACATCTGGCTCGCCGTGTTCGCCACGACCATGGCCTCGACCAGGGCTCCTGGCGCGCCCCGCTCCGCCGCCAGCGTCGCGAGCGCCCTCTGGTCCAGCTCGGAGCGGGAGGAATGCAGATCGAGATGACCTTGCGCCAGCTTGGCGAGCTTCGCGAACCCGCCGGCCAGCGTCAGCCGGGGTATGGGATGCCGCCGCAGATATTTCAGCGTCCCGCCGGCGAAATCGCCCATGTCGAGCAGCGCCATCTCGGGCAGGCCGTACAGCTCGCGCACCGTGCGCTCGGAGGTCGAGCCGGTCGCCGCCGCCACGTGGACGAGCCCGGCCGCGCGCGCAACGTCGACGCCGCGATGGATCGAGTGGATCCAGGCGGCGCAGCTGAACGGCACCACCACGCCCGTGGTGCCCAGGATCGACAGGCCGCCGACGATCCCCAGGCGCCCGTTGAGGGTCCTGCGCGCCAGCTCCTCGCCGCCCGGGATGGAGACCGTCACCGCGACGTCCGCCGCCACGCCGGCCGTCGCTGCGACCTCGGCGACGCCGTCGCGGATCATCTGCCGCGGCACCGGATTGATCGCGGGCTCGCCGGGCGGGACCTGGAGGCCCGCCCGCGTCACGGTCCCGACCCCCGGCCCGGCATGAAACGTCACGCCCTCGCCGCGACCGCCGTGCCGGACCGTCACGCGGACGGTGCAGCCATGGGTCACATCGGGATCGTCGCCAGCATCCTTGATCACCGCCGCCATGGCAGCGTCGCCGCCGAGCGCGCGCTCCGCGAGGGCGAAGCTCGCCGTGCCGCCGCGCGGCAGCCGGATGGTCACCGGATCGGCGAAGCCCAACCCCGCCAGCGCCCCGAAGGCCGCCTTCGCCGCTGCGGTGGCGCAGGCTCCCGTGGTCCAGCCGCGCCGCAACGGCCCCTGCGGCACCGGCTGGCTCATTGCCGATTGCTCATGTCGGGACAGGGGCATAGAGCAGCGCGCATGGGCAGCAGTTCGATCACGGCCGACTCCTATCATCCCACCGACAGCGGGCCAGTCGCGTGAGCGCGCCGGGCATCCTGATCGCCGCTCCGGCCTCCGGCACCGGCAAGACCACGATCACGCTCGGCCTGCTCGCGGCGCTGCGCCGGCGCGGTCTCGCCGTCGGCTCGTTCAAGGTCGGCCCTGACTATATCGATCCCGCATTCCACGCCATCGCCACCGGCCGAGCCACCTACAACATCGACCCCTGGGCCATGCGCTTCGAGACCCTGGCGGGTCTCTTGGAGGAAGCCGGCCAGGGCTGCGATCTCGTCCTCGGCGAAGGGGTGATGGGCCTGTTCGACGGTGCCGCGGACGGGACGGGGGCCACCGCCGACATCGCCGCCCTGTTCGGCCTGCCGGTCCTGCTCGTGGTCGACGTCACCGGCATGGGCGCCTCGGTGGCGGCCCTGATCGACGGCTTCCGCCGGCATCGCGAGGACGTCGAGGTCATTGCCGTCGCCCTGAACCGGGTCGCAAGCCAAGCACACGGCGAGATCCTGGCCCGGGCCTGCTTCGAAAATCTCTCCACGCCCATCCTCGGCATGATCCCGCGCGCAAGCTCGCTCCAGCTGCCGAGCCGGCATCTCGGCCTCGTCCAGGCCTGCGAGCATCCCGATCTCGCCGCGTTCCTCGCCGCCGCGGCGGACCTGGTCGAGGAGCGCGTCGATCTCGACCGCCTGCAGCGGCTCGCCCGCCACCCGACCGTCTCGATCCTCGGCCCCGACACCCGGCCGTGGCCGCCGCTCGGGCAGCGGATCGCGGTGGCGCAGGATCGCGCCTTCGCCTTCGCCTACGCGGCGGTGCTGGAAGGCTGGCATCGGCAGGGTGCCGAGCTCGTCCCGTTCTCGCCTTTGGCGGACGAGCCGCCCGATGCCGCCGCCGACGCGGTCTTCTTGCCAGGGGGCTACCCCGAGCTGCATGCCGGCACACTCGCCGCCGGGCGACGCTGGCAGGCCGGTCTGCGCGCGGCCGCCGAGCGGGGGGCCTTCCTCTACGGCGAGTGCGGCGGCTACATGGCCATGGGCCGTACGCTGATCGATCGCGACGGGCAGCCGCATGCCATGGCGGGCCTGCTGCCGGTGGTCACGAGCTTCGCCCAGCCCCGCCTGCATCTGGGCTACCGCCGGATCGAGCTTTTGGAGCGCAGCCCGCTCGGCAATGCCGGCGCCGCGTGGCGCGGTCACGAGTTCCACTATGCAAGCGAGGTCGAGCGCACCGGCCCTCCGCTCCTCCGCGCTGCCGGCGTGCGCGATTCGGAGCCGAGCGAGCAGGGCTGCCGGCTGGGCACCGTCGCCGGCTCCTATCTGCATCTGATCGACCGCGCCGCCCGACGCGCGCCGCCGCGCCAGGCCGGTTGACCAACGGCGGGGCACACAAGACCGATCAGACGTCCCGACTGACCTGTGCCTCGCCGAAGGTCGCCATGCCCGCATGGCAGGCGGCGGCCGCACGGACCACCTGCACCGCCAGCGCCGCGCCCGATGCCTCACCCAGACGCATCCCCAGATCGAGCAGCGGCCGGCGCCCGATCTGCTCGAGCAGACGCCGGTGGCCTGGCTCGGCGGAGCAGTGGCCGACTTGGCAGTGATCCATGGCGTCGCCCGCCAGGGCTTTCAGCAGCGCACCGGGCACCGTCGCGGTGAACCCGTCCAGGATCACCGGCGCCCGACGCAGCCTGGCACCCAGCACGGCGCCGAGCATGGCCGCGTGCTCACGCCCGCCGACATGCCGCAGGATCTCCAGAGGATCACGCATGGCCTTGCGGTGCAGTGCCAGCCCGGCATCGATCACCTCAGCCTTGCGGCGCACGCCCTCGCGGTCGAGGCCGGTGCCTGGCCCGGCCCAGCGGCCGCCGTCCTCGCCGGCGAGCGCCGCTGCCATCGCCGCCGCCGGCGTCGTGTTGCCGATCCCCATCTCGCCGATCGCGACCAGATCGACATCCTCGGGCACCGCCGCCATGCCGACTGCGATCGCCCGCACACACCCCAGCTCGCTCATCGCCGGCCGCTGGGTGAAATCGTGCGCCGGCCTGCCATCGGCCACGCGGATCACGCGCAGCTCGGCGCCGGCGAGCCGGGCGAGCTGGTTGATTGCAGCCCCCCCCGCCGCGAAGTTGGCCACCATCTGCTCGGTGACCTCGGCCGGATAGGCCGAGACCCCGCGCGCCGTGACCTCGTGCCAGCCGACGAACACCAGGATCAGCACGCGCTCGAGCCTGGGGGGATGACGCCCCTGCCAAGCCGCCAGCCATTCCACCAGCTCCTCGAGCCGGCCGAGCGCCCCGGCGGGCTTGGTCAGCTCCGCATCGCGCGCGCGGCAGGCCGCAGCCGCGGCGGCGTCCGGCCCAGGCAGATCGGCGAGGAGCGCGCGGACCTGGTCGAGGTCGGCGAGGGCATCAGGCGCTGGCAAGGCCGTCTCCGGTCGCTATGGTCCGCCCGGCGGCACGGCGCCGCGGAGGATCGGCGTGCTCAGGGACCTCAAGGTCGCCCTGCTCTTCCTGACCCGACTGCCAATCCAGGTGGACGGGGCCGTGACCATGCGGGATCTCGCAGCGGCGGTCTACGCATTCCCACTGGTGGGCGCGGTGATCGGCCTCCTTGCCGGTCTCGCCTATTGGATCGCGCTGCAGCTCAGCCTGCCAGCGTTGCCTGCGGCCCTCATCGCCATCGTCACCATGCTCCTGCTGACCGGCGCCCTGCACGAGGATGGTTTGGCCGACACCGCCGACGGGTTGGGTGGCCGCGATCGGGCGCGGGCGCTGGAGATCATGGCCGACAGCCGGATCGGCAGCTTCGGCGCACTGGCCCTGATGGTTTCCCTGCTCGCACGGCTGATCGCACTTGCGCCGATGTGGGACCCGCGCCAGGTGGCCATCGTCCTGGTCGGTGCCGCGATGGCCTCGCGCGCCGTCATGCCCGTGGTGATGCTGCTCCAGCCGAGCGCGCGCGGCGACGGCCTCGCCGCCGCCACCGGCAGGCCCGAGCCGGTCCGCGTCATGCTCGGCTGCTTTCTGGCGATTGGCGTGACCGTCATGCTGCTCCCGCTGCCGGTCGCCGTGCCGGCCCTGGTCGCGTCGGCCGCATTCTCGCTCCTGGTCGCCGCCTGGCTGGGCCGACGCCTCGGCGGCTGCACCGGCGACACGCTCGGCGCGGTGCAGCAGGTCGCCGAGATCGCCTTTCTGTTCGCCATCGTGTCGCGCCAGTAGGCGCCCAGGGCGCGGCCTCGGTTGTCGGCACCGGGCGTAGCGGGTAAGCCCGTGCGCATGTCCCGTGGTATGGTTCATCTGGTCGGCGCCGGGCCTGGCGATCCGGAGCTGCTCACGCTCAAGGCGGCACGCCTCCTGCGCGAGGCCGAGGTCGTCGTCTACGATCGCCTGATCGGTACCGGCATCCTGGCCATGGCCGATCCGGCGGCCGAGCTGATCTATGTCGGCAAGGAGCGCTCCCGCCACTTCATGCGCCAGACCGAGATCAACGCGCTCCTGGTCCGACGCGGCCAGCTCGGGCAGCGGGTGGTGCGGCTGAAGGGCGGCGATCCCTTGATCTTCGGCCGCGGCGGCGAGGAGGTCGAAGCGCTGCTCGAGGCCGGCGTGCCGTTCGAGATCGTGCCGGGCATCACCGCCGCGGCCGGCTGCGCCGCATCGGCGGCGATCCCGCTCACCCACCGCGATCACGCCAAGGCGCTGATCCTGGTCACCGGCCACACCAAGGACGGCGAGCCCGAGCTGAACTGGCAGGCGCTGTGCCAGCCCGGCCAGACGCTCGTCTTCTACATGGGCCACAAGGCGCTCGACCGGCTGTGCGCCAGCCTGATCGCGCACGGGCTGCCGGCCGACCTGCCTGCGGCCCTGGTCGAGAACGGCACGCTGCCCGAGCAGCGCGAGGTTCGCGGCACGCTCGCCACCCTGCCCGCCGCGGTCGCTGCGCTCGAGCTGCGCGGGCCGGCGCTGCTGATCATCGGCGAGGTGGTGGGCTTCACCGGCATGCTTTCGGCGGTGCATGCCGCCCTTGACCCGGCCGATGCCGCTGGGTGAGCTGCGCCCGGCGATCGCCGGCCTATGCGCCACGCTGGTCGGCATCGGCTTGGCGCGCTTCGCCTACACCCCTCTGCTGCCTGCCCTGATCGAGGGCGGCTGGTTCGGCCCGGCCGATGCCGCCTATCTGGGTGCGGCCAATCTGGTGGGTTACCTCGTCGGTGCGCTCACGGCACGGCGGGTGATCGCGCATGTCCGCCCGACCCGGCTCGTACGCCTGATGATGCTCGTGGCCGCCGCGACCTTCCTCGCCTGCTCGCTGCGGCTCGGCTTTCCGTGGTTCCTGTTCTGGCGCTTTCTGTCTGGTCTGAGCGGCGGCCTGTTGATGGTCGCGGTGGCACCCACTGTCCTCGCCGCGATCCGCCCGGACCTGCGCGGCCGGGCCGGCGGCCTGATGTTCGCAGGCGTCGGTCTCGGCATCGTCGGCGCCGGCACGCTGCTGCCGCTCCTGCTGCATGGGGGCGTCGTGCTGGCCTGGCTCGGTCTCGGCGCGCTGGCGCTGCTGCTCACGCTGCTCGCCTGGCCGCTGTGGCCCGAGGATGCGCCGCTGCCCCGGGTAGGGCACGCGAGCCATAGGCGCGTCGAACGGGCCGTGGCCGAGGTGGTTGCGATCTACATGCTCTACGCGGTCGGGCTGGTGCCGCACATGGTGTTCTTCGTCGACTTCATCGCCCGCGGCCTCGGTTGGGGCGTGACGGCGGGCGCGGGGTTCTGGGCCGTCTACGGCATGGGCGCGATCCTCGGCCCGTTCGCGGCCGGCTGGCTCGGCGACACGATCGGCTTCGCCAGAGCCCTGCCCGTGGCGCTGACGCTGCAGCTCGTCGGCGTCCTGATCCCGCTCTTTGTCCCCTCGTTCCCCTTGCTGGCGCTCTCGGCCCTGGTGATGGGCGCCTTCACGCCTGGCATGCCGACCCTGGTCCTCGGGCGCCTCAACGAGGTCGCGACCGCTGGCGACCAGCACGGCGCCTGGGGGCTCGCTACCACCGCGTTCGCGGTTGCGCAGGCCGTCTCCGCCTACGGCATGTCCTGGATCTTCGCCCTGAGGGCTAGAACGCGTACTCCGCGAACACCGGATCGACCTTGCCGCCCCAGGCCTCGCGGAAACGGTCGAGCTTCTCCTCGGCCGGGGTCCGGCCCGCGGCGGCGATCTGCTCGAGCCGGTTGAGGTAGCGGGTCTCGTCTTGGCCGTCCCAGTCGATCCGCGCCCGTGCCGCCAGCCCCGCCTTGGCGATCGCCACCACCTCGCGCGCGACATCGCCCACCGTGCCCTTGCGGAAGCGGGTCGCGAGCGCGGTCCTGGGCACCTCCGCCCGCAGCCAGGCGTGATCCTCCGGCGTCCAATCGCGCACCAGCTCCGCGGCCGCGTCCAGCGCGGTGTCGGCGTAGAGCAGCCCGGTCCACAGCGCCGGCAGGCCGCACAGCGCGCGCCAGGAGCCGGCATCGGCCCCGCGCATCTCGAGGAAACGCTTGAGCCGGACCTCCGGGAAGGCGGTGGTCAGATGGTCCGACCAGTCGCTGACCGTCGGCCGCTCGCCGGGAAGTGCCGGCAGCTTGCCGGCCATGAAGTCGCGAAACGACTGGCCGCTGGCGTCGATGTACTGGCCGTCGCGGTAGACGAAGTACATCGGCACGTCGAGCACCCAGTCGACGTAGCGCTCGAACCCCATCCCGGGCTCGAACACGAAGGGCAGGATGCCTGAGCGATCGGGATCGGTGTCGGTCCAGATCTGGCTGCGCCAGCTGAGAAAGCCCACCGGCTTGCCCTCGACGAAGGGCGAGTTCGCGAACAGTGCCGTGGCGATCGGCTGCAGCGCCAGGCTGACCTGGAACTTGCGCACCATGTCCGCTTCGGAGGCGAAGTCCAGGTTCACCTGGACGGTGCAGGTGCGCAGCATCATGTCGAGGCCGAGCTTGCCGACCTTGGGCATGTACGCGCCCATGATCTTGTAGCGGCCCTTGGGCATCCAGGGGATGTCCTCGCGCCGCCATTTGGGCTGGAAGCCCATGCCCAGCATGCCGATGCCCAGCGGGTCGGCGATCTTCTTCACCTCGTCGAGGTGGGTGTGCACCTCGCAACAGGTCTGGTGCAGGGTCTCGAGCGGCGCGCCGCTGAGCTCGAACTGGCCGCCCGGCTCGAGGCTGATGTTGCAGCCCTGCTTGGTCAGCGCGATCGGCAGGCCGTTCTCCAGCACGGGCTGCCAGCCGAACCGTGCGGCCAGCCCGTCGAGCAGGGCCCTGATCCCGCGCGGGCCGTCATAGGGCAACGGCCGCAGATCCTCGCGCGTGAAGCCGAACTTCTCGTGCTCGGTCCCGATCCGCCAGGCGGCGCGTGGCTTGCACCCCTGCTCGAGATACTCGACCAGCTCGCGCTTGCCGGTGATCGGCGCGCCCTTGTCGCTCGGAGGTGCCGACATGCCATGCCCTTTCCCGCCGCCCCTGCGGCAGGGTGGGCTGATAGCGCGCCCTCACCCGCCCCGCAACTCGGCCCGTCGGGCGACCGGCTTGTCCTCGCCGAGCGTCGCCGGGGCATGACTGCCTTCCTCTTCGTGTCTGGCGTGCCGCGGTTAAGCTCGGGCCTGCGCGTGGGCCGCCATGCCTCGAGGGTAAGGATTCCGAGGTGCGCCGAACCGAGCGGCCCCAGCGAGCGCTTCGATCCCGGCGCTCCGAGTATCGGTGCTCAGCCCGAGCCCAGCTCGTCGCCCAGCCTGTTCAGCAGCCCGCGCCATCCAGCCTCTCGCTCGGCGGCGGTGTCGCCGCCGTCGAGCAGGGCAATCTGCTCGGTGAACCGCAGCCGGGTTCCCCCACCCTCGGGCACGAGCTCGATCGTGGCGAGCGAGACGGCCACGGCTATGCGGCTGCCACCTCCTCTGGCTCTCTCTTGCGCTTACGGCACGCCGATGCTGCGACCTTCGGCGAAGAATGCCTCGATCCGCTCGCGCCACGGCCCGAGTTCCAGCCCGCGCTCGCGGATCCAGCCGTCGTCGAAGAAGCTCTCGAGATAGCGCTCGCCCGGGTCGCACAGGAGCGAGACGATCGAGCCGGTCTCGCCGCGCGCTGCCATCTCCGAGGCGACAACGGCGCAACCCCACAGGTTGGTTCCGGTCGAGCCGCCGCAGCGCCGCCCCAACCGCTCGCCCAGCACCCGCATGGCAGCCAGGCTCGCCTCATCGGGCACGGCGATCATCCGGTCGACCAGCTCCGGCACGAAGGAGGGCTCCACACGCGGCCGGCCGATCCCCTCGATGCAGGAGGACGGACCCTCGACCGTGGTCACGGTCCGATCGGCGAAGTGGCGGTGGAACACCGACCGCTCGGGGTCGACCACGCAAAGCCGTGTCGGCAGCCGCCGATAGCGGACATAGCGCCCGATCGTCGCCGAGGTCCCGCCGGTGCCGGCCCCACAGACCACCCAGGCCGGGACGGGGTGCCGCTCCAGGCGCATCTGGGCGAAGATCGACTCCGCAATGTTATTGTTGCCGCGCCAATCGGTCGCCCGCTCGGCATAGGTGAACTGGTCGAGATAATGGCCGCCCGTCTCCGCGGCGATCCTCCGGCTCGCCCCGTACACCTCGCGGGGGTCGTCCACGAAGGCACAGCGCCCGCCCTGGAACTCGATCTTGGCGACCTTGTCCTTGGAGGTCGTCCGCGGCATCACCGCCACGAAGGGCAGCCCGAGCAGCCGCGCGAAATAGGCCTCCGACACCGCGGTCGAGCCCGAGGAGGACTCGACCAGCGTCGTCCCCTCGCCGATCCAGCCGTTGCACAGCCCGTAGAGGATCAAGGAGCGCGCCAGCCGGTGCTTCAGGCTGCCCGTCGGATGGGTGGACTCGTCCTTGAGGTAGAGGTCGATCCCCGGATGCGCCGGCAGCTCGACCCGGATCAGATGCGTGTCGGCCGAGCGGGCGAAATCCGCCTCGATCCGCTCGATCGCCTCATGCAGCCAGGCCCGGTCGGTCATGGTTCGGCTCCCCGATGGTGGCTGCGCGCCACGCTCCTCGCCCCCATATGCAGGATGCGGCCCTGCGGCGATACAAGCCACTGCGCCGTCCGCTCTTGCCCCTTGCGGCTGCCGAACGGCCGAAGCAACCTGAGTGCGGACGGCACAGGACCGAGGCTTAGCCCATGCCCGTGGGCATGACCACGATGAGAAGCGGGTGACCAGGATGACCACACCCACCGCCGAGCCCGGCAGGGACGCCAATGTCGCCGTGCAGGGCGAGCTGGGCATTCTCGCACGGCGCAGGATCGAGGCCGCCATCATCGCGCCGATCTATGAGGAGATGCGCGCACGTCTCGGCGAGGAGACCGCGCAATCCATCCTCGACGAGGCCATCCGCAAGGCCGCCGTCGCCGCCGGGCAGTCCTTTGCCGCCAAGACCCCCGGCGGCACCGACCTGCGCAGCTTCCAGGACCTGCAGGTTCTGTGGACGCAGGAGGATGCGCTGGTGACCGACGTGCTGAAGGCGACGGATACCGAGTTCGACCTCAACGTCCGCCGTTGCCGCTACGCCGAGATGTATCGCGAGATGGGGCTCGGTCACATCGGCCATCTGCTGTCGTGCAACCGCGATTTCGTCTTCTGTCGCGGCTACGACGCGCGCATCGCGCTGGAGCGGACGCAGACGCTGATGCAAGGCGCCAGCCATTGCGACTTCCGCTACCGGTTGAAGGAGCCCGCAGGCGGCGAGAAGGCCTGACCAGAGGGATCGCTGCATTGCCGCCCGGCCAAACGGAAAGCCCCGTCCCCACCATCGCCGGTGACCGGCTGTGGGACGACGTCGTCGCGACCGCCCGCTTCGGCGGCACGGCCGGCGGTGGGATCACGCGACTGGCGCTCTCGGAGGAAGATCGCCAGGTGCGCGACTGGTTCGCGGCCAGGACGAGGGACCTGGGATGCGAGCTGAGCATCGACGCGATCGGCAACATGCTCGCCCTCTTTCCGGGCCGCGACGCTGCCCTGCCGCCGATCGCCATGGGCAGCCATCTCGACACCCAGCCGCTCGGCGGACGCTTCGACGGCATTCTCGGCGTTCTTGCCGGGCTGGAGGTCTTGCGGGCGCTGAAGGAGGCAGGGTGCCTGCTGCAGCGGCCGCTCGCGGTGGTCAATTGGACCAACGAGGAAGGGGCGCGTTTCTCTCCGGCCATGTTCGGCTCGAGCGTGCACGCCGAAGCACTATCCGTCGATGCTGCCCTCGGCATCCGAGACCGGGACGGCACGACCGTGGGTGATGCTCTGGAGGCGATCGGCTATCGCGGTGCCGAAGCTCCGGGTGCGCGGCGCTTTGCCGCCTACCTCGAATTGCACATCGAGCAGGGGCCGCTGCTCGAAGCCGAGCACCGGGATATCGGCATCGTGACCGGCGTCCAGGGCTTGCGGTGGTTCGACATCGAGATCGAGGGATTGGAGGCCCACGCCGGCAGCACACCGATGGGTCGACGCCGGGACGCGCTGGTCGTCGCCGCCGAGCTGGTCCTGGCGGCTCGCGACATCGCCCGGCGTCATGCGCCGGGGGTGATCACGGCCGGCCACTGCGTAGTGTCGCCCAACTCGCGCAACGTCGTGCCCGGGCGGGTACGTCTTGAGATCGACATGCGCCATCCGGAATCAGCCGGGCTCGAGGCGATGGAGGCGGAGCTGGCCGCGGCGGTCCGAGTCGGGAACGATGTCGGAACGACGAGCATGCGTCGTATCTGGGCCAAGGCGCCGGTCGCCTTTGATCCAAGGTGTGTCGCCGCGATCGGCCGCAGCGCCGCCGCCTGTGGGCTGTCCGCCGTGGAGATCGCTTCCGGCGCCGGACACGACGCGGCGAACCTCGCGGCGCTCGCCCCGACCGGAATGATCTTCATTCCTTCGCGCGACGGCCTGTCCCACAACGAGAACGAGTATTCTACCCCGGAGCAATGCGCTCGCGGCACGCAAGTCCTCCTGGAAACCGTCATTCAGATCGACCGGCTGCTGTCTTCATGAGCGCCTGACAACGGACCAGACCGCCGTCGAGCCCGGCCAGCGCGCGATATCCGCCTCGAGTGGCTCGATCGCCCCGCACACCCGGACACGGAGGGTCATGGCCCCTCCGGCACCCCGTCGCGCCACGCCGGCCAGTGCTGCGCGATCTCGTCGACCAGCGGCGCCGCGGCGTGGACGAGGTTGGCGAGCGCCGGCGCGAAGCCACCCTGGGCCGCGAAATTGAGCAGATTGTCCGCCGCGCTGCCACCCGGTGCGGGACGGTCGAAATCCGCGCCGGTGCGCAGCACCGCGACCCGCTTCACATCGAGCAGACCGGCAGTGTCGCCCCGCACGAGGGCGGCCAGGATGGCGTTGTCCTCCTGCTGGGTGGTGCAGTAGCGGCCCTTGCCGTCGGTCAGCAGCCGCGTCCAGGCTTCGGCCCGCTCGCCGAGATGGCGCCCGCTGAACCAGGTGTCGCCTGAAGCCGTGTCGCAGCGGATCACGCTGGGCGGCCGGCTCGCGGGCGGCGGGTAAAGGGCACGCGTCTCCTTCGCGGCGTCGCTGTCCGCGAGCGTCACGTTGCGCGAGAGCGCGTAGGCCCGCTGCACCAGTCGCGGATCGAGCCGGTAAAGCTCGGTGCCGTAGTCCAGCCTCGGTTTCTCCTCCGGCCCGCGCGTGAACAGGCCGGTGTAGCCGCTGGGCCAGCCCGCCGGCCGCTCGCGCGCGTCCAGCTCCCACTGCAGCCCCCAGGACACCAGCCAGTCCGCCCAGGCCGCCGAGCCCAGCGTGCCCTCCTTCGGGTTGATGCCGCCGATCCCGGTCACCACCCACCAGGTCCGGTGCAGGTCGAAGCGGTTCGAGAACACCAGGGCCGCAATCGATGCCGCCGCGTTCGCATGGCCCATGCCGGTAGTCACGAGACACACTTGGTCCGCCCCGCACTTCACCGTCGGATACTCGTCCGCCAGGCCCGGCACCGGGATCGCGCGGGCGAACGGCCGGGCCCGCTCCCAGACGCCAGCCTCGTCGGCGAAGGCGGTCACGATCATCACCCGCACCTGCTCGGGCGTCGTCGCAGATGCGGGCCCGCCCAGGCCAAACAGTCCCAGCACGACCGCCACCCAACCGAAAGTTCTCATCCCATTCCTCCCACTGCCGCCGCCGCAGCACTATCACCGCCGTTGGGCCGGCGTCGACGGATACTGACCCGGAAAGTCCAAAACCGCAGGTTCTGCCATAGCAGGAACACTGGACCCGCTTCCACGTCGGCCATTGTTTGACCAGCCCTTGCCTTCGGACCGCGTCTCGAGCTAGACTGTTCCCTTGGGATTACTTCGATCAGATCGCATTGATGCTTGCGGCGGAGCAGTTCCCATGACGTGGTCGCTGGCCATCCTCGACGACGGCGTGACCAATCAGCAGCAGGCCAGCGTCGGCAAGCTGACCGCGGTCGAGTATGACTACTATTACGACTATCCGGACACCGATGACGGCGTCCCCGACACTCATGGCGACAAGGTGTTCGCGTCGGCGCTGAGAGTTTCCGCCGCCTACGACGTCGTCGATCTCAAGGTCGCCAGCGCCGCCACCGGCGACTATTCGGTATTCGCGATCGAGCTGGCCCTGCGCCGCATCCTGGACAGCTCGGATCTGCAGGTCGGCGCCATCAACATGTCCTTCGGCGGCTATGGCTACCCCGACCAATTCGCCGACGAGCTCAATGAGCTCGCCGCGCGCGGCGTGCTGGCGGTAGCCGCCGCAGGCAATTACGGCAGCGAATCGGGCCTGGAAACGCCCCTCTATCCTGCGGCGCTGCCCTTCGTCATCGCCGTGGGCTCGCACGACGGCACGGGCAGGCCCAGCGGGTTCAGCCAGAACGGCGCGGGCGTGGACATCCTGGCGGATGGCGAGGACATGCCGCGGGAGGGGGTCGACGGCACCAGCTTCGCGGCCCCGCGCGTCGCGGCGACCGTCACCAACGTGCAGGCCATCGTCCACGGGCTCACCGGCACCGTCCTGAACGTGACCCAGATGATCGACGTGCTGCAGCTCGGCGGTGCGGGACCGCGCTCGGAGCCCGACCCTGCGGACCACCACACGCGCTACTTCCTCCACGACCATGACCGCTCGCTCGACTACGCCTGGTCACACTTCGGCGGCACGCCGACCCGGGCTCTGGAGTACATCGCCAGCTACGGCGACCTAATCAGCGCCCTCGGCGCCGACGCCGGCGCCGGCCAGCGGCATTTCGAGCGCGCAGGCAGCATCGAGGAACGGACCATCTCGTTCGACGCGCTCGACTATATCGCGTCCTACGCCGACCTCGTCGCCGCGCTCGGCGCGAACGAGGGCGCCGGTGCGGCCCACTACATCACCGCGGGGAGTCGCGAGGGCCGCACCACCACCTTCGACGGCCTCGACTACATCGCCTCCTACGCAGATCTCATCGCCACGTTCGGTCTCGACGAGCGTGGCGGTGCGGTCCACTACATCGCCAACGGCAGCCACGAGGGCCGTACCACCACCTTCGACGGCCTCGACTATATCGCCACCTATGGCGATCTGATCGCCACGTTCGGTGCGAACGAGCGCGCCGGTGCCATCCACTACATCACCAACGGCAGCCACGAGGGTCGCACCACCACCTTCGACGGGCTCGAGTACATCGCCTCCTATGACGATCTGATCGCCGCGTTCGGCGCGAACGAACCCGTCGGTGCCACTCACTTCATCACCAACGGCAGCAGCGAGGGCCGCACCACCACCTTCGACGGGCTCGAGTACATCGCCTCCTATGATGATCTGATCGCTGCGTTCGGCGCGGACGAGCACGCCGGTGCCATCCACTACATCACCAACGGCAATCGCGAGGAGCGGCCACGCGACGACTTCGACGCGGTCCAGTACCTCGCCAACTATGCCGACCTGAGAGCGGCCTTCGGCACGGACACGACCGCCGCAACCGTGCACTACATCAGCCACGGCAAAGCCGAGGGCCGCACCGACGATGCCCTGGGCGACTTCCTGCTGTAGTCGGTGGCCGGTCGGCTAGGGCAGCGTGGCCGTTGCCGGCGACCGGCAGCGATTCAGTGGCGGCACGCTGCCATCGAGCGTGCGGGTCAGCAGGGCGGCCGTGCCGGTCGGTGCGCCGACATAGATCCGGGAACCCGTCTCGCCGCTGTCGGCCTTGCCCGTGCAGTTCGCGAAGAAGCTGCGCCGGCAGGGATAAGGGCCGGCAATCTGATACCCCACCTTGGCCGGTGGCTCGGCCTGGGTGATCGGGCAGGAGCAGATGATCTCGTTCTTGGCCAACGGCTTAGTCGCGCCGGGGAAGCTCTGCCCCTGGGTGCTGCGGAAGCAGATGCCGCCGTCGCACTGTGCGTAAGCGCCGGACGAGGTCGCCCCGGGACAGCTATAGAGCGCCATCTCGCCCCTAGGCTTCACGACCTGCCTGGGCAGGCTGAAGGTGCTCACCATGTAGCCGTTGCCCGCACCCTCGGCATTGACCGAGCACACGTCCTTGCCGCGGCCATAGCGGAACGGCAGGCTGATGCTGTCGCCCCGCTTCACCTCGCAGGTGCAATAGGCGACCTCGTTGAACACGAAACAGCTCGCCACCGCGCAGAGCGCATAGGTCTGATCGTGGCAGATCTCGAACGCGCCGGTGCGGGCCGTGTCCGATCCTGTCCCGCCAAACGTTGCGAGTTCGACGCCGCCCGCCCACGCTTGCGCATGCGCCAAGCCGATCAGGACAGCCAAGCCCAAGAGCAGACGAACCACCATCGCTGCGCCTCCCTTCTCACGGCCGAGCGGCCCGTACCCGCCGCTTCCTTGTTATCCTTGCGGGCGAGCTCCTCCGGCTCGTCGTCGCCCCGGCAGCCTAACGCACTGCCATCGGTCGCGGCCAGCCGCTCGTCACCTCCGTCATGACTCGACACGCGATGATGTAGGCGAAGCCGGCCGCTCGCCGCGGCCCAGACCATCCGGTCGCTGGGATCGGCCGTCGGCGGGCCCGGCAGCCCGTCACCCGCGCTCTGCCGCCCAAGGCTTACCCGCGCGGGTGCCGTGAGATCCACCCAGGCGATCGGCCACCCCCGCCTGGTCAGCACGAGGCGCGTTATCCGGCCACCAGCGACGCACTCGATTGGCCACGGGTTGCGTGGCCTGAACGCAGTGACCGTGATCGTCTCGCCGTCCTCGGCCGGCAAGTCCATGGCCACCATCTCGAACGCCTGAGAGGGTCCGATAGTACGGCTCTCGAGACTGTGCTACAGCCTCACTGCGGATGACGTAGTCAATCCTACACCTCGGATCTCTCCATTTCGTGCACCCGAAAAGCAGCGTCCACCAATCGGCTTCCCGCTCCAACTATCTTGGATAGTACTCGAAGTTGTTCCTTACAAGCTACACTTGAAGACGGGTCTGGATAGTTCATAGCATGATCAACCTCACCCCAGATCTCTTCGAATAGCGTTCGCACCTGTACCTCGCAGCAAATGAACGAATCGCTGCGAGGTCTCAACAAATAATGCACACTCGTATAGAAACTGTCCTTGCGACTTACATCCAGGTTCAGAGATCGCATATACTCCTCCGCCTCCGGATCCCACGTATATGCCTTCGGAGGCTCTGCCAGAACCCAATCATTTGCACCGACTTTTCTCCTAATTTCTCGATCTATATGCTGCAATTGCTTTTGATGTAAATGCAAAACACGAACTCCGGCCATATCTGTAATTTTCTCAAAAACATTGGACGGCGTTATAATAACTCCTATGCTAATCTTGCGCTCTATCTTTTTCTTTAGGTGCTCCAGATTTTTGATACGATATTTAACTGAATGCACTACAGGCAAGTCTCCTTCGGACAATCGAGGATTTCCAACGAAGTAATTATAGACAGTCTCAGCAAACTTGGTGACTTCAAATCGAGCATCAACATCCGATACCACATTCATAATCTTCTCAATGTTCTCCGACATAGCTGCCCTACCCTAACAAATCGAGCAACTCAGCTCTAACCATAACATCATCGGCAAATTCGTGATACTTTGCTTGCATCGCTTCATAAGTCGCCCGATTTCCAGAAATTGTGGAGCGATCCCCTGTATCAAGCCCGGGAGACGAAGGCACTGACCATATTGGGCAGTGGTATTTCTGTGCCATGTTGGGCAGCGTGGAATGAGAGTGCATAATTGACATACCCCCCACAGGCTCCTGAAGCAAATCGTCAGGAAGAACTGATCTTATTTCGCTACTTATATATTTCATTATCGTATCCGGAATTCGGACCGCATAATTAAAGTTTGCCGTCGCCAGGTCCCACTTATTATTGCCAGTGTACTTTCGTGCATTATAGATCGTGTAACCTATGAAACGCACGAAATCTGCGGGAAAACCCTTTCTCTTCTCATCGGAGAGAAGATGATATATTGTATTAAATTGTTTTTTCCAGAGCGAAAGTGATTTTCCTATGTTCCTGATTCCATAAAGGGAAAACATATCCGGCGCACAAGGTATAATGAAACAGTCAGCTGTCGAGATTGCTACTTTATTTAGAACGCCTAAACTGGGAGAAATATCAATAATTACATACTCGAATTCTAGTTCTTCCGCATACTGTTCTGAAAGCGCTCTAATCCGGGTTACAGTCTTTATTGCGAGTGGGTCGCCTTGATATACGTCGCTCCAACGACTAGCGATCTTGTCTTCGTACATGTGCATTGTTAGACGGCCGGGAATCAACCCCAGGTTCCGCCTGATCTCATAGGGTCGTGGCAGTCGCGGAAGATCGGCTGTTCCGTCCTCCGTCGGTTTCAGTAGGAAGTGGATAGAACGAACCTGCGAGACCATCTTTCCGTAATTGACTTCGCCGAGTTCCTCTCTCGCCTGGTTAAAATCATCGACAAAATCGTCTTCGACGATCCATATATTGTGGAGGACTTCTGCATCCATTGCAAAGATTGTCAAATTGCACTGCGGATCAAGATCAATCAAAAGCGTTCTGTGACCCATCTCGGCTAGAGCATGCGCCAAATGGTAGGTTAGGGTAGTCTTCCCAACGCCACCTTTATTATTGAATATAGATATGCTTCGCATGTTTTATCCTCGATATGGCACGATAGTGCTAGTTATCGATTCAACGCGACCATAAGGTCGCTTGCCCTTCCTGCCCATAGGGGAAATCCGCTTGCGTCGCACCCCGGTGGTGCTCGATCTTGACTTGAAGCGCGAACGTCTTCGGCGGCGCGCGCCAACGCTGCGGAGGTGGGCAGCGTGGAACCGATCGTCTGCATTCGTCGCGCATCCCGTTACGATCTCCTGGATCGTTTGCCAGAGGGGAGGCTATCGCTGCTTACGGCCGCGCGCTATGGTTTTGATACATCATCCGCAATGCCCTGCCCGCTCCCGTCGCCGCGCCACTCAATCCGCCTGGAAGCTCACCACCAGCGCCGGCTTCCAGAACTTGACGTTGGCCGAGAAGGTGCCGCGGGTGGCGAGCAGGCGGTAGGTGACGTTGGCACCGCTGTTGCAGGTGTCCACGCGCTGGATCGCGATCGGGATATTGGCGAAATTGTCGACGAAACGGCCAAAGAGATTCTGCTGGAAGTCGGCCTGCATCGCCGTCGAGTTGCGGCTGAGCGCGTAGACCACCGTCCCCGCGAACTGGTTGCTGGTGACGTCGAACGTCACCCGACCGGTGGCGTTGGCCCAGAGCTTGCCCTTCTTCGGGCAGGTCACCGTGACGGTCCGGATGACGTTGGGTGCCGCCGTGCTGAGCGTGGTGACGTCGAAGCTGGCGCCGCTCTGGGAGAAGCCGAAGCCGGGGGCGGCCTGTGCGGCCGGGGTGAATGCCAAGCTGATCAGCGCGCAGGCGCCGAGCCTGCCGGTGCGGCGAAGCATGCGTTTGCCTCCTTGCTGCACTGCTGAAGGTACCATGATACAGGCATACCGGCACGCACCCTGTGGCGGTCGTCACAACCGCCGCGGGAGGTCTCCGACGGTCTCACGCCTCGGCGGCCGCGATCTCGCGGGGTGCGATGCGGCCCTTGGCGGCGATCTTCGCCTCGCGTCTGCGCTGCAGCTCCTGGTCCGCGATCACGCCGAGCAGGATGACGCCGCCCATCACGGCGAAGTTGAGCGAGCTCGGGATTCCCAGCAGGTTCACCAGGTTCTGCAGCACCTGAAGCAACACCGTGCCCAGCACCACGCCCAGGATCGAGCCCTCGCCGCCGCGCAAGGAGCAGCCGCCGAGCACGCAGGCGGCGATGGCGTAGAGCTCGTAGAAATTGCCATGCGAGGCGGGCGAGATCGAGCGGGTGTACATGGCGATGAAGATCGCCGCGAGCGCGGTCAGGCCGCAGCAAACGGTGTAGGCGGCGACGATGACGCGCTGGGTGCGAATGCCCGAGTAACGCGCGGCCTCCTCGTTCTTGCCGACCGCATAGAGGTAGCGGCCGAAGATCGACCGGTGGAGTGCCACCGCCAGGATCAGGGCGACGACGACGAAGGCCAGCATGCTGTGCGGAACGCCGAGCGTGCGGCCGGTGGTCAGCCACTCCAGCCAGGGGAACTTCTGGCCGAAGGCGAAGCCGGCGGTGGCGTCCTCGGTGTACCAGCGGGCGATGCCGCGATAGATCAGGAGGCCGCACAGGGTGACGACGAAAGGCTGGAGGGGGATGCGGGTGATCAGGAGCCCGTGCACCACGCCCATGACCATGCCGATGCCGACCACCAGCGGCAGGGCCACGCCCCAGGGCACGCCGACATTGGCGATCAGGTCGATGAAGATCACGCCGAGCAGGGCGATGATCGAGCCCACCGACAGCTCGATGCCGCCGGAGATGATCACGAAGGCCTGCGCCAGCGAGAACAGGCCGAACAGGCCGATCAGGTTGGCGGTGTTGGAGAGGTTGATCGGCGACAGGAAGCGCGGGTTGAGCACCGCGACCACGGCACCCACGATCAGGATCAGCAGCAGCAGGCCCAGCTCCTTCCTCAGCATGCCGGGACCTCCTCCAAGCCCTTGCCGACCGCGAGTCGCAGCACGTTGTGCTCACTGAACCGGGCGCGATCGAGAAATCCGGCGATGGCGCCGTCGTGCATCACGGCGATCCGGTCACTCACGCCGAGCACCTCCTCCATGTCGCTGGAGATCATCAGGATCGCGACGCCGTGGTCGGCGAGCCCGCGCATCAGCCCATAGATCTCGCTCTTGGCGCCGACGTCGACGCCGCGGGTGGGCTCGTCGAAGATCACCGCCCTCGGGCGCATCGAGAGCCACTTGGCGAGCACGACCTTCTGTTGGTTGCCGCCGGACAGGCTGCCCACGACAGTCGCGACCGAAGGCGCCTTGATGCCGAGCCGCTGCCGCTGCCGCTCGGCGTTGGTGGTCTCGGCACCCCGGCGCAGGATTGTCACCCGCGCGTAGCTGGCGAGATCGGGCAGGGCGATGTTCTCCGCGATCGAGACATCGAGCAGGAGGCCGGAGCGCTTGCGGTCCTCGGGCACCAGATAGATGCCGCGCTCGATCGCGTCGCGCGGCTCGTCGATCCGGATGGTCTCCCCATCCAGACGGATCACGCCGGCCACGCGCCGATCGATGCCGAACAGGGCCCGGGCGAGCTCGCTCCGGCCGGCGCCGACCAGGCCGGCGAGCCCTAGGATCTCGCCCCGGCGCAGCGCCAGGCTTACCGTTCGGTCCGGATAGGCCGTGGTACGCACGCCTTCGAGCTCGAGCATGGCGGCGCCCGGCGCCGTGGCCGGCGGCAAATAGAGGGCCTTGAGGTCACGCCCGATCATGAGCCGGATCATGGCAGCATGGCCGATCTCGGCCTTGGCCAACTCCCCGACCTTGCGCCCGTCGCGCAAGACCACGACCCGGTCGGCGCAGCGCTCGACCTCGTTCAGGCGATGCGAGATCAGCACCACGCACACGCCGGCGGCCTTGAGATCGCGGATCACGCGCAGGAGCCGGTCGGTCTCGGTCAGCGTCAGGCTGGAGGTCGGCTCGTCCAGGATCAGCAGGCGCGCGTCGAGCGACAGCGCCTTGGCGATCTCGACCAGCTGCATCTGGGCCAGCGACAGCTCGGACACCGGCGTGTCGGGGCCGAACTCGACGCCGAGGCGGTCCAGAATCGGCTGCACCTGGGCCCGCAACGCCGGCCGATCGATCAGCCGCAGGAGACCGCCGCGGCGCGGCTCGCGGCCGAGGAAGACGTTGGCCGCGACGTCGAGATTGTCGAACAGGTTGAGCTCCTGGTGAACGATGGCGATGCCGGCCGCAATCGCCTCGCCCACCGTCAGCCCGTCGCGCTCGGCGCCGTCGATGCGGAGAGTGCCGGAGGTGGGCCGGGTGACGCCGCCCAGAATCTTGACCAGCGTCGACTTGCCGGCGCCGTTCTCGCCGATCAGGCCCACGACCTCGCCGGCGCTCACCGCGAGATCGACGTCGGCCAGGGCGGTGACGCCGGGATAGGTCTTGCCGATCCCGCGCAGCTCGAGAAACGGGCGCGTCATCCGGCCTCCCCAGACGGCGATGGCGGGGGCCGGCCGGCGGCCAGCCCCCGTGGCGACTACTTCTGGAGAAGCTCCTTCATGTGGGCGGCGAAGTCGGCGACGTTCGACTTGTCGATGATCTTGGTCGCGATGATGTCGAGGCCGTTGGCCGGCACCACCGACTTGTCGCCCTCGATCACCTTCGCCAGATCGATCATCGACTGATAGCCGAACTCGAAGGGCTGCTGGACGACCGTGCCCTCGATGACGCCGTCGGCGATGCCGCGCAGCGTCACCGGGTCCTCGTCGAAGCCGATGATCTTGACCTGGCCTTCCTTGCCGGCGGCGCGGACCGCCTCGACGATCTGCGGCGTGTTGTAGGACCACAGGCCGACCAGGGCGTTGATGTCGGGATACTTGGTGAGCGTATCCTCGGCATTGCGCTTGGCGCGCGCGAAGTCGACCTCGTCGGTGCGGATGTCGAGAACCTCGACCTTGGTGCCCTCGAGCGACTTCTTGATGCCCTCGACGCGCTCGCGCGCATTGTCCGCACCCATGGTGCCGACGAACAGCATGATCTTGCCGCCGTCCGGCAGCGCCTTCTTGATCAGCTCGCCGCACTGCACGCCGGCCGCGACGTTGTCGGTGCCGATGTACATGACGCGGTTGCTCTTGGGCGCGTCGCTGTCGGTCGTGAACAGCACCGCCTGCGAGGCGACCTTGTTCAGGATCTCGGTCGAGTTGGCGGGGTCGATGGCGCTGATCGACACGCCCGCCACACCCTTGGTGAGCAGGTTGTCGAGGATCTGGCGCTGAGCCGCCGCGGTGGCCTCGGAGACGACATACATCTCGATATTGTAGTTCGGCAGCTCCTTCGCCGCCTTCTCGGTGCCCCGGCGCGCGATGGTCCAGAAATCGGCGGACGCGTTGGTCACCAGCGCCAGCGTCTTCTTGTCCTGCGCCTGGGCGGCGTCGAGGACGAAGGAGCCGGCGAGCAGCACGGCCGCACAGGCCAGCAAGTGCCTTCTGAGCATGAAACCCCCTGATCGTGACACGGCCCGCCTTGGGGCGGGCGCTCGGATTTCGTTCGCGGCTCACCCTATTGCGAGCGGCGAAGGACGCCTACCGAATTGTTGGCGGCAACGCACCCGCGGAGTGGTGACTGGCGGTGCTCACGCGGGCGCACCCACGCCCCCGGCCGGCCGGTCGGGGCAGTCCTCCTGCGCCTCCGGCGCCGCGATCCGGAAGGCGGGCAGCCCACGGCAGGACGCGTCGATCCGCCGGATCAGGGGATAGGGCGCGAGATCGCACGACCAGCGCCGCGCGTTGAAGACCTGGGGCACCAGGCAGACGTCGGCCAGCGTCGGCACGTCGCCGTGGCAGAAGCGGCCGGTGGCCGGGCTCTCGGCCAGGAGCCGCTCGATCGCGGCGAACCCTTCGGCGATCCAGCGCGCATACCAGCGCTGCAGGGTCGCCTGGTCGAACCCGAACTCGGCCAGCAGCGCGTCCTGGACGCGCTGGTTGTTGAGCGGCTGGATGTCGCTGACCACCAGCGCGGCCAGTGCCCGCACCCGCGCCCGCTCCGCCGGTACTGCGGGCAGCAGCGGCGGATCGGGCCAGCGCTCGTCGAGATATTCCAGGATCGCCGTCGACTGGGCCAACCGCACGCCGTCCACCTCGAGCGTCGGCACGAAGCCTTGCGGGTTGACGCCGCGATAGGC